>JALOUA010000120.1 GCA_025457625.1 Akkermansiaceae bacterium
CCGCACCCACCGCATCGGCCATCGCCTCGCCGCTCTCCGCATCGAGTGGACCGGTGTATTTGTAGAACTCGTAGCGGCGTGTCACCACTTCGTCGCCATTCGGCAGATCCTCTGGCGCGGCAGCCAGCTCGGCATTCGGGCCACCGTCCGGAGCGCTGGTCTTCAACTGCAAAATGCGCCACTCCACCTCGACTTCATCCTGCTCGCCATTGGCCCAGTTTTTGTCATTGGCATCGGCCGGATCATCGCTCACGAGCTCGCGCAGCTTGATCTCCTTGTTATTGTGCAAGGTGGTTTTGATCTCCTTCACCCACACGGCTTTGCCAAATTCCTTCACCGGAGGCACCGGCGGCGGTGGTGGGGCGATCACGGCCTGCACCTGCGCGGGAGCGGGATTGCCGGCGACCGGCGGGTAATAGGTGAACACCGGAGTGGCGACCTGCACCGCGCCGCCATGCACGAGCACGCCGCTGCCGTTGTCGATGAGCCAATTGTATTTCACCACCGAAGCCGCCACCCGATAGCCGACGCCAAAGTGCTCGCCGCCGAAGTTCACATTCGGATTGGTGAACATGTGGCCGTTGGTCGGACTGATCGGGCCGCTCGGGATCGCGGTGTAGGCCGCCCAGGTGCCGTCGGGGTTCTTTTTGCTCTCCCAGCGGATGCGGCACTTTGGATGCATGGGGTCCGTGTCATCCTGCTCAATGCGTGGCGCACCGTAGTGATTGTAATTGTAGGTGTAGGTGATGTCGGTGCTGTGGCAGTCGTCGATCTCGATTTCGAATCCGTGGCATTCGCTGCCGGTGTCGTTGACGGTGTCGAAGTTGTTGATGCTGCCGTAGGCGATGCTGGCGCGGGCGGAACCTGCGAGCAGCGTGAGAAGGCAGACGATCTGCAACCCTGCCATGCGGAGATTTAGGATAAGAAATTTCTTATCAAAGCCGGCATTGATCCCGGCGCTATCATGCGGATAATCCACCCATGCATCTGAGAAACCGAACCATTCCGATCCTCTTTACCTTCCTTTCCAGCCTGGCCCTCGCCCATGCCGCCACGCTCGAAGTGGACAAGGGCCGCAGCCGCATCCAGGTGGATGCCAAGGCCACCGGACACAAGTTCACCGGCACGCTCAAGGACTACACGGCCAGTGTTTCCGGCGACGCCGCCTCGCTCAAGCCGGAGGGTTTCGAGCTGAAGTGGAACTTCAAGGATCTCGATACCGACGATGCGAAGCGCGACAAGCAGATGATCGAGTGGCTCGGCGGTGGCAATCCGCAGGGCGCTTTCAAATTCACCAAGTCATGGACCGGCAAGGACGGCACGCCGCAGGGATCGGGCACGCTGACCATCAACGGCGTGTCCAAAACCGTGACCTTCCCCTATACCGCCAAAAAGGACGGCGAGTGGGTGACCATCACCGGCAAGGTGTCCATGGACTATCAGAATTTCAGCCTGCCGGTCATCCGCGCGATGGCGGTGATGACGGTGGACCCGCAGCTCGTCGTGCGCTTCCACGTCGTCGGCAAGGTGAGGTGAGACGCAACCCTTTCTAACAAAAAAAAATGACTCCGGAATCATGGTGGAAACGGCGCTCAGGCTGCGCCAGGGCTTTGATGGCGGGCAGCTTTGCCAATGGCATGGGCCCGCTGCGCGGTGTCGAGCCGCGGCTGGCGGCGGCGCTGGGCGACATCCTCGCGCGGCCCGGTTCGCTGGTCAGGGCGGTGACCGCCTACTTGATCGGCATGGAGATGGGCGTGGCGGAGGAAGCCGCCCGCGCGGTGGCCTGCGGCATCGAATACCTGCACACCGCGTCGCTCGTGTTCGATGATCTTCCGGCGATGGACGACGCCCGCACGCGGCGCGGCGCGGCCTGTCCGCACGTGCTGCATGGCGAGGCGGTGGCGATGCTTGCCGCGCTGGCCATCATCAACCGCGGCTACGCGATGATCTGGTCCGGCATCCGCCATGCCTCGCCCGCCAGGCGCGAACGCGCCGGCGAATGGGTGGACGCCCGCCTCGGCACGCGCGGCGTGATCGGCGGCCAGGCCTTCGATTTGAGCGGCTGGCGCGGCGAACAATCCGCCTCGGATGTCAGCGAGGTGGCCGCCCGCAAAACCGGCGACTTGTTGCGCCTCACGCTGGTGCTGCCCGCCATCATCGGCCGCGGCACGGACCGGGAAATCCAGTTGCTCGACCGCATCGGCCTGTTGCGCGGCCTTGCCTATCAGGCGGCCGACGACCTGAAGGACGTGCTTTGCCCGGGTGATGAAAGCGGCAAGACCGGAGGCCGCGATGCCGAGTTGGGCCGCCCGAACCTCATTCTTGCCGAAGGTTTCCAGGCGACCCTGCGGCGCTTCAAGCGGCTGCGCCAGACGGGCGACCGCGTGCAGGCCAAACTGCCCGGAGGAGAGGTGCGATGGGGAATGCTCGCACCGCTGCGTGTGACCTTGCCGACCACTCCGCAAATGGTCATGGTCCCCGTGGCGGTCTGAAATCGCCGTTGTCTGATGAGTCTCTGGAGAATGGTTTTCACCAACCTGCGCCGCCACCGCGTGCGCACGGCGATCGGCGCGGCGGGCATCGCCCTCGGCGTGGCGACGATGCTGAGCGTGGTGGGCCTGTTGGGCGGCGCGGTGAAAATGTTCGAGCGCATCCTGCAAAGCGACTCCGAGGTGGTGGTGTTCGAGAAGAACGTGTCGGATTTGTTCTTCAGCAACGTGCCGGTGGAGGTGGCCGGGGAACTGGAAAAACAGCCGTTCGTCAAAGACGCGCGGCCGGTTCTGTTCACCATCATCACCGCTCCCGGCAGGCCGGTGGTGACATGCTTCGGCATCAGCCCGGATGATCCGCGATTGAAAAAAGGCGAGTGGCTGCAAGGAAGCGCGGCGGATTTCACCGAGCAGAAAAACGGCGTGGTGCTCGGCGAGCGCGCCGCCGATTTCCTCAATGCCAAGGCCGGCGGCACCATTGAACTGGGGCAGGGGACCTATCCGGTGGCGGGCGTGTTGCGGATGGAGAACGGCTTTGAAAACGGCGGCGTCTTCATGCCGCTGGGCACCTGCCAGCGCGAATTCCACAAGGAAGGCTTGTGCTCGGTGGTCACCGTGGCGCTCGCCGATGGCCACGGCTCCGCCGAGGTGAAGGAATGGATGGGGAAAAACCACAAACGCCTCACCGCGCTGGAAAACGAGGAGTTCAGCCGCAGCTACTCGCAGTTCAAGATCATGAAAACCACCGCCTGGGTGGTGGGCGGCTGCGCGTTTCTGTTAGGCGGGTTGAGCGTGACCAACACGATGATCCTCTCGGTTTTCGGCCGCATCAAGGAACTGGCCATCGCCCGCGTCTGCGGCTTTTCCCGCGGCCAGGTGGCGCGCATGATCTTCGGCGAGTCGCTGCTGGTTTCCGCCATTGGCACGGCCCTCGGCTGGGCGCTGAGCGTCGGCGGACTGCATGCGCTGCGCGCCGTGCCGCAACTCCAGGGATACATCGACCCGCGGATCGGCTGGATGGAAGTCGCCGGCGCGCTTTCGCTGGCGGTCTTCACCGCGCTGGCCGGCGCGCTCTATCCGGCATGGTATGCCGCCAACCTCAAACCCGCGGAGGCATTGCGATTCGAATGAGTGGGAACAATCCAATGGAGATCCTCGTCGAGGACGTGTGGAAAAGCTATGACAGCGGCCGCATCGAGGTGCTCAAGGGTGTCACCTTGCGGGTGGAAAAAGGCGGTATCGTGGCGTTGTGCGGCACCTCCGGCTGCGGCAAGTCCACCTTGCTCAACGTGATTTCCGGTCTGGAGGAGGTGGACCGCGGGCTGGTCCGCGTGGCCGGACGCGATGTGGTCGATGAGCCGACGCGCATCGAACTGTTGCGCCACCGCATTGGTTATGTCTTCCAAATGCACCACCTGATGCCGGATCTCACGCTGGCGGAAAACTGCATGGTGCCCGTCATCGCCGCAGGTGGAAAACGCGCGGAAGGTCTGGCGCGCTTGAACGAGCTCGCCGAAGCCACCGGCGTCGCCCGTCGGCTCGGCCAGCGCGTGCGCGAACTCTCCGGCGGCGAACGCCAGCGCGGCGCCCTGGTCCGCGCGCTGATGAATGATCCGGAAATCCTGCTTTGTGATGAGCCGACCGGCGCGCTGGACGAAAGCAACCGTGGAAAGGTCTTCGATTTATTGTTGGAACTCGTCCGCTCGCGCGGCCGCACGCTGGTTCTTGCCACGCACGATCCGGAACTCGCCGGCCGTTGTGACCGCATCGTGAGAATGCGCGATGGCAAGACCGAAGGGAAGGGGATTTGATCCACTGCGCGTTCTGGAAACGTCACGTGGAAAACCTTGACAACCAACCGGGTATTGATAAGCCGCCAGTGTCAATACTCCCCATCAAGGATATTTGAATCCTCCCCATCATGAATGCGAAGCGACTCCTCACGCGGGCGTTTGCCTGCATCGTCCCGGCTTTGATCTCGCTCCCCTTGGCCGCCAGCGCTGCCGGGATTTCGGGCAGGGTCACTGCAGCCGATGGCATCACGCCCCTGCAAGGCATCGACGTGCAGGCCCGGTTCCAGGAAAATACCTGGTTCGGAGCCACCACTAACAGCAACGGCGAGTATGCTTTTCTCGATCTTCCCGCCAATACCTACCGGATCCGTTTTGAGGACAACCGGACCGTCAGCTCTTATCTTCCGGAGTGGTATGACGACGTTGCGGATTACGCCAGTGCCACGCCAATCGTCCTCGGAGAATCCGACACGGCAAGCGGGGTGGACGCCTCGCTCGCCTTGGGCGGACAGTTGATCGGCACGATCACCGCGGACAATGGCGGAGCACCGCTCTCCGGAATCCAGGTCGTGGCCTATCGTTACACCACCACCGGCTCCGGGTCCTATTGGCAATATGTGAAGTATGGCAACACGCAGGCCGACGGCACCTACCAGATCGGCGGTCTTGAGGATGGTTCATACCGCCTGCGTTTCAGCGACCCGGCCGGGAACTTCGCGCCGGAATACCACAACAACAAGGCACAGTTCAACGATGCCGACAGTGTGGTCATCTATTCGGCGGGCAGCGTGACGTCCGATGCCGCGCTGGCCGACGCATCAAGAATTCAAGGCATGGTGACCGACGAAAGCGGGATCAACCCCTTGCCGGACGTTTACGTTTACGCATACCGCAACAACGGAAGCGGCGGATGGGACTATGTGAATCAGGCGACCACGGCTGCGGATGGTTCTTACAACCTCGGCGGCCTTGGCACCGGAACCTATCGAATTGAGTTTTCCTCTGCCAGCGGCCTGTTTCAGCGGGAATATCACGACGACACGACGGATTTCAATTCCGCCACGGACATCTCCGTCGGAGCAGCAGTGACACTCACCGGATACGACGCGTCCCTGGCCGCCGCTGGCCGCATCGACGGCAGCCTCACCGACGAATCCTCCAGCGGGGTCCCGAACATCGACATCGTGGTCTATCGCTACAATGAGGCTTTCTTTTATTGGGAGGAGCTTGCCTACGGCTTCACGGACTTCGACGGGAACTACTCCGTTGGCGGCTTGCCCGTCGGCACCTATCGGGTCGGCGCTAGAGACTACTCCGGAAACTTTGAGTATGTGTATTATGCCAATGCCACGGACGTGGACAGCGCCGATGACGTTGAGGTCACCGCCGGAGCCGTCACCGGTGGCATCAACATGCAGTTGGTGGCAAAACAGTTCGGTTCGATCTCCGGAACCGTTTCAGACAACCTCGGCAATCCGCTGCCGGGCATCGAAGTCACGCTGTTCCGTTACAATGCCGGCGGCGTGTTCTGGGAGGAGTTGCAGGACGTCACGACGGACGGGACGGGGCAATATCTTTTCAACCAGGTCGAGACCGGCACTTACCGCCTGCGCTTCGTGGATCCCTCCGAAACCCATGCGGGCGAATACCACAGCGACGCCTACATTGTGGAAAGTGCCGCCGATGTCGTCGTCACCACGGGCAACGAGACGGTCGTGAACGAAAGTCTGATTGATGCGGCAAGCATCTCTGGGACGGTGACCGACAATTCGGCGACTCCGCTGTCCGGGATCACGGTCAACTTCTACCGGATCAACAACAGCACGGCACAGCGGGAATATCTGTTCTCCCGCAACACTGCGGCGGATGGCACCTATTCCATCGGCGGCCTGCCGGATGGAACGTTTCTGGTGGAATTCGCGGACTATAGCCCGGCGGCGGCCTACGCCAGGGAATATTACAACGGAAAACCCACGCTCGAAGCCGCCGATCCCGTCGATGTCCAGGAAGGACAGGACGTCACCGGCATTGATGCAAGCCTCGAGCTTGCCGGCCGGATCACCGGAACAGTCACAGCGGACGGCACCGGAACTCCACTGCCATTCATCTCCGTGACTTTGTATCGTCGGAACGAAGTGTCTCTGGCCTGGTCCTACGCAACCAATGTGACGACGGATCTATCCGGCACCTACACCGCGCAAGGACTGGTTCCCGGTGATTACCGGATCACATTCTACGATTTTGCAGGCAATTACCTCGGGGAATCCTACAACAACAAAGCCACCTTTGACTTGGCGGACAGCCTGGCGGTTTCCGCGGGCGCGGTGCTCAGCGGCATCAACGCGTCCCTGGCGGTGGCAAGCCGGATCGATGGAACCGTGACCGAGGAGGGAACGGGCACTCCCCTTGCGAATGTCTCGGTCTTTGCCTATCGCGTGAACCCCGGAAACAACTTCCAATACGTTGCCTCCGCCATGACGAACACGAACGGAAATTACAGCGTGGGAGGACTCAGCGCGGGCACTTACCGCATCGAATTTTTTGAGGAGGGCGGCCTGCACCTTGGGGAGGTCTATCAGAATGCCGCGGATTTGGCCGGCGGCACCGACATCCCGGTCGCGGCGGCCGCCACCACGCCGGGCATCGACGCGGCACTCGCCGCCGGAGGCCGGATTTCCGGGGTGGTTTCGAGCGCGGTCAACGCACAACCCCTTGAGGGCATCGATGTGAGTTTCTACCGCTTCGACGGTGCCGGATGGCCTTATCAGGGATACGCCACCACGGACTCGTCGGGCAGCTACGCGAGTGCCGCCATGCCCGCAGGACAATATCGCGTTGAGTTTTACGATACCGCATCCCAACACCGGTCCGAGTATTATGACAATGTCACCGAGTTCGGCGATGCGGCATCCGTGACGGTGAATCTGCTGCAGACCACGGGTTCGATCAACGCCGCGCTCAGCCTCTCCGGCCAAGCGGGTGTGATCACCGGGACGATCACGGATTCGGACACCTCGCTGCCCTTGCAGGGGATTTTCGCCTACGCCTATCGTTATGACACCGGCCTGGCGCGTTATGAATTCCTTGCCGAGGCCAGCAGTGACAGCGCCGGCAATTACACGCTCGAGAACCTGCCACCCGGCGACTACCGGGTGCGCTTCAGTGACCGCACCAATGGCCTCTACGCCCAGCAGTTTCATCCGGGTGTGGCCACGCTGAGTGCCGCATCGGATGTGACGCTCGGAACGGATGACACGGTCAGCGGGATCGATGCCTCGATGCGGCAGGCGCAGACCATTTCCGGAACCGTCCGCAATGAATCCGACAGCGGCATCGAGGGAGTGTATGTGTTCATTCGGCGCTGGGAGGCGGCAAACAACGACTGGTTCTTCGTGAATGCCACGGAGACCCTCGCGGACGGGAGCTATTCGCTCAATGGCCTCGCGGAGGGAATCTACCGCATCGAGTTCGCCCCGGTTGGCGGTTCGATCTATTACGGCGAGTTTTATGATGACGTTCAAACGATCCAGGATGCCGCGGATCTGGTCGTGACCGAGTTCGCGGGATTGGCAGGGATCGATGCCGTGTTGTCCACCTCGCCACCCGTGACGGTGGAACCCGCCATGACCGGCTTCCGCCAAACCGGGCCGGGTGCCTTTGCGGCTGATTTCCAAGGCCAGCCCGGACGGATGTATCAACTGGAGCGCAGTGCGACCATGCTTCCCGGCTTGTGGGAGCCGGATGGTCCGCCATTCCAAGCCCTCAGCGGCGGCAACCCGCTGACGATGAACTCCACGGAACCCAAAATGTTCTGGAGGGTGCGCGAGATGTGAGGCACGCATCCGGCCCGGCATGCTCTGAAAAGCAGTCGCGGGCGGCTTGTAGGCTTTTTTGCAAGATGAGGCAGGGCGTTTGACAGCGGGCTGGTCCGGCCTTACAAGCCCCATCAGATGTCCGGGGCCGCCATCACGTCGGAGAATACGGGGACTGCGTCGGCACTGCGGCACGCGCTCGGCTGGCTGGTGTTTGGGAATGCGGCGGGGCTCTATCTCTCGCTTCTGCTGTTGTTTCCCAACCTGCAACTCGCGCAATGGACCTACGGCCGGTGGGTTCCGGTGCATTTGAACGTGCAACTTTACGGCTGGACCTCGCTGCCGCTGGTGGCGTGGCTGTTCTCGCTCTATCAGGTGGACTCGTCCAAGGCGCGCTCATGGGCGCCCGCCGCGGTGTGGGCTTGGACGGCGGCGCTCTCACTCGGAGTGTTCCACTGGCTGGGCGGCGCGACGTCCGGGAAAATCTTCCTCGATTGGCAAGGCGGGGCCCTGTGGGGATTCGTCGCGGCGCAGGCTCTGCTGTGGACGGTGCTGGCGGCGGCGTGGCGCGGGCGCTCGGCGGAGTGGACCCGGCTGCGGCGCATGCTGTCGCTCGCCGGCCTCGCCGGGCTGGCGCTGGTGCCGGTGTCGCTGGTCTTCGCCGCATCGCCCGCGGTCTATCCGCCGGTGGACCGCACCACCGGCGGACCGACCGGATCCAGTCTGTTAGGCTCGTCGTTGATCGTGGTGGGGCTGATGCTGCTGCTGCCGCGGGTGGCGGCGGTTTCCACGGGCGGCGGTAAATCACGCGGCATCTGGATGTTCTTCGCGTTTTCCTGGATCGTCTTCGGTGTGACGGAGGCGATGGGTGGCACGCACTTCCAAGCCATCCAGCTCGGCGCGATGCTCATGCTGCTGCCATGGGCATGGTGGCTGCCGTGCGAATGGTCGCGTTTCGAATGGCCGGCTGGCAGCCGCGTGTGGCGCGCGGCGATGTTCGGCTGGTGGGCGCTGTTGGTGGTCAGCGGCATTCTCATGTATCAACCCGGCGTGCTGGATCATTTGAAGTTCACCCAGGGCCTGGTGGCGCACTCGCATCTGGCGATGGCGGGGTTCACCACCTCGTTCTGCGCGCTGTTGATGGTGCTGCTGACCGGCAAACGCATCGGCGGCGGATGGTCGGTGGCGGTCTGGCATCTCGCGGCGCTGGCGATGATCGCGGTTCTTGCCGTGATGGGCTGGCGCGAGGGCGACGGACCGTCCTGGATGCCGGGCAATCCGGCGTGGCGCGAGTGGGGGCTGGTGATCCGCGCCGCATGCGGAGGCTTGATGTTGTGGGTTTCGATGCTTTGGTTGTTGGAGCGGAGGACGATATGACAAAACCCGGTTTTCTGAGAGTCTGGAGTGTGATGGTGGGCGCGATGGATGCATTGACCGGGCTGCTGTTGATTCTCGCGCCCGCCGCGGTGCTGCGTGTTCTGCGGATCGAAGCCCCCTCGCCGGACGCCATGGTGTTCCTGAGTTGGATTGGTGTCTTCGTGATGGCGGTGGGCCTGAGTTATGGCCTCGCCTTGGGCAAACACCGCGGTCGCGGCGAAACGGTGTGGATGTTCACCGCGCTGGTCCGCACTCTGGTGGCGGTGTTTCTGGTCATTCAAATCACCCGGGAAACCATGGCTCCCGCATGGTTGGCGGTCGCCCTGTCGGATGGTTTGGTGGCCATGGTGCAGATGGTGATCGTGCGCAAGGGCTGGTGGAGGGAGGCGACGCGGTGAATCGCCTGGCGATGCGTGCGGCGCTGGCGGTGGCGGCGGTGTATGGGTTTTTCCTGATTTTCGCGCAGTTTTCCTTCGTCGAACTGCTGCGCGGC
>JALOUA010000381.1 GCA_025457625.1 Akkermansiaceae bacterium
GCAGCGAGTCGAAGTTTTCCGCGAGTCCGGTGAGTTCCGCCGGGAGCGCTCCCGGAAGTTCCAACGCGGAATCGAGCTGGTGTTCGGTGCGCTCGCGAACCTGGCGCGAAAGGTCGTCAATCGGCCGCAGCGTGATGCGGATCGCATGGTCGATGAGGGTGAAACCAAGTGCCAGGGTCAGCAGGCTGCCGCTGAGCAGCACGTAGCGCAAGTGGTCGAGGGTGCGGTGGAGCGGTTCGAGGTTTCCGGCGACCACCAGGGTGTGGGGCAGGGATTCCGGGTCGATGATTTTGCCGCGGGATTTCATTTCCGTCCGGCAGATGGATGTTTTGAACCATCGGTCGGCCGTTCCCGCCTCGGAAGCGGGGCAGGTCGAGGGATTGCAAGGCCGGTGAGCGGGTGGTTTCACCGGTGGTGTCATTCCAATATTGAAACAGACCATCGAGGATCAGCGCGTTGTTGGTGCCGAGACCTTCCTGCCATTCGAAAATCACCCCGTCATTTTCAATTTCCACCTGGTTGGCCAGCAGCGCGGCGGTCTGGTTGATCGACTTGTCGATCTCCTGGTAGAGACTTTGACGAACTATCAGATAGATGGTCAGCGAGAGAGCGCAAAGCAGCGCGCCCACGCCTATGCCGCAACGGATCAGGAGGCTGCGCCGGATGGATGGGGATTTCATCGTGATTCCTCCTCAAGGATATAGCCGTGGCCGCGTTTGGTATGAATGAGGTTCGGCTCGCCGGCGGAGCTTAGCTTTTTGCGCAGATAGCCGATGTAAACATCCACGACATTGCTGCCGCCGCCGCTTTCATCCTCGAAAACATGGTCCCAGATGTCGCTGCGGGAGACCACCTCGCCGGTGCGGTGGAACAGGTATTCCAGCAGCCGGTATTCAAGCGCGGTGAGCGTGATGGCAATCCCTGCCCGCCGGACCTCGCGACGGACCGGATCCAGTTCGAGACCGGCGACCTGCAGGAGCGGGGTTTTCCTCACATAACTCCGGCGCAGCAGCGCGCGGACCCGGGCCAGCGCCTCGGCGAGCGAAAACGGTTTCACCAGATAATCGTCCGCACCGGCATTGAGGGCTTCCAGACGGTCCTCCAGTCCGTCGCGGGCGCTGATGACCAGAATGTGCACCGGGTTTTCCCTCGCCCGCAACCGGCGCAGAATCTCCATGCCATCCACCTTGGGCAGCATGAGATCTAACAGAATCGCGTCGCAAGGAATCTCGCAGGCGGCCCACAGGCCCTCGTCGCCGGTGGCGGCGGTTTCCACGATGAAGCCGGCCTCGCGGAAATATTGGGCGACCGCGCTTCGCAGCGCGGCGTTGTCTTCGATGAGCAGGAGACGCATGGAGACGGAAGGTCAGGAATTGGGAGACGCGTGTGTCGGGAAATGGATCGCCGCGTGGAATTCATGTTCCGATTCGCGGCTTCCGAATTTCCATGCACAGGCTTTGCAGATGCCGCGCACGAGGCGCAGCCCGAGTCCGAGACCCGCAGTGGCGATGGTGGCCGGATCGCGGTCGTTATGGATCTCCAAAACCGCGCCGTGCTCCTCCGTGCGGCAGGAAACGCGAATTTCCGATTTCGCATAGCGGACGGCGTTTTCCAACAACCCGTGCAGCGTCTGGAGCAGCAGGTCGGCGTCGGCACCGATCCGGATGCCGGGCGTGATCGCGACAGTCATGTCCAGCGCGCGCTCGGCGGCCAGCAGTTGATAGTCCCCGGTCACGTCGCGGACGAGATCGCTGAGCGACAGCGGCGCGGCGGCGGGCTGCAACGATCCCCGCTCCGCCTTGGCGGCCAGCAGCGAGCGCTCGACGAATCGCGAGAGCCGCCCGAGTTCGTCCTGCAAGTCCTCCTGGAATGCCGGCGGCATGCCGGGCGGCGCGTGCTCGACGCGCATCCGCAGCAGCATCAGCGGCGTGCGCAGCTCGTGGGCCACCCGCGCGGAAAACTCGGCCATTTCCTGATAGGCGGTGCCGGCCCGGTCCAACAGCGTATTGAGGTGGTTGGCCAGCCCCTCGATGGCGGGATCCGCCTCGGGAATGGCGATGCCGCCGTGCAGCGAATCCGGCCGCATCGCGGAGAGCTGGCGGTTGATGTCGTGCACGGGGCGCAGCGAGCGGCGGGCGAGCAGAAGACCGGCACCGAGCGAGAGGGCGATCATCAGCGCCGCGGTCCATAACCAGGTTTTCAACAACTCGCCGAGGATGTCCTGGATTTCCTCCTCCCTGAGGCTGTTGTGGAGTTCCCAGCCGGGAATGTTCCGGTGATGGCGGTCCACCCGGCCCATGCGCAGCTCTTCCTCAAGCTCGCTGTGCGCGGTGTAAATCATCACGGCGAGCAGCAGCGTGCAGGAAACGACCACCCATGCGGCAATGCGGAAACGGAAACTCATGACACGTCCTCTCCTTCCTCCAGCAGGGCGAAACCCGCCCCGCGCCGGGTGTGGATGAGCGGTTTCATTCCGGGCAGGTCGATCTTCCTACGCAGATAGTTCACATAAACATTCACCACATTCGAACCTGGATCGAAATACTGATCCCACACGCGCTCGACGAGGGCGGCTTTGGAGACGGGCCGCGGCGAGGCGCTGGCGAGCGTTTCCAGCAATGCGAACTCGCGGTTGGTGAGGGTGATCTGGCTGCCCCCGCGCCGGGCGGTGCGTGCGATCAGGTCGATCTCCAGATCCGCCACGCAAAGCAGGCGGGTGCTCTCGGGTTTCGCCCGCCGCTCGGCGGCGCGCAGCCGTGCCAGCAACTCCTCGGTGGAATAGGGCTTCACGAGGTAATCATCCGCACCGGCATCCAGGCCGGAAACCTTGTCGCCCACCTCGCCGCGCGCGGTGGA
>JALOUA010000121.1 GCA_025457625.1 Akkermansiaceae bacterium
GAAACCAGTTCGGTGGTGGTGGTCTTGCCGTTGGTGCCGGTGATGCCGGCGATTTTCCCCTGATAGAAACGCGATGCGAACTCCACCTCGCCGATCATCCCGCCGGCGCGCGGGGCGAACGCGGCGACAAACGGCCCGTATGTGTCGATGCCGGGGCTCACCACCAGGAGATCGCAAGTGAGATCCACGCCCTGTTCCACGTTGGTTTCGGGATGAATCTCCACACCCTCCGGCATGTCCTTGAAGGCTTCCGCGCCGGCGACGTCCCACACCGAGACGCGCGCGCCCTCGCGCCGGGCGAGCGCGGCGGCGGCGCGGCCGCTGCGGCCCGCCCCGAGAATGGCGATGTGTTTGCCGGTGAGACTCATGGTTCAGACGATCTTGAGAATGGCGAGGCCGAACAGGGCGAGCATGATCGAGAGGATCCAGAAGCGCACGATCACCTGGCTCTCGTGCCAGCCTAACAGCTCAAAGTGGTGGTGGATGGGCGACATCCTGAAAATGCGCTTCCTGCGCAGCTTGAAACTGCCAACCTGCAGGATCACCGACACCGCCTCCATCACGAAGATGCCGCCGATGATGACCAGCAGCAGCTCCTGCTTGGTGCAGATGGCGGCGGTGCCGAGCGCGCCGCCGATCGCCAGCGAACCGGTGTCGCCCATGAACACCTTGGCCGGATGGCAGTTGAACCACAGGAAGCCGAAAGCCGCGCCGGCGAGCGCCATCAGGAACACCGACAACTCGCCGATGTAAAGGTTGTGCGGAATCACCAGATACTCCACCGACATGAAATAGTGACCTGCGAGATAGGACAGCAGCGCGTAGGCGAGCGTGGTGCTGATCGTGCAGCCGGTGGCCAGTCCGTCGAGCCCGTCGGTCAGGTTCACCGCGTTCGAGCAACCGACGATGATCAGCGCGAAAAACGGAATGATCAGGACGCCGAGATCGATGATCGGGCTCTTGAACAACGGGAAACAGAGCGCGCCGATGCCGATCGGATTGTTTTTGCCAAGCGTGAAACCCGCCTCGCCGGCGGCAATGCGCGCCTCGTCCGCGCCGAAGCCGGAGATCTCCGGCTTCAGATAGACGAACGCGGCGGCGATCAGCGCGATGACGATCTGCCAGCCGAGCTTGGTGCGGCTGCTGATGCCGTCCGACTTCTTCTCCTTCACCTTGCGGTAGTCGTCACAAAATCCCAACAGCCCGCAGGCGGCCATCGTGCAGGCGCACACGGCGACGAAGGGGTTGAGCGGGCGGGCGCAGACCAGGGTGGCCACCAGCACGGTGGCGAGGATGAGCACGCCGCCCATGGTGGGGGTGCCGATTTTCCCGCCGTGGAGTTCGGCGAGCTTGTGGACCTCCTCGGCGGTGCGGATCGGCTGGCCGACCTTGAGCGAGATCAGCCTGCGGATGACGCGCGGGCCGAGCATGAGCGAGAGGATGAAGGCGAGCAGCCCGGCGCTGGCGGCGCGGAAGGTGATGTATTGAAACAGGTTGAGGAACGAGAAAGCGTGCGCCCAGCCGGCCTGGCCGGCGGATTTCTCCGCCTCAAACGCCTGCAGCCAGAAATCGTATATCGCGGGTAGCATCAGTTCTTGGGGAATGCGGCGTTCATGACCTTCTCCACGGTGGCGGTGCGGCTGCCCTTGAAGAGCACGGCGTCGCCCGGTTTCACCTCGCGCGCGAGCCAGGCGGCGGCTTCGGTTAGATCGGGAAAATACGGCGCCCCGCCCGCGCCGCGGGCGATGCCGTCCGCGCCCTCGCCCACGGCGATGACACGGAGTCCCCGGCTGGCGGCGAGTTCGCCGGTCTTCAGATGCGCCGCGGGCGCGTGGCTGCCGAGCTCGCCCATGCGGCCGAGCACGATGAAACGCCGCGCGCCGCTGATGACGGGCATGTCGGCGAGCGTCTCGATCGCCGCCGCCATCGACTCGGGATTGGCATTGTAGGTATCATCGATCACCGAAACGCCGTTCCAATCGAAACGCGCGAGCCGCCCGCCTGTTAGATCGGCGCCGGCAAGGCCCGCGGCGATTTCCGCGAGGGGCACGCCGAGTTTCCAGCCGGCTCCCGCTGCAAGCAGCGCGTTGGTGACCATGTGTTTCCCCGGAACGGGCAGCGTGACCTCCGCCCCGCCCTCGCCCTCGATGACGAGGGTGAACTGCGTGTGGCCCGCGCCGCAGCGCAGGTTTTCCGCGCGCACCAGTCCGCGGCCGTTGCCGACGGGGACGATGTGGGCCTTGGTGCGCTGGCGCAGGTATTCGAAATAATCACAGCCGGCGGGAATGAACAACACGCCGTCCGCCGGCAGCGCGCGTGCGAGCATGCCCTTCTCTTCCGCAATCGCGTCGCGCGAGCCGAGGAACTCGATGTGCGCGGTGCCGATGTTGGTGATGATGCCGAACTTCGGCCGCGCGATCTCGCACAGCGGGGCGATCTCGCCGCTGTGGTTCATGCCCATCTCCCACACCGCGGCGGTATGCTCCGGTGAGGTGGCGAGAACTGTTAGCGGAACCCCGATGTGGTTGTTGAGGTTGCCGCGCGTGGCGGAGACGCGGAAGCCGCGCGAAAGCACGGCGGCGGTGAAGTCCTTGGTGCCGGTCTTGCCGTTGGAACCGGTGATGGCCACCACCGGAAGGTCGAGCTGTTTGCGCCACCAGTGCGCGAGTTTCTGCAGGGCGAGCAGCGTGTCGGAAACGACGATCACCGCGGAATTGGCGGTCGCCCGCCCGTCCCATGAATGGACGACGACGACCGCGGCCCCCTTGTCGAGCGCGCCGCCGGCAAACGAGTCGCCGTCGAAGTTCTCACCGCGCAGGGCGAAAAAGACGGCCCCCGGGGAAAGCGTGCGCGTGTCGGTGGAAACGCCGCCGTCCGCAAGTGCGTCGGGATTTCCCGCGGACACCTGCGTGCCGAGGATTTCCGCAATCTGTCTGGCGCTGAGGGGTTTCATCGGTTCTGGGCTATGAACTGGGCGCGGTCGCGCAGGGCTTTGGAAGCGTGCTTGCGATCGTCGAAGTCGATGACTTCATCCGCGAATGTCTGGGTGGTTTCGTGACCCTTGCCGGCGATCAATATGATATCTCCCGAGAGCGCGTTTTTGACCGCGTGTGCGATGGCCTCCGCGCGGTCTGGAATGCTGAGGTGTCCCCTGCCGCCCATGCCGGCTTCGATCTCGCGGATGATGGCGAGCGGATCCTCGGAGCGCGGGTTGTCGGAGGTGACGACGCAGGCGTCGCTCAGCCGCGCGGCCACGGCACCCATCAGCGGGCGCTTGCCGGTGTCGCGATCGCCACCGCAGCCGAAAACCGTGATCAGCCGGCGCGGGTCGAGCTCCTTGAGCGTGCGGCAGGCGTTTTCGAGCGCGTCCGGTGTGTGCGCGTAATCGACAAACACGGTGGCACCGCCGGCATTGCCGACGTTTTCCATGCGGCCGGGAACCTGCGGCGCCTTGGCAAGGGCGGCGATGGACTCGCGCGGACGGATCCCGCAGGCATTGGCCGCGGCGATCGCCGCCAGCAAGTTATGGACATTGAAGCGGCCGATCAGCGGCGCACGCACAAGAAAAGTCCGGCCCCTGGCGGAGAGTTCGAATTCCATCCCGCGCGGGTTCTGGCGGAAGTTGTTGGCGCGGAAGTCGCAATGGACGTTGAACCCGAAGCGCACGACCTGCATCGCGCCCTCCAGCGCGGCGGCCAGTTCCGCGCCGTGCGCGTCGTCGGTATTGATCACGGCCACCGGTTTCTTGCCATGTCCATCGGCGGCGAGCGCATGAAACCAGGCGGCCTTGGCCTTGTAATAGTTTTCGAGGGTGCCGTGATAGTCGAGGTGATCCTGCGTCAGATTGGTGAACACGCAGGCGTCGAAACCGATGGCGGACACGCGTTTCTGATGGATGCCGTGCGAGGAGACCTCCATCGCCGCGCCGCGGCAGCCGTTGTCGCGCATGCGGCCCAGCAACGCGGCCAGCTCGACGGGACCGGGCGTCGTGTGTTGCGCCGGGCGTGCCGTCCCTCCGTCATCCACGAGGATGGTTCCCAGCAGACCGGCGCGGTGCCACGCGGTTTTCATGACATGATGGATGAGATACGCGGTGGTGGTTTTGCCATTGGTGCCGGTGACCCCGGCCACGGCCATGTCGCGCCATGGGTCGCCTTCCATGGCTGAGGCCAGCAACGCGAGCGCCTCGCGGCTGTCCGGCACGTGCAGCCATGCGATGGAGCCGTCGAATTCCGCGGGCGGCGCGGTTTCCGCGAGAATCGCGCAAGCACCGGCGGCAAGCGCGTCGTCGATGAAACGATGGCCGTCGGCAACGGTGCCGCGGATGGCGGCGAACAGCACGCCGGGAGCGGCCTCGCGCGAGGAGGCTGTGAGAGTGCGGACGTCCGTATCCATCGGGCCGGATGCCGTGACGCGGGAAAGGCGGGAGACGAGTTCGCGCAGGATCATCTTTGGGCGTCGGCAAGCGGGGTTGGCAGCGGCTCGGTGGGCGGAATGTTCAGATAGGCGGCGGCACGCGCGCCAATGCGGCCGAAGGCGGGCGCGGCGATGGTTCCACCATAACGCGTGACCTTGTTGGTGCGTGGATCGTCGATGACCACGATGCCGACAAACGCGGGATCCTGCGCGGGCAGCATGCCGGCGAATGAGACGGTGTAGCTGTCGGGCAGATATCCGCGGCCGTTGGGGTTGTGTTTCTTGGCGGTGCCGGTCTTGCCCGCGACCTTGTATCCCGGCACGGCGGCCAGGGTGGCGGTACCTCCTGTTAGAGTCACCTTGGCCAGTGAGTCGCGCAGCTTGCGCGCGATGCCGGGCTTGAGAACCTGTGAAACGACCTCGGTGGGAAAAGTCTCGATGACGGTGCCGTCGTTGGCGACGAGCGACTTGACGATGCGCGGTTTGAGCAAGCGGCCGTCACCGCCGATCACCGCGTAGGCCGCGGCCATCTGCAGGGGAGTGACGTTGAGCGCGTAGCCATAACTCGCGCGTGAGAAGTCCACGGCATTGCCGGTGTTGCGGACGATGCCGCCGCTCTCGCCGCTGAGCAGCACGCCGGTCTTGCGGCCGAAGCCCCATTTTTCCGCATAGTCGTAAAAACGCTTCGCCCCGAGCTGCAGGGCGAACTTGTAGGCACCGATGTTGCTGGATTTCACCAGCACGCCTTCGAGCGTGAGCATGCCGTAGGGGTGGTGATCGGGAACCTGGATGTTGCCCACGCTGTAAAGTCCGTTGTGACAGAATACGGAGGTCTGGGGCGTGGCGAGACCCTCGTTGAGAACCCCGCCCGTCGCGACGATTTTGTAGGTGGAACCCGGTTCGTAAATCGCCTGGATGGCATAGTTGAAACCATTGGCAGCAATGTCCTGGCGGTGGTTGAGGTCGAAGTGCGGGCGGCTGGCCATCGCGAGGATGTCGCCGTTTTCCGGATCCATGAGGATCACCGTGCCCCTCATGGATTGGTATTCGGCGAGGCAGGCGTCGAGTTCCTCCTCGACGATCGCCTGCAGGCCCATGTCGAGCGTGAGTTGCACGTTGAGTCCGGAGCGCGGCGGCAGCAGGCTCGACGAGTTGCCGGGAACGACCAGCCCGCGCGAATCACGGCAATGCTCGCGCCAGCCGTCGCGGCCGGCGAGGTATTCCTCCATCGAGGACTCGATGCCGAAGCGGCCGACGACGCGGGTTGCGGTTTTGCCTTCGTCGCAGGCTTCCTCAATCTCGCCGGTGAAGCCGATGAGGTGGGTGGCGAGATTGGGCGCGGTGTACCAGCGCTTGATGGAGTTCTGGAACTCGAAGCCCTGGATCCAATTCTTGTCCACGGCCTCACGGAGCTTGTCGGCCACGTCCTCGGGCAGATCCTTGGCGACGGGCACCCATTTGCCGCGGCTGTCTTCGATTTTCGCACGGAGTTCCTCGCGCCGCATGCCGAGCGGCCGTGCGAGTATGCCGATGGCATATGCGAGGTGCTTGCTCACGATGGTGTCGGCGGATTCGCGGTTGAGGATGTCTCCGCGCAGGACCTGGATGCGGCGGCGGCGCGCGGCATCGTCGATCTGGTTCCAGCCGTCCTCACCACTCGCCTCTTCGTAGGCCAGGCCAAAGGCGGCGAGCTTGGGATCGAACAGGTGGTTCTTGTCCACGAAAACGGTGGAAACCGGAATGCTCTTGGCCAGCGGCTCCTCGTGGCGGTCCACGATCATGCCACGCAGCGCGGGAAGCATCTCGACCCGGTGATAGGCCTTGCGCGAACTCTCCGCATAGCGCTGGCGGTCCACCAGTTGAATCTGGACCAACCTCCCCGAAAGCACGCTGAGCCCGATCACCAGGATCAGGCACAGGATGAAGCAGCGGTTTTGAAACGAGGAGTTGTTCACTGGCTAGGGAGCGGCCGACGCCACACTGCGGCGGTGCGGCGGCGCGGGATCAATCTCTTCCACGACGGCGAGCGAGATCGGACGCAGACTCGATCCGTTCTCCTCGAGTTGCTTGCGGATGACGAAGCGGTTGAGGAGTTGATCCATCCGCATCTCAAGCGTGCGGATTTCCAGGCGGCAGTGCTCGACCCTGCGGTCGATCGCATCGATTTCCCGCCGGACCTGGATCTGGCGGTTCTTGAAATAGACGTGAAGCACCCCGCCGGCGGCCATGATGGCGAAGGCGAGGATCACGGAAAAGATCACGGATGCGGGGGTGCGTGGCTGATCGCGGCGACGGTTCATGGCATGGGTTCCAAAAGCCGCGCGACCCGCAGCTTGGCGCTGCGGGCCCGCGGGTTGCGTGAGGTTTCATCGGCACCCGGCACGATGGCCTTGCGGGCGAGTAGTTCGAACTGGTAATCGGGATTGGGTCGTGGCTCGGGCCATCCGGGTTCGTCGAGGCATGCCGTGGAGCGGTGGCGCAGGAAACGTTTCACCATCCGGTCCTCGAGGCTGTGGAAGGTGATGACGAGCAGGCGTCCGCCCGGCTTGAGCACCGCGGGCGCCGCGGCCAGTGCGGCGGACAGCGATTCGAGTTCCTCGTTGACGGCCATCCGGATTGCCTGAAACGCGCGGGTCGCGGGATGCGTGCGGCCGTGGCGGCCCACCGCGGATTCGATGCAAGCGGCGAGTTCCAGCGTGCTTTCGAATTTCCCAACAACCCGTTGTTTCACAATGGCGGCGGCGATGCGACGGGCTTTCGGTTCCTCGCCGAATTCAAAGAAGATGCGCGCCAGATCCGCCTCGCTCCAGCTGTTGACGACCTCCGCCGCGGTGCGCGGGCTGGATGGTCCCATCCGCATGTCGAGCGGACCCTCCCGCATGAACGAGAAGCCGCGCGCCGCCGTGTCGAGCTGGCGCGAGGATACCCCGAGATCGAGCAACAGCCCGTCGGCCTTGCGACCCTCGCGGATCACCGGGATTTCCCGCAGCTGCGAAAAATTCCCCTCCCAAGTCGAAAAACGCCCGCCGAACCCGGTCAGCCGCGCGCGCGCGTGCGCGAGAGCCTCCGGATCGCGGTCAATGCCGAGCACGCTGGCCCCGGCTTGCAGGAACATCTCGCTGTGCCCGCCGCCGCCGAGCGTGCCGTCGATGACGAACCTGCCCTCAGCCGCCTGCATCCACGCGGCCACTTCAAACGGAAAAACCGGCAGGTGGTAGCCGCCGGTCCCCTCTTCTGTCGCGGAAAACGCGTCGGGTGCCCGCGCCGACAACCAGCCGGAAGCGGCGCGGACACCCGCATGTGCGTCAGCACGCCGTGCTGTCCCTAACCCGGCGTCCCTTGCGTTGTTGGAAAATAGCGATGGCCGCGCACACAACACACCCGAAGCGGCGCGGACCATCGTTTCAGAGCGCGAAAAAAAACCCGTGAGGGGGAACACACCGCGCCAGACCATGAAAGTCAGCGGACGCCGCACCGACAACCAGCCAGAAGCGGTGCGGACGTCCGTGGATTTGACAGAACGCCGCGCTGTCCCGAGAGCGGCGTCCTGTGTATGGGGAAAAATTTGCGATGGCCGCGCGGACAACCAGCCAGAAGCCGCGCGGACCATCGTATCAAATCGCGAAAGAAGCGCTGTCCCGAGCAACTTCTCGCGCATGGCCATGAAAGTCACCGGACGCCGCACCGACAACCAGCCGGAAGCGGTGCGGACGTCCGTGTTTCCATCGTCATGCCGCGCTGTCCCGAGAGCGGCATGACGTATTGAAGAAAATGTTCCCAACCCGGACACTTGGGCGAGAGCGGCCGAAGCCACCCGTGGGTGGACCGCCTCAAGTGCCGGAGTTGGTAGGGTGAACAACATTGCTGCTGTTGGGTGTGGTGGTGGGTGAATGGTGGAAAAATGTTAGAAAATGCCGAGTTCGTCGTCCTCTTCCTCGGCGGTCTCGATTTCGAGCATCCTGTCGAAGTTCGCCTTGCTCCAAATCTCGAAATAAATGCCGCGGCCCGCCAGGACCACGTCGCCATCGGCCTCGATGCCGGATTTCTCACTGAGATCCTTGGGCACCAGCAGCTTGCCCTGCTCGTTGAGCGAGGCCTCACGGCACAACATCGCCAGCTTGCCGAGCATCTTGCCCTTTTCCGCCGGCGTTTTGCCGCTGCCATGGATCAGCTCCACTTTTTCATCGTAGGCTTCCTGGCTCAGCACCTTGACCACCGGCATCTCATGCTGCTTGGAAAACAACAGGAACAGCGAGGCGCCCGCCTCCGGACGCCACGGCGTGGGGATGGATACCCGGAACTTCGGGTCCATCTTGAAGGGCTTGAATCCCTTGTATCGCTGGTGACTGCTGCTCATGTGAAAACACCGACGATCGCGTCAGCGTCCAAAAAGTACACTGAAACACACCGAGCCAGCAAGAATAAATTGAGGTAAATTTAATAAAATTTTAATCCGTTGATTTTGAGCCGTTTAGAGAAAATATTTTGATCGGCTGGGCGCATGGTTTGGACTCGAATGACTCCGCGACTCACTGTTTTTAAAGAAAAATTTCCCATATTTGGGGGAATTTTTCGGCAACTCTTGCAGTGGTGTACTGAAAGGAGCGGAATCCGTCGCCGCGGGTTCTGTTTCAAGGCGTTCCTTGGAACGGGCATGGGCATGCGTCAATCGCAGGCCGCCCTCCGGTTGCAAAAAAGAGCCCCGTCCATGTTTCCATGGACGGGGCGTTTACCTGGCGACGACCTACTCTCACAGGACCTGTCGTCCAACTACCATCGGCGCTGGGGCGTTGTCAGAGTCGGACCGGTCAGACCGGTCGGACTTGTCGGACATTTTCCCGCCCGCTCCCTGGCATCCATATGGAGGTTTTTCTGATCCGACCGACTTTTGTTTGCTTCTTACGGCGCTCTTGTTTCTTCCGATTCCAAAAACAGGAATCAAGCCGAACGGATGATTAGTACTTCTCGGCTCAACGTGTTGCCACGCTTCCACCTGAAGCCTATCAACGTCGTGGT
>JALOUA010000007.1 GCA_025457625.1 Akkermansiaceae bacterium
ACCCGTAGGTGTCTGGACCGTGTCTCAGTTCCAGTGTGCCTGATCGTCCTCTCAGACCAGGTACCCGTCGTAGCCTTGGTGGGCCGTTACCCCGCCAACTAGCTGATAGGGCGCGAACCAATCCTCCAGCGACAGCCCCGCTCGCGCGGGGCCACCTTTACTCTTGCGAGACCATGGGGTATTAATCCAAGTTTCCCTGGGCTATTCCCCACTGAAGGGCATGTCATTCACGTGTTACTCACCCGTGCGCCACTGAACCATTCTTGTATTGCTACTCAAATGATTCCGTGCGACTTGCATGTCTTAAACACGCCGCCAGCGTTCGTTCTGAGCCAGAATCAAACTCTCCGTAAAAAATCCGGAGGATATGATCCCAGTCATTGCTGACTAGTTGTTCATATTCCAAATTGACTTCGGTGGAATCTCTTCCACCAGGACCGCGCGCCCCAAAAGGCGCGCAGCGCACAATTCAATCTTTTTGCTCTTCCCAGCATGCTTCGGGCTGATGTCGTCCCACGCCTTGAAGGCCACACGTTGTCTCCAACGCATCGCATCCCGCTTTTGGCACGTCCCGTGCTGGGCCACACTGTCAAAGATCCTTGCTTCGAGGAGACTAAAAAGCCGATCGGGTGGGTTGCACTGCTGCAGCACCTCGATCGACATCCCGTCTCTCGGCCGCCCTCGCTTGTGGCGGCCCGCGAAGCTACGGCCCCGCGGCGGCCCGCGAAGCTACGGCCCCGCGGCTGACACAGTCAATCCACTTTTTGATCTTTTTCGGAAATTTTTTCCAAAGCGATGCAAGGCGCTGAAAACAAGGGGGCTCACTGCGGGGCGAGGCGGCGTGTGGCGAGTTCTTTTTCGATCTCGGCCACCTTGGCGTCGGTGAGACGGTAGCCGAGGAGGACGAGGCCGTTGGCAACGGCGAGCACGCCGGGCACGATGCAGAACATGATGCGGATGCCGGAGAGCGTCTCGGGTGTCTGCGGCTGGTTGGGAACGAAGCCGTAGAGTCCGAGCATCCAGCCGGAGAGGCTGCCGCCGATGGTGAGGCCCATTTTCTGGGCGAACATGGCGGCGGAGAAAACGAGCGCGGTGGAGCGGCGGTTGAATTTCCATTCGCCGTAATCGGCGACATCGGCATACATCGCCCAGACGAGCGCCGGAGTGGGCCCGGCGAAGAAGTTGCCGATCAGGTTAACGGCCACCATGAGCCAGTATTGGTCGGCGGGGATGAAGTAGAAGCCGAGCACGGTGGCGGCATTGAGCAGCGTGAGGGTCATCAGGGCGTTGCGCTTGCCGAAGCGCCGCCCGACGACCGGCGTGAAGAAAACGCCCGCGATGAATGCGAGCATGCCGGATGACATCACCAGGGTGGTGCGGTCGATGCCGAGCAGGAAGCTCTCGCCGGTGTCGCCGACGACGTATTTGAAGAAATGGACGGTGACCGCGCCGCGCACGGCGACGTTGGCGAGGGTGAGCACGGCGGCCGCCACCATGACGAGCCAGGGTGTGTTGCGGAGCAGGGCGGAGAAGTCGTCGCGCAGGCTGATCTTCTGCACCGCCGGTTTGACCCGCTCGCGGGTGGTCGCGTAGGTGAGCCAGAAGAGGAGGATGGAGACGACGCCGAAGATCGCCATGGTGTATTGGAATCCCTTGACCTCGTCGCCGCCGCCGAGTTCGCGGACGAGGGGACGGACGGCGAGGGAGACGAGAAAGCCGCCGCCGAACGCGCAGACGAAGCGATAGCTCGACAGGCTCGTGCGTTCTTCCGATGAGGGGGTCATCACGCCCATCAACGCGGAGTAGGGCACGTTGATGGCCGTGTAGACCATCATCATGGCGATGTAGGTGACATAGGCATAAACCAGTTTGCCGTTTGGGCCGAGGTCTGGATTTGCGAAGATGAGGTAGCCCAGCACTCCGTAAGGTATGGCGACCCAGAGGAGATAGGGGCGGTACTTGCCGCTCCTGGTGTTGGTGCGGTCGGCGATCACGCCCATCATGGGATCGTTCACCGCGTCCCAGAAGCGGGCGAGCAGGAACATGGTGCCGACCGCCGCCGGCGCCAGGCCGAAGACGTCGGTGTAATAATATAACAGGAAGATGTTGAATGTCTGGAAGAAGAAGTTCGACGCGGTATCGCCCAGACCGTAGCCGATCTTTTCCGTAGTGCTGAGTTTCATGGGTTGGGTCACGGGAGGAACCGGTCACGTGGGATGCGCACGCGCAGGCGGCGGATGATGTTCTCGCGGCGGAAGATGCTGGAACTGGCGTCCGGCGCGAGAAAACTCCGCTCGAATTCCGCGCAGCCGCCGTCCTTCAACTCCACGGTGATCGAGGAGTGGTCGGCGAGTTCGTAGCAGACGGGCACCTGGCAGAGGGTGAAGGCCAGGGTGTCCGGGCCGAGCTGCCAGACCTCGGACGCGCCATCGATGCCGTAATGGCGGAAATCGTGCGGTTGCTGGAAAAACTCGGCCTTTTTCAGGAGTGTGGGTTCGAAATGGATTTCCCCGTTGCGGACATGCACGCCGAGTTCCCCCATGCGGGTGAGGATTTCCTCCTTGACCTGCCCGGTCATGCCCGGTTGTTGGGCACCGTTGTCACGCGGCGTGTGCGAGTAGGGATCGGTCGGAAAGGCCCCATAGGTTTCGGAATCCTTGGTGAAGCCGAGGCCCGCGCGGATTTCGTGATAGACGATGGCAAGCTGGCAGGCTTCCGCGCAGTCAGCGCCATGACGGCAGGCCTGAAGATAGACTTCCTGCACGGAGAGCAGGAGTTTGGCGACCATGTGCCAGTAAATGCTGCCGAGGCCCTCAAAGGCGAACATGGCGCCGCTGCGGCCGGTGAACGACCGGTGGTTGAAGACTTCCTCCCACAAAGACGCGACGGTTTCGCGGTCCGCGGCGACGGCTTCCTGATAGCCGGGTTCGGTAACGAGCCCGTCAAGTCTCGCCTGCAGGTCGCGGATGTTGGTGAGTTCCGGATGGAAATGGGCGCGGCCATGGTCATCGATTCGGATGAGGCTGCGGTTGCCCGCGAGGACGAGCGGGGCAAGCCGGGGAATGCGTTTTGTCCAATCACCGGGCAGTGTGTTGCGCTGCAGAAATGAGGCGACCTCGCGATCCGGATAGAGGAGATAGCTGTTCTGATCCCGCCGATAGAGCGGGCTTGAGCGAAGTGCCGCAGTGAGGAGGAGCGCGCCGCGAGGATCGAGAAGGCCGCTGGAAAGCGCCGCCACCTGGCCTTCGAGCATCAGTTCGAGATGATGGACGCCCGCCCGGCCATCGGCGACTTCCAGCAGATTGTAGCTGTGGAAAAGATGGTCGTCCCTGCGGTTGGCGGCGAGCGTGGCGTCCACGGCGGCCAGCGCGTGGCGGATGAGGTCGAGCACCCGGCCGGCGGCCACGGGGACAAAGGTCCGCGGCGTTTCCTGATAGACGGCGCGGCGGTGCTTCTCGCCCGCCCGTCCGAGCGCCTTGACGAGGTCGAGGCGGGATGTGTCATCCATGAACGGTGCGGCGGCCCGGGGAAGGATCGCGGCGAGTTCCTCCAGCAGCTCCGCCACCGGTTGGGTGAGGTCGAAGTGCGTGGAGGCGCCGCCGATGAGGTTTTCGAGAAAAACCAGGTAGCGGCGGAGGTAACATACCGTGACGACCGAGAGTCCCCAGCCGGCGAGGGCGTTGTTGGCGTCGTTCCATTCCGGACGCTGGGTGTTGAGCCAGATGCCGCCACCGGGGACGAGATTGCTGAGTTTGACGAGCAGCGGAACCAGCAGTTTTTCGGCGCGGGTGACCAGAAGGGGTTGTCCGCCGGAGTCGGTCAGCAGTTTGCCATCGCCGCCGATGCGCCGGGTCTTTTCCAACAATTCTTCATGCAGTGTCTGGTTGAAGCGGATCGAATGTTTGGGATCGGCCAGCAGGTCGTCGAGGCCGCGGATTTCGTAAGGCACGTTGGCATAGGCGTGGCAGCGGCTGTTGAGGCGGGCGCGGATACCGCCCGGCTGGAAGTGCTCCATGCCTTCCAGCAGGCGCAGCAGATAGATGATCTGGTGATCGCCCCAGTAGCCGATGTGGCTCCATGGGTCGGCGGGGTCGAAGACCTCCCAATCGATGCCTGCGCGGGTGATGCGGTAGGGGTTGTAGCCGTCCGCGGTGGAGGCGTTGAGGAAGATCGAGATCATCGGCTCGAAACACTCCGGGTAACTGTAGGCGAGGCTTTCCCAGTTTTGGAAAATATCGCGCCAGTTGCCGGCGTAGGCGAACAAGGGCCGGCCATCGGCATCCTTGGTGTGGATTTCAAAACGGTTCCACGGGCGGCTCGGGTCGCCATGGCGGCGGCTGAAACAGATTGGCAGGTATTCGCCCGCGAGGCGGGTGAGTTGCGGATCCCCGCAGGTGGCGGCCAGTTCGCCAAGCTGCTGGAGCGTGCAGGACCCGGGCAGGGTGGACAGCCGGTTCTGGTGGCGTTGCAGGACGTCGAGGCTGCGGGTTTTCAGGAAGGCCTGGAAGTCGGCGCGCTGGAAGCGGTAGTTGTCATGCAGTGTGCCGCCGCGCATGCAGTTGAAGAGGACGTTGGCGAAGTGATGGACGCAGGTGCGCCGGTCGGCGCTTTGCTGGATGGCTCCGGCTCCGGCGATGCGTTTTTCCAAGGCCTCGACGCCTTCGGCGAGATCGGCGGCGAGGTCGGCGGCGAGTTGTTGCGGGTCGGCCAGGCGATCGCGCAGGCGGGAAACCGCGGTGTGGTCGAGACCGGTGTCCGTGACGACTTGCCAGCGCCGGCCCGCGAGGGGATCGAGTGTGATTGCGGCTGATAGAAGGTGAGCGCCAAAGATACCGCGGACCTCCGTCTCCGCGACGGGTTCGCCGCCCTGGCGGAAAACCGCCACCTGACGGTTGGACAACAGCAGGGTGGGATTGTCGAGGCCGTGGGACCAGGCGCAGGCGGCATGAAGTGATTCGCAGGGCTCCGCGCGGTCGGTGATGCCGCAGTTGAGGGTGTAGATGCCCAAGCCGGTATTGGCGGCGGATTCGTGGCGCATGTATGCGGCGGCGAGGTAGCTGTAGCGCGCGTAGGTCTCTTGGGACACTCCCGGTGGCAGGAGGTGGTTCCAGCCATCCAGGATCCGGATGTCCCGCGGATGTTCGCGGAGGTTTTCCAGATGACAGCCGCGGACCAGGCCGAAGCGCTCGCTGGTTGATAGCTCACAACGCATGGCGAGTCCGAGCCCTTGGTGGATTTCCTCGAAAATCACGCTGGTTCCGGCCACGTGTTTATACAAATTGCGGGTGATGCCGCGGGTGGGACAATCACTCACCCAGGGTTCCCACAACACGTCATCGCACGCGATCAGGCAGAAGGCGCCACTGGCCTTGGGCTGCGCGAGGATCTTGTCCACTGTCTGATAGGGAAAAATCGCGTGATCGGGATCCACCCTGCCGGCGGTGAAGCCGCCGTTGCTGCCGACGAACAGCCAGAGGTCCGAGTCCGAAACCACGCTCATGAGGAATGGCGGCATGCGGTCCACGTTGTGGATTTGCAGATACTGGCCGTCCTGGGTCACCAGGGAATCGCCCGCGGGTCCGGGGCCTGCCGGGAGATCCGCATGCTTGTCGCCGGTGCGGTTGCGTTTGCCGACGGGCAAGCCCGCCAGGGCCACGGGGGATGTCCGGATTACCGAACCTTTGCCCGGTTGATGCAGGGTTGTCGCTTCCACGTCTGTCTGGGTTTGGGTTTGGAAAATCCCGGTGCCGGCCAATGCATGCCTCGGAAATCCGCCCACAGAGATAAACTGGATGACGGCCCAAGCAAGCTGAAATTGCACAAATTTGCAATACGATGCAAAGTATGCGGCTGGATGGGGTTGCGAGACACCGGATGCCCTAAGCGCTGATGGCACCCGTCGGCCACTTGCGGGGCGGTCTGCTCAGGCGGGGGCCTTGCCCACGGTTTTTCCCAATCTGAGGCGGCAGTCGATGAGCACGTGCTGGGCGGAGCCGAAACGCTTCAAGGTGCGTTCATGGAGACGTTGCGTGCCGGTCATGCCGATCTCGCGGAAAGGGATCAAAACCGTGGTGAGCTTGGGGGAATCCGGCGGTGTGTCGATGCCATCAAAACCGGTCACCGAGACTTTTTTCGGGACGTTGAGGCGGCGTTGTGCGAGGCCCCGGATCAGGTCGTATGCCTGGTGATCCGCGGCACACACCCAGGCGGTGACCCCGTCGCGGGTGCGCTCGGCCGCATAGGCGATGCTTGAATCGTTGTCACCCTCGCGAGAGGGGAAGATGTTGATCACGTCCTCGGGCGCGACCGGCAATCTTTGTCGGACCATCGCCTCCATGAAAGCCGCGTAGCGACGGTATGACCAACTGGCCTCCACTTCATACCGACGCGTGAAAAAGCCGATACGGCGATGGCCGTTTTCCACCAGATGCTCCACCGCCGAGGCGATGCCCTTGTAGTGGTCGACATCCACGCAATCGATGCCGGTGTGGTCGAACTGCTCGACCAGCGAAACCAGGGGTATCTTGGGAGCCAGATGGTCCAGCACCGGGTCCGGAAACGGATAGACCAGCAACAACCCGTCCCAGCGGCTGCAGAATCTCTCGATCTGGAGAAACCTCGGGTTGTCCAAGGTGCAGTCGCCAGGATCGATCAAATGCACTTCGATGTCCGCCTCGTTGAGGTGGGCGCACTCGGTCACGCCGGCAAGGAGCTGCTCGCTGGGGTTTTGATAGTCCTTGCGGTAGTATTCCTCCTCGGCGGTGCAAATCAGCACGCCGAAGACTTTTTTGCCGGCCTCCATGCCCTTTTTGCGCGGTTTGCGCATTTGCAGGTGGACGTAGCCGATCTCCGCCGCCAATTGAAACACTTTGGCGCGCGTGACCGGGTTGATCCCGGGATGATTGGTGAAACAACGCGAAACCGTCGCCCGCGAAATATTCAACTGCCGGGCAATGGTCTCCTGGTTCAACTCGCGTTTGTGGTCGTGTGCGGCGATGGCGGCAGCATTGTGGATTTTTTACGCGACACAAGCCCCAATCCGCATTAACAAATGGTGTTTGATCAGGAATCCAATAGCACCCCGGGGCAGCAGGCCATCCCGCGGTTGAGAGCAGGACCATGAAAAAATTGCATAAAATTTCTCGACATGGCTGCAAGTGTGGCGATGGTTGGAACCGCACGACGGGTGTATTGCCCACCACCGGGAGTGCGGTCATTTTTTAAAAACCCCTGATTGCCACGCCGACGATTGATTCCGTGTTCGTCCCCGCGTGAAATCGCCCAATCAATCCCAAATTGAAAATCCAAGTGCACCATCCGGGAATATGGGACATTTGTAGAGAGAAGATCAGATTTCAAACCCATGAAACCCAAAAATCCCAGAAGGCTCCGGAAGCGGGGTTTTGCGCTCGTTGTCACTCTCAGCCTGATGATCCTGTTGACGACGATTGCCGTCGGCCTGCTTTCCCTCAGCGCGGTATCACTACGGACGCGGAGTGGCGAGGAGGCAAATGCCCGTGCCTTTGCCAATGCGCGCTTGGCGGTGATGATGGCCATCGGAGAGCTTCAGAAGGAACTCGGGGACGACCGGCGGATCAGCGCGGACGCGTCGATTCAGAGCGATGCGGCGCAGGGCCATCTGGTGGGTGCCTGGAATTCATGGTCGCCGAATCTGGCCGCCAATCCGCTTGGCACGGCACCTGACTACAACGGGGCGAAAACCACGAATTTCCGCACGTGGCTGGCCTCCTCGCCGACGCCTGCCGCGCTCAAAAGCCCTGCGTGGGCCGCGACGCCGGCCGCTGCCGAATGGCCCGTTCTTTACACGCTGGCACATGATGGTTTCGCGCTCAAGGCACCATCGGTGGTGGTGGCATCCCGTGGTGCCCTTTCATGGGCCGCGACCCAGGAAAACACCAAGGCCAAGGTCAATGTGGCCGGCCCCGAGGAGGACACGAGGGTCAATGTGGCACTGCAAGCCCAGCGCCGCCCCTCACTCGCCCTCGCATCCGGCTTCAAACAGCCCGACGACGGCTGGAACCTGCGTGCCGGGCGCGTGCTTTCCCTCGGCCAAATCGGCCTCGACACCTCGCTCACCGATGATGCCAGCGCGCTGACCAACATCGGCGCGAGTTTCACCGTGCATTCCAAGGGTCTGCTCACCGACGCGGTGAAAGGCGGCCTCAAGACCGATCTCAGCCTCGGCTTCGAGCTGAGCGATTCCGAATTCGCCAGCGACTCATGGGACGGCGTGGCCAATCCCTTCCGGGAGACAGGAAACACCGCAGGTTTCACCTCGCCCGGCTCTTACAAGGGACAGCGCGCGCTGTTTCAACCCTTGGTGGAAAACCCGATTGTTTCGAAGACCACCAACTACTCTCCCGCCACGGTGGCACACCGCTTCTACGCCGCCGGAGTGCCTACTTTCGACCACCTGCGTTCCTTCTGCCGCATCCCTCACCACCTTTACGGCGGTGCGGCTCCGGTGGCAGCCATGCGCGGTCCCGATCACGTGGCGGTGGACATTCCGGCCGCGAGCGGCGGCGCTTTCTTCGGTCCGAGCGATCCCCCACAAGGTGTGAAATCCACTCTCGCCATCCGTCCGGTCCTCAACCGCCTGGTCTATCTGCTCAGCGCCACGCTGGGCAGCGACAACCGCGCGCACATCGTCATCACTCCCATCATCTCGCTCTGGAATCCCCACAACACCGCCCTCGAAATCGACGGCGCGGTCGCCTACCCGTGGATGGACATCCCCTTCAACCTCGACTGGACCTTCAGACTCGCATCGGAAACCGTGGGCAGTCGGACCGTCAACATGTCCATGATGATGGCCAAGCAGTTCGAGGCCCAGGCGCACGGACGCTCCATCAATCCATACTTCCTCTGCGAACTCACCGCCAACGGCGATGGAAGCACCAAGGCCCCGATTCGTTTCGAACCCGGCGAAGTCCGCCTTTTCACCCCCGCCTCACAGACACCCACCCTGTTTGTCCGCACCGGCAGCAACGCCCAGCGCACCGTGAGGATGCGCGCGGTGGAGGACATCAGCCAGATGAACACCCGCGGCGGCCTGCTGGTGCCCATGAAGGATGGCGTGAGAACCGGCGGGGTTCCCCACGGCATCACCTATGTCGTCAAAACCACCGACCGGATCAACCTCGTGCTCAGGCCCACCATTCAGGGCGAATATCATTACTTCGTGACCCTTGAGGACGCGGCCCGCATCAAAAACCCGTCCGACAGCACGCGCGGCGAAACCATTTCCGAAGTCCAAGTGCTGGGCTTCGTCTCCTCCGTCCTGCAGGCCGCCTCGCCCAACTGGACCTACTCCGATCTCAAAACCGCGCCCCAACCCTTCGCGGTGATCGAAACGTTCCACCGCACCGCCGTCGAAAGCGTGGGAAACCAGCCGATCGCCGACCTGATCTACACCACCAACCCGCGCCACGCGTCCATCAACCACCAGCTCGCGTCCGGCAGCTTCACCGTGGCACCCCATTTCCAATCGACCATCCGGGCGGTCTCCGACTTCAGCGGTGCGGTGCAGTCATCGATCGACGGGAGGCGCTCGTTCTGGGGACCGAGCCACAGCAGCACCGGCAGGACCCATCTGCCGTTTTTTGAAATCCCGCGCGAGCCCACGTTGTCACTCGCCGCGTTCCAGCATGCGGATTTCGCTTCATCCACCTTCTCATCCGCCAATCAGTTCGCCAACAGCTGGGCCTCGCCCTACGTCGCTCGCACCGCCGTGGCCAAACGCGAGACCCAGCACGTGTCCAGCGGCGTGCCGGTTTACGACACCTGTTATCTCACCAACGAGGCGCTGTGGGACGGCTTCTTCTTCAGCGGCGCCGCACCGGACCTGCAACCCGCCACCACCGGAGATCCCGAAACCGCCTGGGACAGTCCCATCGCACGGGTGACTCGCGACATCGACAAGGTCATCGAGGATTATGTCAGCGACCCGGAAGCCAATCCGCTGCACAACACCCGCATGCGCCTGATCAAAGGCGGCTACGAGGATGCCGCGCTGGTCAAACGCCTGACCGATCCCGCCGGCTGCGCGCGCATCGCCGCCCACCTCGCCGTGGATGGCGCGTTCAACGTCAACTCCACCGACGTCGAGGCCTGGACCGCCCAGCTCTCCGCCCTGCGCGGCGAATCCTTCGAGGTCGCGGGAGGTGCCGCACCCGCCTCCAGCACCACCGCCTCCCCACGCTTCCGGCACCCCACTGGAAAAGCCGATGACAACTGGAACGGCTTCCGCACACTCACCGACGACCAGATCCGCACACTTGCGGAAAACATCGTCGCCGAAGTCCGCAAGCGCGGCCCGTTCCTCTCGCTCGCGGAATTCGTCAACCGCCGCGTGGAAGGCGGCGCCCTCGGCCTCAATGGCGCGGTCCAGGCCGCCATCGAGGCGGACAAACTCAACGAGCAGGCCAAACAGGCGACTTTTTCCAAAGACAAGTATCCCAGCGACGCCCGGGAAAACATCATCAACGACACCGGCGTCGGCATTCCCGGATACCTCACCCAGGCCGATGTCCTGCAATCGCTCGCGCCGGTCATCACCTGCCGCTCGGACACGTTCACCATCCGCGCATACGGCGAGGCCAGGGATGCCTCCGGCAAAGTCGTCGCCCGCGCCTGGTGCGAGGCCGTCGTCCAACGCACGCCCGGATTCGTCGATTCCGCCGATCCGCCGGAAACCCCGATCGCCTCGCTCAAACCCGTCAACCGCACCTTCGGCCGCCGCTTCGAAGTGGTATCCTTCCGCCGGGTTCCCTCGTCCGAAATCCAATAGAAATCACCAACCCGCCATGTCGCTCAAAACCCTCATCACTCCGGCCGTTCTTCTAACAACCTTGCTCGCGCTGCACCCGGCCGCATCCGCCGTGCCCATCCGCTTCCTGCCATGGGACGATGCCACCGCCGCCCGCAAGCTCGGCTTGCAAAATGCCTCCGGCATCATCGAATTGCGCGACCTGCATCCATACAAACGCTCAGCGCCCGCCGACGCCACCGGAAGCAAGGAGTCGCCCCTGCGGCTGGTCGCGATTGACCGGCCGGATTCCGAGGGCCGGCCGGCCACGCTGGACATCCGCCTCACGCCCGACATCAAATCACCGCTGGTATTGATCCTGCCGGACGCCAGGCACGCCACCGGCTTGCGGACCTTCATCATCGAGGACAACACCGCCGGTTTCAGTTGGGGCTGCCTGCGCTTCATCAATGCCACGGGCAAGGAATTGCTCGTGCGTCTGGACAAGACCGTCAAGTCGCTGCCCGACAAGTGGACGCCCGTGGATCTCAAACCCGGCGGCGACGCCCGCAACATGGCCGTGCAGATCGCCACCCGCGAGGATCTCAAAACGATTCTTTACTCGGCCATCTGGGAGCACAACCCGGACATCCGCAAACTCATCTTCGTCATACCCGGCACCGACGTCCGCACCGGCCCCGTCGAGTTCAAGATCATTCCGGAAGACCGCAGGTCACTGGTTCTGGAAGCCTCGCTCAAGTCGGGCCAGGACACCACCAATCCCCCCGCCGCCGAAAACCCCTGACATCCCGAAATCATGCAACGCTCCCCGTTTCTCCATGCAATCCTCGCATTCGCCGGCCTCTGCGCCTCACTCGCCGCCATCGAAGTCCGCTTCGTTCCGCTCAACAGCGAAATCGCCTCCCGCATGATGGGCGTCCGCGATGACAAGACCCTCCTCACGCTCAAGGGACTCGACGCCATGAAGCGCTCGGAGCCCCTCTCCTGCGCCATCGGCGAAAACCCGCTGCAACTCGTCGCGCTCGACCGCGAGGACGCCGAGGGCAAACCCGCCAGCGCCGCAATCGTGCTCGCCCCCGGCTTGAAGTCACCGCTGGTGCTGATCCTTCCCGATGCGGAGCACGCTTCCGGCCTGCGCACCATCGCCATTGAGGACCATGACGAGTCATTCCAATGGGGCGGCCTAGTTTTCATCAACACCTGCGACGGCCCGCTCATGATCCAAATCGACAAGGAGAAAAAATCCCTGCCGCAGGACCAATCGCCCGTCATGATCCACCCGGGCGGCACCAAGCGCAACATGGGCGTGCAGATCACCAAGGAGGAGAAACCCGACGAAGCGCTCTACTCGGCCGTTTGGGAACATGATCCCGACTTCCGGAAAATGATCGTCATCGTTCCTCCCAAAAACGAGAGGGCGAGCGCCTTCGACCTCGTCATCATCCCGCAGGACCGGCGGGTCAAACCCTGATTGGAATTCCTCACAAACCGATGATGAGGCCCGCACTCCACATCCTCCCGCTGTGGAGCGTTCTGCCGCTGGTGTCCCTGGCCATGGCGGTGGAAACACGTCTTGGCATCGACCCGCAGGTCGGATTGTATTGGCCGACGGCTGACGGCAACATCTATCAGGTGCGCTGGGCGGAGGCGCCGGCGGGCCCGTGGACCGATCTCGGAGACCCGGTTGCCGGTGACGGTTCCGAGCAGATGCTGGTGGACCCCGTCCCGCCGGGGCGGCGGATCTATCAGGTTGTGGAAACCATGCCCGGCACGGCTCCCGCGCCGGCAACACCCGTCAATGGAGGCTTTGAAACCGCGGCCGGCGACGGGCCGGCGAACTGGACGGTGAGCGGCAGCCAGCCGCCCGCACGCAGCGCCGTCGCCGCGCACAGCGGGGCCTTCGGCATGCGCAGCCTCATTCAGAACATCGGCTCCTCACCCGCCGAGGCCCGCCTGAGCCAGAACATCGCCTCACAGGGCGGCACCATCACGGCCGGCAAGACCTATGATTTCTCATTCCGCACGAAACAGGTCAGCGCCGGCCCTTCCTACATCCGGCAATACCAGGTGGAGTGGCTCAACAGCGCGGGTAACGTCATTGCCGGCGGAACCGGCCTCGTCGATTTCACCGGCACCCAGGACGCGTGGACCCTGGTTTCGCGCGACGGCCTAACAGCTCCCGCGGGGACCGTCGATGCGCGCGTGTTCTTCCGCTTCGTCACCGGTGCGGTGGCGGGCGGGCATGGCGAGGTTTATATCGATGATGTGATATTGGATTCCGGCACCTCCGCAGCCGGCACTCCGGCGGAAGTCCGCAATCTGCCGGTCAGCATCCGGCCGGTGGCCGCGCTCACCTGGCCATCCTCCCCGGGCACTGTCTATCAGCCGTCGGCCTCCCCCGACATGATGACATGGCATGACCTGTCTCCCGCCATCACCGGCGATGGCGCGATGAAATCGCTCATCGTCCCCATGGACAAGACCGCGGAGTTTTTCCGTTTGGCAATGCCCGCAACCATCGAGCCGCCCCCGAATCCGGATGGGATCGCCGCGCTCTTCAACTCCGAGACCGCGCTGGAGGCCGCGACCACGCTCGACACGCCGGAGGCGCTCATCACCCGCGTGGGTGACCGCGCGCGCGACCGCCACGCCCGGGAGGGCATGTTCCAAGCCTACGACCACTACCTGCCATGGTATTGGGAGCAACGCACGATGGGCATCGAGATCATCGACCGCGTGGCCAAGGGCGGAACGGGCATCACCTTCAACTACACCACGCTCGCTCCCTTGAGTGCGCCGGAGTTCCGCGCCTTCTTCCGCGGACTGGGCACGGTGGCGGAGTATCATTTCAACCTGCTTGCCCCGCTGGTCGGGCCCAATCAATACCGCGCCACGCTGACCAACAAACTGCCTGAAAACCGTCCGTTGCGGATCGGCGACCGCGTCGAAATCGAAATCAGCATGTTCCTGCAGGCCCCTGCGAACGGACGCAGCAACTACTACGGAACCACCATGCTCTACATCGTGGGACAGGGCATCGTGCCATGGCAGGCGGGCAGTGAAATCGGACTCACCGGCATTGTGAACAGCGTCAACCTCGGCCTTGACTCGCATCCCCTGCCCGCAAGCGCATGGCTCGGCGGCGGAACCACCCTGCCCTATCCATATTCCAACGAGCCGTCCCACCGCTTCAAACAAACCGCCGGCAACATTTCTCCGGACAACATCCAGCCATTCATGCAAGGCCGCCGCCTGCATCACACGGATTTCGGCAACGGCTCCCACTCCGAGGCGGGAAACCCTGTTTTCACGGCCCAAACCGGCAAGCTCGGGCCGAAATTCATCGCGCGCAGTTGTGTCGATTGTCATGTCAACAACGGCCGCGCATTGCCGCCCGCCATCGGCGCGCCGATGCTGCGCTCCGTGGTGAAGGTGGGGGTTGATTCCAGCGGAACGCCCCACCCGTCCCTCGGATCCGTGCTCCAGCCGCAAACGACATCCGGCGCACCCGAGGCCACGGCCGTGATCTCGGGTTACACCTATCTCAATGGCCAATACAACGACGGCACGCCCTACACGCTGCGCAAACCGACCTATGCCTTCACCGGAACGACACCTCCGAATTTCTCCGTGCGCCTCTCGCCGCCGCTCGTCGGCATGGGTTTGTTAGAAGCTGTGGCGGAAACCACCATCCTCAGCCTGGCCGATCCCGCCGACGCCAACCAGGACGGCATATCCGGCCGCGTCCGCACCACGGCCGATCCCGAAAACGGGCTGACGCGCCTCGGGCGCTTCACGGCAAAGGGCGGACAAGCCATGGTCAAACACCAGATCGCCAGCGCCCTCAACCACGACATGGGTGTCACCACATCCGTTTTCCCGATTCCCGATGGCGAAACCGCGACGCAACCCCCCGAGCTGGCGGACGCCGCGCTCGACGAGTTGACACGTTACATCGCCCTGCTCGGTGTCAGTGCCCGGCGGGATCTCAACAACACCCAGGCGCTGCAGGGCGAGCAACAGTTCGCAAGCGCCGGCTGCATCCAATGCCACACCCCCACACTTGTCACCAGCCCGCACCATCCGATGAGCGAGCTGCGCGGCCAGACGATCCATCCTTACACCGATCTGCTGCTTCACGACATGGGGCCGGGACTGGCCGACAACATGGGGGAGGGCAGCGCCTCCGGAACCGAGTGGCGCACGGCACCGCTTTGGAACATCGGCCTCACCGCCGGAGTGAGCGGTGGCGAGGCCTATCTGCATGACGGCCGAGCCCGCACCATTGAGGAAGCCATCCTGTGGCACGGCGGCGAGGCCGAGGCCGCCAAAAACGAGTTTCTCGGCATGACCGCCGCGGAACGCGCGGCACTCGTCAGGTTCATCCAGTCACTTTGAAACATCCGGAGGCATGAGGGATCACAGGTTTGTCGCATGGCATCGCGGTGGCCCGCTTGCGCCGGGGCACCATCGTTTGCTTGCGGCATGGGCGGCGGATTGCGCGGAACACGTGCTGCCGCTTTTCGAAAATCACAGTCCGGACGAACGACCGCGACACGCCGCGACCGCCGCAAGAAACTGGGCCGCTGGAGGAATCAAAGTGGGAGAAGCGCAAAAAGCGGCGCTTGCGTCCCACGCCGCCGCCCGCGCAGCCGGCCATCCGGCGGCGATCGCCGCGGCCCGCGCCGCAGGTCACGCCGCAGCCACCGCCCACGGTGCCGATCATTCACTCGCTGCGGCGCATTACGCACTCAAGGCTGTCGCGGCGAATGATGGATCAACCGAGGCCGAGCGGACATGGCAAATCGCGCGGATACCCGCCGAATTGCGCGGTTTGGTCGTATCCGCTATGGAAATCCGCTTCGGAAACCCGGCCGGCATGCCCGCCTGTGTGCCGCGTCAAATGCGTGTCGTTTGAGCCTCGGGCATCACGCGCCGCGTCGCATTGCGGAGCCGGAGTTGCTCCAGCACCGGCAGATCGGCGGGAGCCCAGGCGAGATCCCCGAGTTCATGGCATGCGCACCAGCGCAACCGCTCATGCTCATGGGCCACCGGCTCTCCACGTGTGATCCTGCAATGAAACGGCAACAGGCGGATCGGCCCCCGCTCATAGTGCCATGGCACCGCGTCCAGCGCGCCAAGCACCTCCACCTCGACGCCCAATTCCTCGCGTAGTTCCCGTGCCAGCGCCGTTTGCGGGGTTTCACCAATCTCCACCTTGCCGCCGGGAAACTCCCACAGCCCGCCTAGGTGTTTGCCCGCCGGTCGCAAACACGCCAGCACGCGGCCTTCCGCATCCTCAATCACACCGCATACCACATCGATCATGATGCCCGGAGTGTGACCGCGGGCATGGCCGGGTCAATCGCGGGGTTTTTTGTCCGGGATTCACGACGGGCGACAGTGGGCGTCAAAAGGCAAACTCATTGCAGGACTCATCGGACCCATGGGATCCAACAAGCCCGTTTTCATTTTCATTTCACGGCGGCAACGCTCTGCGGAATGAACCCCACCCCGCCGCACCCATACAAAACACCACCCCACAGGGCGACTGCAGTAGGGGGAAGATCAGTGATTTTTGACCACGGATTGCAGAGATTACCCGGATTTTCAGAATGGAGGCATATTTCAAATCTTATCGAAGCCGTCACCAAGGTCGCTTTTATCCCGGAAAGGAAAATAGAAACCACGAAAGACACGAACGTTCGCGAAAATCAAAGCGTTGAAAACCTCACCGCTCTCACTTTGCAGGTGTGGATGAGATTGCCTACAAGTGGTTGACCTTTCATGCCTTTTCGTGGGTTTCGTGGGGATCGTTTCGGAATTTTGGTTTATGGTTCCTTCGCGGTTTTTCGTCTCAATCCATTCCGTGAAATCCGTGTCACCGGTGGTTCCTATCGTCGATTTCAACATAGGCTCTCCCTGGTGCAGGGACCCTGCACCACCCCACGGAAGATTCCGGAAGATTCCGGAAAATTCCGCTTGCAGGCATATTTCATATTTGAAATATGAAATCCATGCCTGTTGCGAAACTTGAGGTGTTTGAGAAGCCGCTGGTGGATCTGGCGGGGTTTGCGCGGGCGCTGGCGCATCCGGCGCGGATCCGGATTTTGCGGGAGCTGGCGGGGCGGGGCGAGGTGGCGTGCATGGAGATCGTGAACGCGCTGCCGCTGTCGCAGCCGGCGTGCTCGCGCCACATCAACGAATTGCGCAAGGCCGGGCTGTTGAAATCCCGCACGCGCGGCAGCCATGTGTATTTCAAACTCGATGAAGCGGCGCTGAAACGCTTCTGCCAGGCCATGAACCGGACGCTGCACTCCGCTTGAATGCTGAATCGGAAATCGAACCACGGGAAACGCAGATCATGAAGAGTCTCGGGAACCCCGGTCTTGCCCGGAAAAGCGCAGTTCATGCCGCAACAAAGCATCCATGAAAACCAAGCCTGAAACCATCGTCATCATCGGCGGAGTCGCCGGCGGAGCATCCGCCGCGGCGCGCGCGCGCCGTCATTCGGAATCCGCACACATCATCGTGCTGGAGCGCGGGCCGGATGTCTCGTTTGCGAACTGCGGCCTGCCCTATCACATCGGCGGCGAGATCGCCGACCGCGCGAAGCTCTCGCTGCAGACGCCGGAGAGCCTGCGCACGCTGCTCAACCTCGACGTGCGCACACTCACCGAGGCCACCGCCATCGATCGCGCCGGCAGACAGGTCCGCGTCCGCTCTCTAACAGATAGCGCGGAGTCCTCAATCTCCTACGACAAGCTGATCCTCGCGCCGGGGGCGGGTCCGCTGCGTCCGCCGCTGCCGGGCATCGACAGCCCGCGCATCCACACGCTGCGCAACCTGCAGGACATGGACCGCATCAAGGACGCCGCCGCGGGAGTGGATCACGCGGCCATCATCGGGGCGGGGTTCATCGGGCTGGAAATGGCCGAGCAACTCCGGCACATCGGCAGGAAAGTCAGCGTGATCGAACTCCAGCCGCAGGTGCTGCCGCAGCTCGATCCGGAGATGGTCCGGCCACTGGAAAAGGCGCTGCGCGAGAAAGGCGTGGAGTTGATCCTTGGCGATGGCATTGACGGTTTCGAACCGCTTCCCGACGGGATTTCCGCGAAGTTGAAATCCGGCAAATCGCTGGCAACCGGGCTGGTCATTCTCTCGATCGGCGTTCGCCCCGAAAGCGCTTTGGCCAAGGATGCCGGCCTCGCACTCGGCCCGCGCGGCCACATTGTGGTGGACGCGCATCAGCTCACGTCCGATCCCGACATTTACGCGGTGGGCGACGTTTGCGAGACGATGGACCCGGTTTTCGGCAAGCGCGCGGCCATTCCCTTGGGCGGGCCGGCCAACCGGCAGGGCCGCACGGCGGCGGATCACATCTTCCTCGGCGGGAAAGCCCTGCCCTACCCCGGCAGCATCGGCACGGCCATCGTGCGGGTGTTCGATCTTGCGGCGGGCATCACCGGGTGGTCGGAGACGCGGCTCAGGATGGAGGGGATTCCCTATCAGACCGTCACCGTCAACGGCGGCTCGCATGCCGGTTATTTCCCCGGATCGGAAACCATCACGCTCAAGCTGCTGTGGTCGCCGGAGGACGGCCGCGTGCTCGGGGCGCAGGCCAGCGGCAAGGACGGCGTGGACAAGCGCCTGGACATCATCGCCACCGCGCTGCGCGGCCGCCTGACCATCGATGATCTCGCACATCTGGAGCTTTCCTACGCGCCGCCGTTCGGCAACGCCAAGGATGTCGTCAACGTCGCGGGATTCGCGGCAGGCAACATCCGCGACGGACTGCTCGTTCCGGTGCCCGATCTCAAGAGCGCGGGCGCGCAGATCGTCGATGTGCGGCCGGCGGCGGATTCTAACAAAAATCCGGTCCCCGGCGCGCGTAACATTCCGTTAGGCGAGCTGCGCGGGCGGCTGGACGAACTGGACCGCACGCAGCCGGTGTTCACCATCTGCCAGATGGGCAAGACGAGTTATTTCGCGGCACGCATCCTCGCCAACCACGGCTTTGACGCGCGCAGCATCCTCGGCGGCGCGCATCATCAGGTGTAGCATTCTCACAGACCTCGCCAAACCACATCAGTTCGGCAGCAGGGGCGAGCAAGTTGCGTCCAGCAGCCCAGGGTTGCCGTCGCCAGAGGGCTACCCTGGGGAAATGCCATAGCGAGAACCGGAACCGCAGCGCGGTTCTGTCCTGCTTGAAGGCAAGGAAAAATCCGGGTTGCACCCCGCAATCAAAGCCGGAGGAGACGGGACCACGTTGTGGTTCGACGGATATTTCGCATGGAACCCGGGGTAGGCTCTGCGAGCCAACCCCGGGCTGTAGGACGCAATCCCGTTGGGATACACAGCATTCCTATCCTTTCAGGCAGGAATTACGGACGATTCAGACGCTCGCATCACCCTTCGAAAACCCCGCCACCCAGCAGGCGGCCGCCGTCATAGAAGGCGCAAATCTGGCCGGGGGCGATGGCGCGCTGCGGGCGCTGGAATTCCAGGCGGACGCGTCCCTCATCGAGCGGCTCCATGAGCGCGGGCTCGGCCTTCGCCCGGTAGCGCGGCTGGGCATCGACGAGGCGTTTGGTGTCGAAGGGTTCGTTGATATGGGAAAGCGTGCCGACCACGCAGCGCCGCGTGTAGAGTCCTTCCGCATCCGGACGGTCCCAACCGACGATGAGTCGGTTTTTTGCAGGCTCCTTGCCGACGACGACGTAGGCCATGCCCTCGCGCGGTGAGGCCACGCCGTGGCCCTTGCGCTGGCCGAGCGTGTAGAGGTGGAGCCCGCGGTGCTCGCCGAGCACCTTGCCTGTGGTATCGACGATTTCACCCGGAGAGTCCGGCAGGTAGTGGCGGAGGAAATCGCTCATTTTCACCTGACCGAGAAAACAGATGCCCTGGCTGTCCTTTTTTTCCGCGACCGGAAGTTGGAAACGCCGGGCGACCTCGCGCACTTCGGGCTTGAGCATTTCGCCGGTGGGGAAAAGCGCGCGGGCAGCCTGGTGCTGCGTCATCAGCGAGAGGAAATAACTCTGGTCCTTGTTGGGATCCGCGCCGCGCAGGATGGCCGCCGAGCCATCCGTTAGATCACGCCGCCGCGCATAGTGGCCGGTGCCCACGAACTCGAATCCCTGGGCCAGCGCGTAATCGAGGAAGATGCCGAATTTCATCTCGCGGTTGCACCAGACGTCGGGATTGGGCGTGATGCCCGCGCGGTAGCCCTCGACGAGGTAATCGACGATGCGGTCGCGGTAGGAATCGATCAGGTCGATCACGCGGAACTCGATGCCGAGTTTCATGGCGACGGCGCGGGCGTCCTCGATGTCCTGTTGCCACGGGCAATCGCCGGGGATGCCCTCGTCGTTGATCCAGTTCTTCATGTAGCCGGCGGCCACCTCGTGGCCCTGCTCGACGAGCAGCGCCGCGGCCACCGCGCTGTCCACGCCGCCCGAGAGTCCCACCAGCACCTTCGCCATGGCGGGAGTTTAATCAGGACGATGGCGGCGTCGAAAACAATTCGATGACAAGGCGGGCTGATGCGGGTAGCATCCGGGCATGAACGAACTGATCGAATCCGGTGATCCACGCGCCAAGGTGGTGGGCAGGCGGCGCATGCCGCAGCCCGGGGTGGAGTCACTTGAAGCCGCAGGAAAGCTGATTCGTGCCTGCACCCGTCTGAGGCCCAAGCCATTCCGGGTGCGCCGCGGGGTTTACCGTTTCATGACTCATGAGGCAGCCGATGAATGGATGATGAACCTGCAGATACTCCGCTAGAAACCACGCGTCCGCCCACTGACGAGGATTTGGCGGCATTGGCTGCCAGGCTCAATGAGCTGGGGGCGAAATACATCGTGGTGGGCGGCTATGCCATCATTCAAGCCGGGATGGTGAGAAACACCATGGACATCGATTTGCTGGTGGACTGCTCGCCGGAGAATGACGCGCTCGTCAGGAAGGCATTGGAGAGCCTGCCGGATCAAGCCGTGCTGGAATTGGAATCCGGGGATATCGAGCGCTATCAGGTGGTCCGGGTGTGCGACGAATTCATCGTGGATCTGATGGCCCGGGCGTGCGGTCTTCATTATGCCGATGTGGAGCACATGATCGTGCGTTTGGACTACCATGGCGTCACCATCCCCTTCGCCTCGCCGAAGTTGCTGTGGCTCACCAAACAGACCTATCGCGAAAAGGACGCATGGGACCGGGAATTCCTCAAGAAGCTGCTGATCGACCGCGGCGAGTGGCCGGTGGAGTGAGTGGTGGGTTCGTCCCTCGATGCCGGAGCTTTGGAAAGCTCCTTTGCGATTCATGGCGGCTGGAAGCACGCCACTCCATGGCACCACTGCTCAGAAGTTGCGGATGTCGTCGCGGTTATCCGGGTGGCTGGGAGAATCATTTCTGCCGGCCCTTGTCTTGCCGTCCTTGCCCATGGACCAGAGGTCGAAGTCGGGATTCTGCGTGTCCGCGTTGGCAACGGGGGTGGCGGCACCACTGAACGCCGTGCGATAGCGGTATTGATTTCCCCATGGATCAACGATGGTGACGGCTTGGCCGGTTCCGGAGGTCCATCCCTGTTTGTTGTTCACCGGATCAAGCTCGGGCAGGTAGATTTTTTTCGCACCGGTGGCATCGGAGGCACCCTCAAAGTAGAGCGCCCTGAAAAGCAGGTTGGTGTTGGCGGTCGGGTTGGTGGAATTGCCGGTGGGTGGATAGGTTCCGTTGTCCATCTTGTATTCTTCGAGCGCCTTGGAAAGCAGGGCGATCTGGACCTTGGCCTTCTCGCTGGCCTGTTTTTCGTTCACGTAGCCCATGCCGCCGATCACGAGCCCGGCGAGGATGACGATGATGGTGATCACCGCCATCAGTTCGATGAGGGTGAAGGCGGCGGGATGGTGGCGGAATGGGGTTTTCATGGGTATCGGTAGAACCTGAATCCGGGATTAAGAAACCACGGATTACACGGATTTCACGGATTTTTTGAGATTGCAGACATCCGGGAGGCTTGGATCGACGATTGGTGATTGTTGATTTTTGAATGGGTGATTGGCGGTTGAGAAGCCGTTCCGGCTGATCAACAATCGAAAACCGTCAATCGTCAATCACCCGGGCGCCCGGGCCGCTTGGCTCACTGGTTGCCCATGGTGGAGATCATCTTGATGAGCGGCAGGAAGAGCGCGAAGACGACGGAACCGACGATCAGCGCGAGGATGACGATCATGATGGGCTCGAGGATGGAAGTCAGGGCGGTGACGGCGTTGTCCACCTCGTCGTCATAGACATCGGCCACTTTGAGGAGCATTTCGGGGAGTTGGCCGGTTTCCTCGCCGACGTCCACCATGGAGATGACCATGTTGGGGAAGACGCCGGAGGCCTGCAGCGGGGTGACGATGGTTTCGCCTTCCTTGACGGCCTCGTGGACTTTCTCGATGGCCTCGGAGATGACGACGTTGCCGGCGGTGTCGCGGGTGATGTTGAGGGCTTGGAGAATGGGGACGCCGGAGGTGACGAGGGTGCCGAGCGTGCGCGAGAAGCGCGAGACGGCGGACTTGCGCTGGATGTCGCCGAGCACGGGCATCTTGAGCTTGAGGGTGTCGATCGCCTTGCGTCCGCCCTTGGTGCGGCCCCACAGGTTGAAGAGGAAGACGCCGATGCCGAAGAGGATGAAGACGAAGACGATGTTGGGCACGAAGAGCGGCCGGGCGAGGAAGAACTCCGAGGTGCCGAAAACGATCTTGGAGATCAAGGGCAGTTCCTGATCGGTGTTGGCGAACATCTCCTTGAACTTGGGCACGATGAAAATCATCAGGAAGACCAGGATGGCGACGGCGATGAACATGACGATCACCGGATAGACCATCGCGGAGACGATCTTGTTTTTGAGTTTCTGGGCTTTTTCCTGATATTCGGCGAGGCGGTTGAGGACGATTTCGAGCACACCGCCGAGTTCGCCGGCCTTGACCATGTTGACGTAGAGTTTGTTGAAGATCTTCGGGTGCTGGGCGAGCGACTCGGAGAAAGTGGAGCCGCCCTGGACGTTTTCGGCCAGTGCGCCGACGGTGGCGCGGAGCACGGGATGCGGCTCCTGTTTCTCAAGCACCGTGAGGCTGCGCAGCAGGGGCAGGCCGGAGTCGATGAGCGTGGCGAGCTGGCGGGTGAAGATCATCAGGTTTTTCGGCTTCACGCTGCCGCCGAGGTTGCCCTTGGAGGCCTTGGGCTTTGCCTTGGCATTGCGCTTGGCGGGGGCGACGGTTTTGGCCCCCTTCTTGCCTTTGCCTTCTTCCATGATCTGGGTCGGGTAGAGGCCTTGGGTGCGGAGTTGCTGAATGGCCTCGGCTTCGGTGTTGGCGGAGACGGCTCCGGTGGTTTGTTCGCCTTTGGCGTCGAGGGCGGCGTAGGTGAAGTTGGGCATGGTTTTGGGTTGGTGTGGGAAGGTTTGTGTTCGGAGAGCCAATCGCAAATTTGCAGGGATGGCGATGGGAAAATCAGCAAGATCAGGTGTATTTCAATACTTCTTCAATCGTCGTATGGCCAAGGTATATATTCCGTAAGCCATCCTCGCGCAACGTGTTCATGCCGAGTTCCACGGCTTTTTGTTTGATGACGACGGAGGGCGCGCGGTTGGTGATGAGTTCGCGGATGGGTTCGGTGATGTTGAGCAACTCGTAAAGGCCGCGGCGGCCGCGGTAGCCGCTCTGGCCGCAACTGTCACAACCGGCACCGGTGAAGAAGCTCTTGTCGCCGAGCTCATGGGCGGAAATGCCGAGCTGGCTGAGGATGGCCTCGTTGGGCTCATAGGTGGACTTGCATTCGGTGCAGATGGTGCGCACCAGCCGCTGGGCCAGCACGCCCTCGAGTGAGGCGGCGACGAGGAACGGCTCGCAGCCCATGTCGATGAGGCGGGTGACGGCGCCGGCGGAGTCGTTGGTGTGGAGGGTGGAGAGCACCAGGTGGCCGGTGAGCGCGGCCTGGATGCCGATGGTGGCGGTCTCCTTGTCGCGCATCTCGCCGATCATGATGCGGTCCGGGTCCTGGCGGAGGAAGGCGCGCAGGACGCGCGGGAAATCCAGGCCGATGGCCTCGTTGATGGGGATCTGGATGATGCCGTCGATGTCATACTCGACGGGGTCCTCGGCGGTGAGGAGTTTGGATTCGATGGTGTTGATGCGGCGCAGGGCGGCGTAGAGGGTGGTGGTCTTGCCCGCGCCGGTGGGTCCGGTGACGATGAAGATGCCGTTGGGCTTCTCGATGGTGTCGCCGATGTATTCGTAGATGTGAGGGGGCAGGCCGAGGTTTTCCAGCGAGAGGTTGACCGACGAGCGGTCGAGCACGCGCAGCACGATGGACTCGCCGTGGTTGGTGGGCAGCGAGGAAACGCGCATGTCCACTTGTTTTTCGCCGACTTGCTTGACGATGCGGCCGTCCTGTGGAACGCGGCGCTCGGCGATGTTCATGTTGGCCATCACCTTGACGCGGGAGAGGATCGGCAGCGCGAGGTGGACGGGCGGGGGTGCCATCTCGTAGAGCGCGCCATCGACGCGGTAGCGGATCTTGAAGTCCTTCTCGAAGGGCTCGAAATGAATGTCCGAGGCTTTTTCCTTGATCGCCTGATAGAGGACCAGATCGACGTAGCGGATGATGGGCGCGGAGTTGGCTTCCGATTCGAGATCCTGGGTGTTGACGGAATCGCCGCCCAGTTCGAAGGAGGCGAGGATGTCCTCCATCGCCTTGCCCTCGCCGCCGTAGCACTCGTTGATCTTGGCCTCGACGAGGTAGTCGGGGGCGATCACGACGTGGATTTCGCGGCCAAGCGCGAAGCGGAGGTCCTCGACGGTCTGCGGGTTGAGCGGATCGACCAGGGCGACGTGCAGGCCGGTTTCATCGAATTGCACGGGCAGGGCGCCGTGCAGGCGCGCGGTGCCGGCCGGGACGAGCGCCAGCAGCGCCTCGGGCGGTGTCCAATTGCGGATATCGACCATCTGGGCACCGAGTTCGGTGGCGACGAGTGGCCAGATGTCATCGCGATGTTGGATGACTTGGAAGTCGGCGAGGATTTCGGCGATTTCCTTGCCGCTCTGGTTGATCTCGGCAAGGATGTCCTGGGCAAGGCTCCGGTCGATGAGGCCGCGCGATTCGAGGAGTTCGATGATCTGGTTGTTGTCCATGTGGCCGGAACGGTGAAAGCGGAAGGGGTTGGGGAAAGGAGCTGGGGAGGGAGGTCAGTCGAGGTCCGACATGGTGGCGTGGACGACTTCGCCGCCGGAGGTGAGGCCGGCGAGCACCTTGCGGATGCCGTCCTCCCGCAGCGTGCGCATGCCGAGTTCACGGGCGCGGCGGCGCAACTGGGTGGTGGTGAGGCCGGTATTGATCATCTGGCGCACCTCGTCATCGACGAGGAAGAGCTCGAAAATGCCCATCCGGCCCTTGAAGCCGTTGCCGCGGCATTTTTCGCAGCCGACGGGGCCGAAAATGGTGGCCTCGGTGACGCGCGAGGCATCGAGCGAGAGGGCGCGCATTTCCTTGTCGGAGAGTTCCGCAGGGCCTTTGCAGAGCGGGCAGAGTTTGCGGACGAGGCGCTGGGCGAGGATCGCGCGCACGGCGGAGGCGATGAGGAAGGGTTTGACGCCGATGTCGGCGAGACGGGCGACGGCGGATGGCGCGTCGTTGGTGTGCAGGGTGGAGAACACCAAGTGGCCGGTGAGCGAGGCGTTGATGGCGATGTTGGCGGTTTCCGCATCGCGGATCTCGCCGATCATGATGATGTTGGGTGCCTGGCGCAGCATCGCGCGCAGGGCGGCGGCGAAGGTCATGCCGATGTCGGTTTTGACCATCACCTGGTTGATGCCCGGCAGCTCGTATTCGATGGGGTCCTCCACGGTGATGATCTTCTTGTCCGGGCGGTTGATGACGTTGAGGCAGGCGTAGAGCGTGGTGGTCTTGCCGGAACCGGTGGGACCGGTGACCAGGATGATGCCGTCGGGCAGACCGAGAAGTTTCTCGAAGATGTGCTGGTCGTCGGAGAAGAAACCGAGTTCGGGCAGGCCGAGCAGCAGCGCGGTCTTGTCGAGGATCCGCATGACGATGGATTCGCCGTGGTTGGATGGCACCGAGGAAACCCGGAGGTCCACTTCCTTGTCGCCCATCTTGAGTTGGATCCGGCCATCCTGTGGCAGGCGTTTTTCCGCGATGGACATGGTGCCGCTCATCACCTTGAGGCGCGCGATGATGGCGGGCAGGAGTTTTTTCGGGTGGGTGTCCACATGGATGAGCTTGCCGTCGAGGCGGTAGCGGACGCGCACGGAGGTTTCCATCGGCTCGATGTGGATGTCCGAAGCGCGGACCCGGAAAGCCTCGGAGAGCATTTGCAAAACCAGCCGGATGATCGGCGCGTCGTCTCCCTTGTCGCCGGCCTCGCTGTCACCGGTGGTGATCGTGAGGCCGCCATCGCCCGTGGAACCCACTGCCGCGCCCCCATAGAACTGGCGCAGGTGCTCCTGGATGTCGTCGCGTGTGGCGCAGACCAGGTTGAGCTCACGGCCGATGATGTGCGGCAGCGTGTCGAGCGTTTCGAAATCGAGCGGATCGGCAATCGCCACGGTCAGCGCCAAACCGTCGTCCTGCACTGGAATCACCCGATAACGGTTCGCCGTTTCATCGGAAATGGTCTCGGTGATGCTGGGATCGAAAGTCACCTCTTCAAGCCGCAGGAACGGGATGCTGGCATTGGCCGCAAGCGTCCGGGCCACGTCCTCCTGGCTCAGCGAGGTGCTGGCGAGCAAATGCTCGACAATCGTTTCCGAGCCCGAGAGCGCGCGGCGCGCCCGGGTCACATCATCGGCGCTCACCATGCCGGCTTCGGTGAGCAATTCAGCGAGATAATCTTCGTTGGAAAACACTGGGCTTGGAGTCCTGGAGAGAGTTGTGGTGGAATTGCGGCGCCGGTCTTTGCCCTTGCTGCATCTCACGCAGGTTGGGCAAGCCCCCCCGCCGTTGTCAACCGGGCACATGATGGAAAAGCCGCTTTTTTATCGATGCGGTGCCGCGAAGTGATCACCCTGCGGATTCATTCGCCCGCCGTTGTGACTTTGCAGAGCTTGCGCGCTTGCAGCCATTTTCCGAAACACAGCGGCCAGCCCGCGGAGTCGCCCCTGCCATTCAGGCCGAAACCGTGCCCGCCCTCGGCGAACACATGGCAGACCACCGGCACGCGATTTTCCGCGCAGCGCGCGGCGAATTCCAGCGAATTTCGCAAGGGTACCCCGCTGTCGTCAGATGCATGGACGAGGAAACACGGCGGCGTTTTGGCATTCACGCGCCGGTCGGTCGAGATCCGCGCGGCCAACTCCGCATCCGGCACCGGCCCCAACAAGCGGCGTATTGAGCCGCCGTGCCCCCACTTGCCGGTCATGGAAATCACCGGATAGACGAGCACGGCGAAGTCCGGCCGACAGTCCAGCGCGTCGATCGCATCCGCGGTTTCGCCGGGGATGTGCTCGTCCCACATGGTGGCGCACATGGATGCCAGGTGGCCGCCTGCGGAGGATCCCATGACACCGACTTTCGCCGGATCGACGCCCCACTCCGCCGCTTTCGACCGGGTCAGCCGGATCGCCCGCCGCGCGTCCATCAACGGCACCGGAAAGTGATACCCCGCACGGTCATCGCCGCTGACGCGGTACTTGACGACCACCGCCACGATGCCGCGAGCCACGAGCCAGCGGGCATAGTCGCGTCCTTCATGTTCCATAGCCAGAATGGCGTAGCCGCCGCCCGGCAGGATCACGACCGCCGCTCCCGAGCGCTCCGACGCTTCGGGGAGATGCACTTCGAATTGGGGCACGGCGATGTCCGTCAATCGACCTCCATCTTTCGCAGACTCATTCAAGACCACGGGCTTGGCGCCTCCCGGCGCGTCACCCGGCCACAGTGGCAGCCATTCGGCGTCGCATGGCTGCAATCCCCACCACATGAGGAATAGAAATCCGGTGAATTTTTTCATAACTGTCCAAGTTAACGGAGCGCAGCGCCGATTTCCTCCAAAGAAACACCCAGCATCGCCCTCGCGATGGGATCCAGCGACTTCGCCTCACCAAGGAAATGCATCGTCGTCTGGACATGCGTCATCGATTGCCCCGGCGCCAGAGGCAGCGCCGGTGACGAGGTTTCCAACTCGTAAAACGGACCCAGCGGAGCCTCGCCCGGAGCCGGCGGACCGTCGTTGTAGGCGTTGACCAAGTCACCGGCGTAGGGGTTTGGGTGATCCTCCCATTGTGAGCGGACATACGGCAGCTCCGCCGCATCCGGCGGCACCTCGCAGCGCACGATCGTCAGCCTGCCGCGGCCGGCATCATAACTCCCGGCGATGCCCGTGCTGCGGCCCGGTGGCACGCCAATCTTCGACCGGAACGCTCCATCACCCTTGAAAAACACCACTTTTTGATTGGAAACCAATCGGTCGGTTTTCAGTGGGCCGAAGTAATCCGAATTCACCGCATTGCCCGGCCCCTCCCTGAGCGGAATGACCATGGTGACGTCCGGCCCGTGCGGGAACATGCCGAGCAGCCAGATGGAAACCAGGCCGTCCTCACGGGTCCACGCCTCCGGGCCGCGGTTGGTGAGGGTGTTGGTGCTTCGGTAGGCCACCGCCTCCGTGGCATCCGGGATGGGGGCATTCACCAAGGCGGCGATGGCCGGGCGATCGAGGATTTCCACGCGGCGGGTGATGCCGAGCCGCAGGTCGGTGCCCTTGCGGTTGATGATCGAGGCGTCCTTCTTGAAGTCGATGCGGTCGGCGCTGCTCGAAACCACCTCGAAAGGTTCGGTATCGATCAAGGCCGGCGTGAACCAGTTTTCAAATGTGTAAGGCTGTGGTGCGGGAGGGAAAAAAAGCGCATACTGGCCGCCCTCCGGGCCAAGCCAGATGCGTTCCTCGCCCCCGAAGAGATGGATGTGCCGCGCCAACCCGCTACGTTCCGACGGCGGCAGGATACCTGTTTTGATGTTCTCGCGGTGAATCCAGCCGAGGCTCGCGCCCTTTTCACCCGCGGCGGAGGACGTCATCACCCGGCCCTGCCACGCCGGGGCAACCGCCACCCGCGCGCCGGATGCCCCATCCTTGAGGACGTGGATGTCGGTGTGAGCGCGCAGAAACTCCACGTCCTGCGCGAAACTCACCGCACCATCCTCCTCCGGGCGGGCCGCGGATGACCCGGTCGCGGCTTTCTCGCAGGAACATGGCAACGCGGCGCACAACGTCAGCGCCAGGAGATGGATGGGTTTCATGCGCTCAACGCAATGCCGTTTCCATGAAATCCTGACAAGCGGGAATGCGGGTGCCCGGCCTCACCATTGCCGTTGACCGCCGCAGCCGGGGGTGACAAGGCTGGCCGCATGTTCATCGATCACACACGAATCTTCGCCAAAGCGGGCGACGGCGGCGACGGCGTCGTCTCGTGGCGGCGCGAGAAATACGTGCCGCGCGGCGGCCCGGACGGCGGCGACGGCGGCGCGGGCGGCGATGTCGTGCTCGTCGTCGACCCTTCCACCGACAACCTCCGCCAATATCACTTCGACCCGAAACTCATCGCCGAGGACGGCAAAAACGGCGCGGGCGGACGCAAGACCGGCAAAGGCGGCAAGCGCGTCATCGGCCGCGTGCCGCCAGGCACCGTCGTCTATCGCGCCAACGCCGCCACCGTGCAGGAAGCCGTCGATTTCGAGCGCAGCGAGGAGGGCATCGAGATGGAGCCCGTCGCCGATCTCACTGAAAACGGCCAGGAGTTCGTGCTCTGCAAGGGCGGCGAGCCGGGCAAGGGCAACTGGAACTTCCGCACCGCCACCAACCGCACGCCCGTCGAGCACACGCTCGGCACACCTGGCGAACTCGGCGTGTTCTATCTGGAACTGCGCCGCATCGCGGATGCCGGCCTCGTCGGTTTCCCCAACGCCGGCAAATCCACGTTGTTGGGAAAACTCTCCGCCGCGAAGCCGAAGGTGGCGTCCTACCCGTTCACCACGCTCCAACCGGTCGTCGGAGTCGTCGAGTTTCCGGGTTTCCGCCGCTGCACCATCGCGGACATCCCGGGGCTGATCGAAGGGGCGCACGAAAACCGCGGACTCGGTCATGAATTCCTGCGAGGGCCGGGACCCGCTCTCCGATCTGGAAATCCTCCGCCGCGAGATCAAGGAATACGACGAGGAACTCTCACGCTTCCCGTGGAAGGTCGTCGCCAACAAGATGGACCTCGAAAGCGCGGCGGATCATCTAACCGCCTTCAGGCAGCGTTTCCCGAAAGTGGAGGTCATCCCGATTTCCGCAGACACCGGCGAGGGCCTCGATGATCTCAGGCAGATGCTCGACAACGAGGTGGGCCACAAGC
>JALOUA010000382.1 GCA_025457625.1 Akkermansiaceae bacterium
TTTGCCGGACGATGCGGCCCGCTCCACGAGCGACGGGTCCTGGTTCTGCCAATAAAAGCAGCCCACAAGCGCCAGCAGCCAGAGCAGGTAAACCTCCCATCCCGCGCGGTGGCGGAACCAGTCGCGCTCCGCCGGTTCCGGCTGCATCGGCGCGTCCTTTTCATTTTCGTAAGCCTCCAGCTCGCGCACCACGGCGGGCGCGGCCAGCGGATCGGCATGCAGTGTGAAATGCCCGGGGGTATCCGCCGGTGTGACGAGGCAGGGCTGGCGCATCGCCAGCACCACCAGGCCGTGTTCATGGGCCTGATCGAGCGAAGGATATTCGCCGACCTCCAGCAACTCCTCCCCGTCGGCGGGAGCGGCTTCATCAGGGTTGTGGCTCATGGTTGCGGCAGGCGGCATGATGCCGGGTAAAATCCGCCGGTTTTCCGCGGCGTCAACGCGCGTCTTTCAGACCTCGCCCTCGGGATAAAGCTGGTGGAACTTGATGGCCTCCACGGCGATGGCGGCCGCGGTGCCGAAGATCGTCTCCACACTCGCGGTGCGCGGCACCTGTGCGGCCGGCCGGGACAGGCCGCGGATGAACTGGCCGTAAACCTGGGCTCCGGCGACGTGTTGCAGCAGCTTCATGGCGATGTGCGCGGCATCCAGGTTCGGAAAAACCAGCACATCGGCGGTGGGCCGCGCTTCCGGCGAGGGAAACTTGATTTCCGCCGCCTCGGGGTCGAGCGCGACGTCCGCCTGCAGCTCGCCCTCGATTTCGATGTCGAGGAAGTCCCGCAACACTTCGGCTTGGGCGAGCGAGGCGGCGGCGGACATGCGCCGCGCATCCGGCGTGCCCGCGCTGCCCTTGGTCGAGTAGCTCAGCAGCGCGACGTGGGGTTTGCGCCCGAGGAAGTGATGGGCGAGCTTGCCGGTGTCGATGGCGATGGCGGCGAGTTCCTCGACCGTCGGGTTGGGAATGAGCGCGCTATCGGCGAGCAGCAGGATGCCGGAGCCGCCGAGGTTTTTCAGGTGCGGGCCGGTGAGGATGGAAACGCCGAACATTCTTGGCACGTGAGGCATCGGCTTGATCGTCTGGATCAAGGCGCGGAAATAGGCCGCCGGGATCGCCTGGTTGCCGCCGACGATGGCGTCCGCCTGGCCGTATTGCACCATCAGTGCGCCGAAATAATGCGGACGCGCGACGATCTCCGCGGGGTTGCCGAGCCGCATCGACCGGTAGCGGGCCATGTTGACCACCCGCTGGCAGAACAAGGTGAAGTCGGAGGCTTTCACCGGATCAATGACGTGGATGAACTTCATCGGAATCCCCTGCTCCGCGGCCATGGCGCGGATGCGCTCGCGGTTTCCTAACAGAATGGGGGCCACCACTTCCTCGCGCACCAAACGCGCCGCGGCCTCGATGACCCGGATGTCCTCGCCCTCGGTGAAAACCACGCGTTTCGGATGCCGCCGCAGCTGGTCGAGCAGGTGGCGGACGACTTGGGTGCCGGACTGGGGCTCTGGGGGAAAATCGGTCATGGAAATGGCGGTGCTTGCGCCGTGCCGTGAGTCTAGTATTGCCTCAAGCCGTCATTCAACCCGTTTCCTGAAACAGTTTCATGCCCGCCGATTATCACACGCACACGCCGCTTTGCCGCCATGCCGGGGGCGCGCCGGAAGCCTTCGTGGACGCCGCCATCGCCGCCGGACTCACGGAATACGGCATCTCCGACCACGCGCCGCAGCGGCCGGAACCCTTCGACGACTGGCGGATGTCCGAGGCCGAATTGCCGGAATACTTCGAGTGGATCGCCCGCGCGCGGGCCCATGCCGCCGGCCGCATCCCGATCCGCGCGGGTCTGGAGTGCGACTGGCTGGACGGCGGCGAGCCGTGGATCGCCGATCTCGCCTCGCGCCATGATTGGGACTATCTGATAGGTTCCGTCCACTACCTTGGCGACTGGGATTTTGACAACCCGAAGTGGCTCGGCCGCTGGGCGGAGAGCGATGTCGAGGCGGTCTGGACGCACTATTGGCAAACCTATGCCCGCATGGCGGAAAGCGGCTTGTTCGACATTCTCGGCCACCCGGATCTGGTGAAAAAATTCAGTTTCCGGCCGCAAGGCGACCTCGCGCGCTTCTACGAGCCGGCCATCGATGCCATCGCCGCCGGCGGCTGCGCCATCGAGCTCAACACCGCCGGCTGGCACAAACCCTGCGCCGAAGCCTATCCCGCGCCGGGATTTCTCGAACTCGCCTGCTCGGCCGGAGTGCCGCTGGTCATCTCCTCGGACTCGCACGCGCCGCAGGAAGTCGGCCGGGATTTCACCAAAGCCATCGCACTCGCCAAAGCCGCCGGCTATCGCGAGACGCAGCTTTTTGAAAAACACCGGCGGCGGGGCGAGCCGCTTGCTTGAGCATCGGACCGGGGCGTGAATCCTCTTGACCACGCGGCCTGCGAATCTGTTCGCTCGGGCAATGAAAAACCCTTGCATGCATGCGGGCGGATGGTTGCTGGCTTCGGCGGCAATGGTGGTTGCACAGGATGATTCGGCGGCCGCGCTCAGGCAGGAATTGGAGGCGATCCGCCGCGACTATCAGAAACGGATCGACCAACTCGAGGCGCGGGTCCGCGAGTTGGAGAGCCGCGAAACGGCAGCCGCCAAGCCGCCCGAACGCATGGTCCAAAAGCGGATTCCATGCCGAGGCGATGCTTGCGGAGCGCATCGAGGATGTGCTCGAAGGTTACATCGACATCAACGGTTACTTCCGCGCGGGCT
>JALOUA010000122.1 GCA_025457625.1 Akkermansiaceae bacterium
TGCGGATACCGAAAAAGACCCCCTGCCCGCGGGACAGGCGCCAGTCGCAAAAACGGGCGTGGCCGCGGTGAACGAACGCCAGGCCGAACTGGCGGCGAAATCGGCGCAGGCACGCCGCGAGCTGAAGGCCATGGAAGCGGCGGTCGACGCAAGAGGCGGGGTTTTCAGTCCTGCCGAGGGCGCTCTGCTGGTCTTGCGCAAGGGCCGCCTGGAGACCCTCGAAGGCAAGGTGGCAAGCAGCGGGCGATCGGGCACGGGAGATACGCTCTATCTGTATTTTTCAAGCGAACCATCGCCCACCGATCCCCGCGGCGCGATCCGCTTCGAAGGGGCGGATGAATCCCTTGCGCGCACGTGGATCGGCGAAACCGTCCGCCTCACTGGCAAGGTGAGGATTCAAAAGCAGCGGCCAGAAATCCTGGTGACGGACCCAAGCTCCGCCGTGGTCGTCAAGTGATCGGGATCACCACTGCGTGGAACGGCGGAAGTGATGCAGCCGCTCTTCGAGATCCGGGTGGGTGAGCGTTTCGAGACGACGCGTGGAAAAGGCCTCGCAAGTGAACGAAGCGAGGATCGAACCCTGCACGATCGCATGGCGGAGCTGGGCCTCGCTATAGGGCGGCGGCCCCTGCGCGGCGAGGTAACCCGCCATCGCCCCGACAAACGTGTCGCCCGCCCCGGTGGGGTCGGCCACGGCTTCCAGCGGCCATGCCGTGGAGCGGAAAACCTCCCCGCCCCGCGAGAACAGCATCGCGCCGAACTCGCCGAGTTTGACCACCACGTGGCGCGGGCCCTTTTCTAACAGAATGCGGCCGGCCCGCACGAGGTTGGAGCTGCGTGCCAGTTCGCGCGCCTCGCCCTCGTTGAGAACGAACAGGTCGAGCTGAGGCAAGACCTCGTGCAGCCGGTCATTGGCGATCTCGATCCACAAGTCCATCGTATCGGCCACCACGAAACGCCCGGCCGAATCCCCATTCGCGCCGATGCCGCACTGGGACAGCATCTCAATCTGGTTGTCGGGCGACATGTTGGCCAGCACCACCATCGGCGCCGCGGCCATCGATGCCGGCACTTTGACCTGCCAGTTTTCCAGAACATTGAGCCCCACCCGGTGGGTGGTGCGCTCGTTCATGTTGGAGTGGTATTCGCCGGACCAGGTGAACGACTCGCTGCTCGAGCGCTCGACGCCGTCCAGCGAGACGCCGCGGCTCTCCAACATGGCGAGATGCGCCTGAGGGAAGTCGTGACCGATGATGCCCACCAGCGAAACCGGCCGGCTGAAAAACGAGGCGGCCAGCGCGGCATAGGCGGCGGAACCTCCTAACAGATCGGCGGCCTCGGCTTCGGGCGTCTTGACGTGGTCGATGGCGATGGTCCCGCCGACAATCACGGGGGCTTGGGAATGGCTTGTTGCGGACATGGGTGTGGGCGCGTGTTTTAATCCGCAATCGCTGATGCGCAATGCGCAATTGCAGGACCCATTCACCGCCCGGCGGCCAGCGCGTCCATCAGATAGCGCGCCGGGCGGAAGTTCTCGATGAGGATTTCCTCCTGCGCGCCGCGTTTCATGCGCACCTGGCGGATGTTGAAATTCGGCGTCTTGTGCGGCGCGAAAAGAATGTCGTCGTGGGTCGAGTTTTCATGTTTCTTGAACATCGAGGGCAGGATGTCGCCGCCGAGATGGTCGTCGCGACCGGTCGCGAGGTGGCAGGTGCCCAGCACCTTCTCGTCCTGGATGTCCGCGCCGGAAACCGGCAGCACCTGCGTGCCGAAGCCCAGCTCGCCGAGCGTGCCGGTCATCGGGTCGTCCGCCAGGCGGGCATTGTGCGCATCGATGGTGGCCTGGTTTCCCGAGATGAGCGAGGAACGGATGATGCAGCGGTTCTCCACATCGAGCACGCCCAGCGTGCCGTCCTCATACTTCATCGGAAACCGGCCGCGCGCGTCGGCGGGAACGAAATACACCTCACCCGCCGGAAGATTGGCGATGTCGGGCGTTTTCCCAAGACACAGGCCGTGGGATTTCTGCGCCTCCTGGCCGTCCAGCCCGAGCCATGCGGTGAGCACACGCCCGTCCTCGAGCGCGAAGTCGATTTCAATGGAGTCGGCCCGCGTGAGCGCGAGACGCAGGCGTTCGGCATCCGCCGATACCTGATGATAATCCACGGCGAGACCGGAATTGAGTATGATGTCATTCAGACCGTGCAGCGTCGCGCCGCGGAAACCGTATTGTTTCGCCTTGGCCGTGAGCGGCGCGGTGGCGGAAAACGTCGAGACGCAGAGGATGAGATCGTAATTCGGATAGATATCACGATCGAGCGAGAGATGACGGCCCCTGGTATCCCAGACATCGTCCTGAAGATCGAGGTTGGAACCATGGGTGCAGCGGAAGGCGAACATTTCGCCACCTGTCATGCCGAGCGCGTCAAGGCCGTGGTTTTGCAGGCCGAGATAGAAGTGCTTGTGCGCGTTTTTCTGAATCGGGAAACCCTCGTGATGGAGAAAGGCGTAGTCCTTGATCAAATCCGCCGGCTCGTCGAAATCCACCAGAACACACACCCGGCAGCCCTCGGTGGGCTCGAAAACAGTGCCCAGCAGGTTCACCAGATCAAAAGCCGGAAAGCTGCGTTTCTCCGGGTGAAGCAGGATTTCCTCGTCGAGATAAGCGGGCAGGGCGGGTGTGGCAATAGTGCTCATAGGCCGCCAGCGTAAACCCGATCCCCCGCCCCGCAAGGAACGAATCCATGAAAATCCCGCCCCGGTCACTTGGATCAGGCCGGGTTTTCATCGCCGCCATCCGACGCCTGCCTGCGCATTTCGGCAAGCACCTGCGACATGTCCTCAAGCGATTCCCACAGCTCGCGCACCACATAGACGGGCGCGTCACAACGCACCGCGATCGCAAGGCAGTCGGATGGACGCGCGTCGAGCTCGATGATCTTGCGCTCCATGATCTCGTTCTCCGCTTCAATGATCAGCCGGGCGAAATACACCTCGTTTTCCATCCGCACGATGACGGCCCGCGACACCCGCGCACCAAAAGCCTCGAGCGTGAGCAGATAGAGGTCATGTGTCAGCGGACGCGGCGCTTGCTGGCCGCTGAGCGAGGCGTTGATCGAGGCCCCCACGCCCGGATCGATGTAAAACACGATGGCCTTGGCGCCATCACCGAGGAAAACCGCGCATCCCGCCTGCGTCGGCAACAGCGCGATGGGTTCCACGCGGACAAGGTCGGGCATGGCCACAGCCTCCACTCGCCGCGGGTGCTTTCCAAGGAGAAATAAAGCCGGCCAGCCCGCGCCCGGGCCAAGCTACAAAGTGACAGATAATAAGTATGGAATTCTTTTGCAACCCGGATATGAGTGTGTAGGGTGAAGGCATGAGACAGGCGCGCTGGCTGGCACCTTGGAAGGATTCGGCGGAAAAACCGGCGATTTACCACTGCATATCCCGCGTGGTGGACCGGCGCTTCGTGCTCGACGGGCGGGAGCGCGAGCAGTTCCGCATGTGCATGCGCATGCAGGAGAACTTCTCGGGCTGCCGCGTGCTGTCCTACTGCGTGATGTCCAATCACTTCCATGTATTGCTGGAAGTTCCGCCGATGCCGGAGGGCGGGATATCCGACGAGGAGCTGCTGGAACGCCTGCGCGCGACCTACACCGAGGCCTACGTGGCCGAGGTGGCCAAGGAGTTGGCGGATGCGGTGCGGATTGGCAATGAAGCGCGTGCGGCGAGAATCCGTGCCCGCTACACCTACCGGATGCACAACCTCAGCGAGTTCATGAAATCCCTGCTGATCCGCTTCACGCGCTGGTTCAACCGCACGCACGAACGCAGCGGCACGCTGTGGGAGGAGCGCTTCAAGAGCGTGATTGTGGAGAGCGGAATCGCGGCGCGGACGATGGCCGCCTACATCGATCTGAATCCGGTGAGGGCGGGCATGGTGGAGGATCCGGCGGAATACCGCTGGAGCAGTTATGGCGAAGCGACGGGCGGCGGGCCGAAGGGAAATGGGAAGAAGGCGCGTGAAGGCCTGGTGCGTGCGTGCATGAGCCATGAGGGGGCGGGTTTCGAAGCGGAGAAATGGAAGGATGTCTCCCGGGCATATCGAAAAGTGATGGGCATGGCGTTGCAGAGGAAGGCGGGGAAGGCGGGGAGCGCGAAGGAAAGTCCGGGGCAGGAGATTGCGGAGGGAGAGGAGACGGGCGGACTGAAGTCCGCGCTCCTGGCTGCGGGGATGCTGCGGCATCGGGTGAGGTATTTCACGGACGGCGCGGTGATCGGCAGCAAGGCGTTTGTGAACGAGGCGTTTGCAGCGGCGCGGGAGCGCTTCACGGCCGGGCGCAAGGATGGCGCAAGGCGCATGCGGGGAAGCGGCAAACCCGCGGCAGGCGTGCTCTGGAGCATGCGTGACCTGCGGGTGAGGGTGTGAGATCCGCATGGGTTGATGCCTGTTTTTTGCAAAAGGAAAACAGGCGGCTTGTCTGGACACTGCCACCAGTCGCATAACGCATCGGCGTGGGCACTTGACTCTTCACTTTCAAACCGATGCGGATGGTTGCTTTGCCTGCGGCAGAGCCGTTCCCACAAAACGCATCGACTTGCTTGCCCGAGGGGGACAGGTTCCCTGGCATGGCGAAGATTGGCGAACGTGCGTCCCTGAAAATCCTCCGCGAAAAATCCTTCGGGCTGTATCTCGACGGCGGCGAACTGGGCGAAGTCCTGCTGCCGCACCGGGAGGTGCCGAAGGACAACGTGATCGGCGGGTTTCTCAACGTCTTCATCCACACGGATTCCGAGGACCGTCCGGTCGCCACGCTGGCGAAACCGAAGGCGATGCCCGGGGAGTTCGCCAAATTGAAGTGCGTGGCGGTGACCGGTGTCGGAGCGTTCCTCGACTGGGGACTGCCGAAGGACCTGCTGGTGCCTTTCCGCGAGCAGACGGCGCGCATGCAGCCGGGGAAAAGTTATCTCGTGCATGTGTTTGTCGATGCCGTCTCCGAGCGGGTCATCGCCAGCGCCCGCTTGTCGCGCCACCTCGACCGCACGCCCCACACCTACAAGGCCGGAGAGCAGGTGGAACTGGTCGTTTTCGGGAAATCGCCGCTCGGCTACAAGGCGATCATCAACGGCGCGCACAGCGGTTTGTTGTTCGCGGATGGGGTGTTCCAGGAACTTCAGCCGGGCGAGAAAACCACCGGCTACATTTCGGGCATCCGCCCGGATGGCAAAATCGACCTCACACTTCACGCGCCCGGCCGTTCCAGGGTCGAGGGCTTGGAAGAGCGCATCCTCGCGGAACTCGCCGCGCGCGGCGGCTTCTGGGCGATCGGCGACCACAGCCCGGCGGATGAGATCCATCACGAACTCGGCGTCAGCAAGCGCACCTTCAAGCAATCGCTGGGAGCGCTGCTGAAGAAACGGTTGATCCGGATCGAAGAACGCGGCATCCGTCAGGCGAAGTGAGTAAACCGGATCTCAAGGCGAAGCTGCGCGAGGTGCCCCACCAGCCCGGGGTTTACCTGATGAAGGACCGTCTGGGGGCGATCATCTACGTCGGCAAGGCGCGCGACCTCAAGCGCCGCGTGTCTTCGTATTTCATGGCCTCGCAGCAGATGCGGGCGAGTTTGAAAACACGCGCTCTGATCGACTCGATCCACGACTTCGAGATCCACACGGTGCGCAACGAAGAGGAGTCGCTGTTGTTGGAGGGCAAGCTGATCAAGGATTACCGGCCGCGCTACAATGTGGCATTCCGCGACGACAAGCGCTTCCTGCTGGCGAGGATCCGTCTCGCCGATCCATGGCCGCGGTTCACGACGACGCGCACGCGCAAGGAAGACGGCTCGACGTATTACGGGCCGTTTCCGCACTCCGCCGCGCTGAATCACACGCTCGAATGGCTCAACCGCGGCTTCGGGCTGCGCGTGTGCCGGCCGCTGCTGCCGGGGCTCAACGACTACCGGCATTGCAATGCCGACATCATCCGCAACTGCTCCGCGCCGTGCACCGGGCGCATTTCACGCGAGGCCTACCTCGAACGCGTGGAGGAGGCCTGCCGCATCCTCGAGGGCAAGGGCAGGCGGGATCTGTTAGAAAAACTGCGCGCGGAAATGGAGCAAGCCGCCGCCGATCTGGAATTCGAGAAGGCGGCCACCCTGCGCGACGTGTGGCAGAACCTGGAGAAAACCCTCACACCGACGCGCCAGTTCAGTCGCGGCCGCGGCCTGCCCGGCACGGTAAAACCCGTGGAGGATCTCGCCGAGCTCGGTGAGGAACTCGGGCTGGCCGGCCCGCCGCGGGTGATGGAATGTTTTGATATCTCCAACGTTTCCTCCAATCACATCGTTGCCTCGATGGTGCGCTTCACCGACGGCCGGCCGGACAACCGGAACTACCGCCGCTACCGCATCCGGACCGTCGAGGGTCAGGACGACTTCGCCTCGATGGCCGAGGTCATCCGCCGCCGCTATTCGCGCATTTTGTTAGAGAACGCCGCCGCGCATCCGGATGCGGAACACACGCAGGAAAGTCCGCTCGAAGCGCTGCGCCGCATGGCGCGCGAGGGCCGGGCGAAAATCGTCCTGCCGGACCTCGTCATTGTCGATGGCGGCAAGGGCCAGCTCGGCATGGCGGTGAGAGAATTGCGCGCACTGGGACTGCACGAACTGCCGGTCATCGGCCTCGCCAAACAACGCGAGGAGATTTTTGTTCCCGGGAGAAGCGATCCGGTCCTCATTTCACACGATCGCGGCGCGCTGAAGCTGCTCCAGCGCATCCGCGACGAGGCGCACCGCTTCGCCAACGACTACAACGCCCTGCTCTACCGCCGCCGCATGCGCGAGAGCCTGTTAGACGAATGCCCGGGCATGTCGCCTGCCAGGAAACAGCGGCTGTTGAAGAAATTCGGCAGTGTCGCCCGCATCAGGGCGGCCACCGCGGAGCAGATCGCCGCGTTGCCCGGCATCTCGCTCAAGTCCGCGCAGGGGATCCTGGATTTCCTGCAGGGAGCTTGAAGGAAATCAATCCAGCGCGGGCCAGGGGAAGAGCGGGCAGGGAACGCGCGCTTTTTGCAGCATGGCGGTGAGTCTACCGAGCACGTCGGGGTGTTTTCCGGCGAGATCGGTGGTTTCGGAAGGATCCTCCTTGAGGTTGTAGAGTTCGATGGGTCCGGCGGGTTTTTTGTTGAGGTCATAGCGGACGATTTTCCAATCACCTGCGCGGAGGGCTTGGCGGCCGCCCTGTTCGTTGAGTTCCCAGTATAGGTGGTCGTGAGCGGCCTGGCCTTCCTTTTCCGTCAGGATGGGAAGATAGGAGATGCCCTGGATGTTGGCAGGTGCCGGAATGCCGGTGAGTTCGCAAACCGTCGGTAGGAAATCCCAGAAGGCGGAGGGATGCGGTGATGTCCGGCCCGGCCTGATGGAGGCAGGCCAATGCACGATGAAGGGCACACGGATGCCGCCCTCGTAGAGGTCGCGCTTGTGGCCGCGCAGCTCGCCTGCGGACTTGAGCATGGAGGGTTGGTATCCGCCCTCGGCATGGGGACCGTTGTCCGAGGTGAAGATGACGATCGTATTATCTAACAAATCTTTCTCGCGCAGTTTGTCGCTGAGTGCGCCAACGGTCTTGTCGATGCGGCCCATCAGCCCGGCATAGGATTTTTGAGGATCGGCGACGCGGGTGTAATGCGGATGTTTGACGGGCTTTCCGGGAATTGACTCTTCCGGCAGGTTGATGGAGGCATGGGGGACCGGGATGGAGAGCAGCAGGAAGAAAGGCTTTTCCGCGGATTGTGCGTCGAGCTGGGCGAGTGCTTTTTCGGTATAGAGGTCGAGGTCGTAATGGCTGCCGGTGTGCAGGTTGTTGTCAGGGAAATCGATGCGTTTGGTGTTTTCGTAGAGGAACTTCGGGTAGCGGAAATGACCGTCCCTGTGATCGGTGGTGCCGTAGAAATAATCGAAGCCGTGCCGGGCGAGGGTTTGCGGCGTCTGGGTGTTTCCCGTGACGCAGGATTTGCCGATCAGCGCGGTGCGGTAGCCGGCCTGCCGCAGCAGGGTGGCGACGGTGGTTTCGGTGGCGGGCAGTTCGAATGAGCCGTTGCCGCGGATCGCAGTGTGGCCGGTGTCCTTGCCGGTCATCAGCGAGGCGCGGGCCGGCGCGCAGACCGTGGAGCCGGAGTAGTGCCCGGTGAAGCGGATGCCGCCGGCGGCGAGCTCGTCGATGGCGGGGGTTTGGAAACGCGTCTGGCCGTAGCAGGAGAGATCGCCATAGCCGAGGTCGTCCGCGAGGATGAACAGGATGTTGGGTTTCGCGGCCAACGCGGGAATCGCCAGCAGCAGGGAAAGGATGAGGGGTTTCATGCGCGCAGCAGTCGCATTGCATATCGCTGAGCATGAATCGACCGGAAAAATGGTCACCCATGGCTGCTGTGGTCCGGGCCGGCCCGATTCCTGCGATAAACCAGTCCCATCGCCACGCCGGCGACCGCGCCGCCGAGGTGGGCGAGGCTGGAGACGCTGCCGTGGCCCGCGAGCTGCATGAGTGTGCCGAACAACTGCCCTGCGACCCACAGGCCCATCGCGGCGGCGGCGGACATGCGGATCCACAGCGGATACCAGCCGAGGCGCCAGCACAACACGAGCCGCACGCGCGGCAGGGCCAGCGCGTAAAACGCGAGCAGCGCGGAGATTCCTCCGCTGGCACCCACCACCGGAATGTCCGGCCGCGGATCAAACCCCATGTGCGTGGCGAGCGCGATGAGTTCGCCTCCGGCTAACAGAAGCAGGTATTTGCCCGCGCCTAACAGATCCTCGCAATTGTCGCCGGCCAGCACCAGGAACCACAGGTTGAAGGCCAGATGCAGGATGCCGGCATGCAGGAAGAACGAGGTGAAGAGGGTGCCGCCGTTGTTGCGCAGCGGATCGGCTGGCAGGAAACCGTGCTGTTTGACGGCCTCGTCGAGCACGCCCGCGAGCATCGCGCCGAGCGTGACCAGCGCGCACAGCGCGGCGAGCGTCCATGTGATGTAGGGCCGGCTGCGGATGAGCGGCGCGTTTTCCTCCAGCGGGAATCCGAGGTAGGTCAGCAAGGCGTGCAGCGGGTTGTCCGGCGCGTGGTCAACCGGCGAGCCGCCGGTTCCCCATGCGGCCTCGCCGCGGCCGCGGCTTCCGGCGAGAGCCCGCCTGCGGATTCCTCCTTGGGAATGAACGGCCCGGTTGCCGGCAGGCGGGCGATTTCATCGCCATCGAGCCAGACGATCTGGCAGACGCGGCAGGTGTCGAGCTGGAGTTCGCCGCCATCCTTGTCCTGAAGGGCCGAGGCGTGCATGCGGGCCGTGCAGGACGGGCAGCGCAGCACGCCGTGGTGTTCCGTCGGATGCGCTTCGCGCACGTTGCGCCAGAGACGGTTGGCGAATTCCGGCGGCACGGTGCGGCGGAGCAGGGCGAGGTTGCCCGCGCGGCCGCCGCACTTGGGGCAGAGATAATGCACGGCCCCGTGCGTGACGTGGGTTTGCAAGGGCACCTGGCAGCGCGGGCATGGCAGCATGACGGCGCGCAGCATCCCGCGCGAGACGGAACGCGGAAAGCCAAAAACACGTGCGTGATTCGGGAGTGACTCGGTTGCAGGACCGGTGCAATTTCCCGGCATGCCCGCTTCCGTTCCAGATCGTTTCGGCGGCATCGCGCGGCTCTACGGCCACGCGGCGCTGGAGCGTTTTCTAACAGCCCGCGTCGCGGTGATCGGTGTCGGCGGCGTCGGCTCGTGGGCGGTCGAATCGCTGGCCCGCTCCGGCATTGGCAGGCTCACGCTGGTGGATCTGGACGAAATCTGCATCACCAATGTGAACCGCCAGCTTCACGCGATGGACGGGCAGATCGGCCGTCAGAAGACCGAGGCGATGGCGGAGCGCGCGCGTGCGATCCATCCGGCCGCGGAAGTCACGGTGGTGCCGCGGTTTTTCAATGAGAACACGGCGGCGGAAATCCTCGACGCGGGATTCGACGCGGTGATCGATGCCATCGACAGCACGCGCCACAAGGCGCTGCTGCTGGCCTGCTGCCGTGAACGCGGGATCTTCACCGTCACCTGTGGCGGCGCGGGCGGCAGGCGCGATCCCACGCGCATCCGCGTGGCGGATCTCGCATACAGCGGCAAGGATCCGCTGCTTCACCAGTTGCGCCGCAGCCTGCGCCATGATCACGGGTTTCCCAAAACCCCGATGGGCGCGAAACCCGATCCGCTCGGCATCGATGCGGTGTTTTCCGACGAGCCGCAGGTTTACATCCAGTGCGACGGCAGCGTCTCGGACGAACGCCCCGAAACCGGAGGACAGCGGCTCGGATGCGGCACCGGGTTTGGCAGTGTCACGCATGTCACGGCGGCCTTCGGCATGATCGCGGCAGGCAGGGTGTTGGAGCGCATCACGGCTCAATGAGCTTCTTCGCCTCGTCCGCAAGGTGCTTCTCCAGACTCACGAATTGCCGGCTGAAGTCTTCTCTCGCCTTCGACATGGCTCTCATCTTCACGAAGTATTCGTCCCGCCCGCGCAGGGCCCGCTCCATGTCCTTCATCGGCTGCACCAGAATGCGTGCGGCTTCGATCAAGTCCTGGTCGGTCTTCGCCGCCAGCGCCGCGAGTTCATCGATCCGCTTGCGGAAGGCATCCAGCGTTTTGCCCAGAAGATCCTCTTCCCAACCCTCCAAATCGCGGCCGCGTGTCCGGGGTATCCATGACAGCGCTTTGCAGGCACGCGTGAGATCGGAGGTGAGCGCCATGCGGCAGACCAGCGTCGGCCGCTGGCCGCTCCCCTGGATATGGAGCATGCCCGCCGAGGCGTGATAAGGTGCCTCCTGTGCCAGCTCGCCGAGCCGCGGGCGGACGAAACGATTGGCCACATACGAGCGGACATCCTCGGCACCCATGCGATCGCGGATGGCATGGAATTTGGTGGATGCGGCCGACACCACTTCGGGCGGCTGTTTGGCGCAGAGATCGA
>JALOUA010000123.1 GCA_025457625.1 Akkermansiaceae bacterium
GCATCCACAGGGACATCGACCCGCGTTCACCCCCGGCCTACTGTGCCTTGTTCTCCAGCCACTTTGACGGCACGCCGTTGGCCGCGCCGAGCAATGATCCGACGACCGCGCCGCGGTGGCAGTTGTCGCCACCGACCATCGCATTGGCTATAATGCCCGCATCGAAGTCATTATGATACTTCCAGACGAGATAAAGTGAGGCAGGCATCGACTCGGCGATGTAACAGGCGGGGCTGAAACGCTGGCCGATGACATGGCTGTCGGGCTGCGACAACCAGGTTTCCGCCTTGTTTCCGGAAATCCAATCGCCCGCCTCGCGGCGGATGGCATCACGCGGTGAAAGCCCCTCACGGATGCGGAACAACAAGCGGGCGAGGGTATCGGCGGCGCGCAGGACGTTGGCGTGGGCGTGGGTAAGGCCGACATGCTCTTTCACGGCCGCGCGGAGTTCGGGTAGCTCCGCCTCCCGCAGGATGAAACAAAGCGCAGGCACCTGGGCGAGGCCGCCGATGTGCTCGTCCTGGATCGCGCATGTCCGGGGCGGCTTGCCCAGGGCGTCTCGGGTGAAGAATCCGCGATGGTATTCCTCCAGATACGTGTCGCGGTGGTTGCCGGGCGTGAGCATGAAGTCGATGTAATGGGCGAGCCATGCATCCGGATCGTAGCCGCCGGCTTTCTCACAAAGGCGCACCAATTCGGTGGCGAGTTGGAAGTTCAGGGTGTTTTCACCGGCCTTGAGAAACTGGTGGTAATGGATGCCGCGCTGCCCCCAATAGACCGCCTGGTCGTGCAAAATTTCGCCTTTTTCGTTGGGTGCGGTGTATTGCGAGCGCCACAGGATCGAGCCGCTGTGAGGGTTTTTGGGCGCGAGGTAGCCGGTGATCTCGCCGTATTCCGCGCGCAGCGCCTCGCGGTCGTAATACCAATGGACCGGCATGGAAACGGCATCCGCAACCAGCGCGCCGAGGCAGGCGTTTTCAAACGTGTCAGTTGTCATGGGCAAGGTTCATGGATAATCCTCTAACAACGCCTCCGCCGCGGCAGTGCCGCTGGCGAGCGCGGTATTGAGCGAGGCGATGCCGCAATGGTCGCCGCATTGATAGAGCCCCTCGGCGAGTCGTGGAGACTTCTCCGGCAACACGCGCTGGGATGGCACCGCGCGCGGGATGCGGTCTGTGCGCAGCAGTTCCCACCCGCGGGCATCCGTGCCAAACCAATCGGCCAACTGGCGCCGGACACGCTCATCAAGATCCGGCGCGGCGGCGGCCTCGGGATCCACCACGCTGACGGAAACCAAATGACGACCGGGCGGCGCATGGTCGGGGGATACCGCGCTGAGCACGGTGAGATTGTTGATCGGCCCCGCGCTCTCGCCGTTGAGCAGCAGGATCGGCTCGTCCACCGGCGCGGATGGCGCGCTGAAATAAAGGCATGCGACGCTGTTGAACGCCACATGGGGATCTCCCTGACCTGACAATCGCTCCGCTGCGCCTGCCTCGGTGGCAATGACCACGGACCGGGCAGCAATGATTTCGCCATTTTCCAGACGCACGCCCCGATCCTCGATGGAGGTGACCCGCGTTTGCAGCCGGATTGCGGCGGCGGGCAATGACGCAGCGAGCTGGCGGGGGATTTCCGCCATGCCAAGCGCGGGAATCGCCGTATCGCCGCGGGCGAAATACCGCATTACGAAATCCAGCTTGCACACGGTCGTTTCCAAGCGGTTTTCCAGAAACACCCCGCCGAGGAAGGGGCGGAAAAAGCGCTCGATCATCGCTGCGGAAAAGCCCTCCGCCCGCAGCGCCTCAAGCGTGCCCAGGCCCGGATCGTGCCGTGAGAAATCAAAGCCGCCGATCCGTGCCCAAGCCACCCGCAGCTTGTCGGCAAAGGAACCGATCGGATTGAAAGCGCCGCGCAGTCCGTCGATGGGATGGCGGAATGGATCGGCCACCCGGTGCCATTTCCCGCCATGGCGCACCAGCGCGCCCGGATAGAAACGGCGCAGGTCGAGCGCATCGTAGTCGAGCAACCGCCGCGCCTCCGGGTAGGCGGTCAGCAGCACCTGGAACCCGCGGTCCAGCCGATAGCCGTCACAAACTTCCGTGGCCACCCGGCCACCGATGCGGTCCGACGCCTCGCAGAGCACAAAACGCCGGCCCGCCGCAAGCAGGCGGCGCGCACAGGCCAGCCCGGCCACGCCCGCGCCGATGATCACGATGTCTTGTTGAGCCCGGTTTTCCATTTTCCGTCCGCGGCCTGCCAGAAAACCAACCGCGCGTGATCATGGAACGGAATCGCGGCGGATCAACCCCGCATGCCGATCAGCGAATGGATTTCCGTCGTGTCTGATGCGGTGTTTTCGCTGGCCAACAAGGGGGTGCCGGATTAGCGTGCGCATGCCATGACTGACCCATCCACCTGCCACGAATCCCACGACCACAACCACAACGCAAGCTGCGGCCACACCCAGGTCAAGCACGGGGATCACGTCGATTTCGTTCACGATGGACACCTCCATCATCAGAATGAGGACGGATCCGTCGAAGAGCATACGCTGGAGGTCTCCGCCAAAAACCCCGACGGATGCGCTTCCGTCAACCACCTCACCCACAACGATCATCACGTCCATGGTCCCGACTGCGGCCATGAGGCGGTTCCCCACGGCGACCATGTCGATTACATCGTCGAGGGTCGCCTCCACCATCCGCACGGCGACCACTGCGACGACCACGGGCCGGTCGAGGTGGTGAAGTGAGCGGTTGCGCACCGGGGATCCCGGTGTTGATTTCCGCCATGGCCAAGAACGTGCTGGGCGAGGATTTGGAACCGTGTTCGATGAAACCCAGGACCGGGTTTTTGCGTGACGGGTGTTGCCACGCCTCGGCGGAGGATCGCGGGATGCACACGTTGTGCGCGGTGATGACCGGCGAGTTTCTCGAATTCACCCGCTTGGTTGGCAACGATCTGTCCACTCCGCGCCCGGAGTTTGATTTTCCGGGTCTGAAACCCGGCGACCGCTGGTGCCTGTGTCTCGGCCGCTGGCTGGAGGCCCTGGAAGCGGGAAAAGCCCCGCCGGTGGTGTTGCAGGCGACGCACACATCGGTCGTCGAGTTCGTGGATGCCGACGTCCTGCGCGGCAAACAGTGGCAGGGTGGCTGAGCTGATGAAATCCACCGGGATCGGCCTTCCGTTCGATTGCCATCACCTCATTGCCCGCATGGGCTCAGCCGGGCGGTTCACCACGCCGGGGACGGTGGCCGGCGCGATGCTCATGATGTCAGGCCTTTGCGGGTGACGATGAATTGGAAATTGATTCTAACAAAATTTCCGCAGCCGCCCAGCCCGAGAGGGCGGCACCCTCGACCTTGGGACCGGCGAAGGCGTCTCCCGCCATGACCAGCGGCGGTGCGTGGTGGAGCAGCGCGCAGGCATTTTCATGCACTTGCCGCGGCTTGCTGTAGAGCCAGCCATGCGTTTGGAACTCCCTGACGCCCGCACGGATCCACGGTGCGGCAGCCTGCAAGAGCTCAAGCGCCACCTCCTTCCGCTCCGCCTCCCAATGCGCCAGGCTGAAGTCATGGCTGGCGTGCAGTGTCACACAGGGAACCGGCGAGATGCCTTTGAGCTGGTTGTCCGCCAACCATGCCAGCGGGCCATGTTCAAAAGCCATGCCACCCGGCGGCGGCATGCCGCTGGGACCATCGAGCACCGCCAATACCGCAAGGCAGCGTTCGTATTGAATCCCATCCAGCCGCTTTCGCAAATCCGCCGGCGCGGCAAAACCACCCGCATCGAGCAGGGCGAGCGACTGCGGCACCGGCGCGGTCAACACCACGGCGGCGCTGGAGATGAAACCGCCATGTTCGAGCGCCGCCTTCCAGCGGGTTTCCTCCAGGGCGATGGAAACAATCCGGGTTTCCAACGCCACCTCGATTCCCCGCGCCAGGAACCGGGGTGGCGCCGTCATTCCGGGATTCCCGCGCCAGCGGGCATGCCCGTCCGCCTGCCCGGCGAAACCGCGGCACCATTCGCGCACCACATCCTGCCCGCTCCATTCCCGCATGCCGCGCGCAAAGCGTTCGCTGCGCGCCGTGATGAATTGCGCTCCATGATCGAACACCGCCGCGCCGATCCGGCGGGTGGCCATCCGTCCGCCCACGCCGCGGCCTTTTTCCACCACCATCACGCGCTTCCCGGCCTGCGCCAGTTCCGCGGCGGCCGCGATGCCGCTCATGCCCGCACCGACGATCAGGACGTCGGTGAAATGTTCTCGATCTTCCATCATATGCCGTGTTCTTCCGGGCGATCTTAATACGGTATCCGGACGGATCAACCGTGGGAATCGACGGCCACGGGTTGATTGTGTCAGAAGATCGTGAATGATCCTCACATGGATAACGCAAAGAGCGACGTCAGCCGCGTCCTGATCATCGGCGGTGGCTTCGCGGGTCTTGAGTGCGCGCGCACACTGGCAGGGGACTCCCGCTTTGTGGTGACCCTGGTGGACCGCACCAACCACCACCTTTTCCAGCCGCTGCTCTATCAGGTGGCCACCGCCTCGCTGGCCGCGCCGGACATCGCGCGCTCCATGCCAGATCCTCGCCGATGCGCCGAACATCACCGTGCTGATGGACGAGATCACCGGAATCGACCCCGCTGCGAAGCACGTCATGGGGAAATCCGGGGTTTGCCATCCATTCGACTACCTGTTGCTCGCCGCCGGCGCGCGGACTTCGTTCTTCGGCAAGCCGCAGTGGGAGCCGCTGACGCTCGGACTCAAATCGCTGGCCGATGCCCAGGACATCCGCCGCACGGTGCTCACCAACCTCGAACAAGCCGAGTTGTGCACCGACGAGGATGAAAGGACCCGCCTGATGACGGTCGCCATTGTGGGTGGCGGACCCACCGGGGTTGAACTCGCCGGCGCCTTCGCCGACCTCATCCATCGCTCGCTGCGGACGAATTTCCGGAGGATCGACACGTCAAAACTCCGCGTGGTGTTGATCGAGGGTTCGGAACGGGTGCTGGAGGCCTTCGACGAGGATCAGAGCGAGTATGCCAGGCAGCGCTTGCGGAAATTGGGTGTTGAGGTGTGGACCGGCAAGCGGGTTGGGGAAATCCGCAGTGGCGAGGTTCATTTCACGGACGGCACGATGCTGGAATCCAGGGCGATCATCTGGGCCGCGGGAATCGAGGCCCAGCCGCTGACCGGCCAACTCGGAGTGCCGCTGGCGGATCGCGCCGGGCGGGTGACGCCGGAGCCCGACCTCTCGCTGCCGGGACTGCCGGACATCTTCGTCGCGGGGGATTTGGTTAGAATGAGGGATCGCGAGGGCAAACCGGTGCCGGGCGTGGCGCCGGCCGCCTCACAGATGGGCCGCCACGTCGCGAAACTGCTGAAGGAGGAGAAGCGCCTCGAAACCACCCGCCATGCGGAGCGCAAGCACGCTCTCAGGCCGCAATTCCGCTACCTCGACAAGGGGATCATGGCGATCATCGGCAAGAACCACGCGGTGGTGAAGGCAGGCAGACTGAGGCTGCGGGGCCTGCCCGCATGGTTCGCCTGGCTGTTCATTCACATCCTTTTCCTGATTGGTTTCCGCAACCGCATTTCCGTGCTGGTGGGCTGGGCCTTCGCCTACTTGCGGAACGACCCCGAAACACGCATCATCGTGTACGGTAGCCGGCCCCATAAGCAGATTTGAGGCGGGTTCATCAAAACGCTGGCCGTTTTCACCATGCCCGCGCACCCGGGCGACCTGCCTAACAGGAATGCGGGCACTGCGTTTCCAACCTGTTTGTCCGACACGCCCTCAAGCCCTCACGCCTTCACCGTGTATATCTTCTTGTAATACTCGGCGACCATGCGGTCGGCGTCGAAGAAAGGCACCACGTCGTTCATCGAGTTGAAGACGATCCGGCTCCATTCCTCCGGCTTGTCGTAATAGGTGGGCAGCACTTTTTCGTTGAGAATCTGATAGAAACCCAGCAGGTCGTGGCGGTCGCGGTCGCCGGGGCTGAGATCGGGGTCGGCCGGCGGGATGATGAACGAGTTTTTGCCATCCTTGGCGAACTCGCAGACCCAGCCATCGAAGGTGGAGAGGTTGACGGATGCGTTCATGGCCGCGGACATGCCCGAAGTGCCGGAAGCCTCGCGGGTGACCACCGGGTTGTTGAGCCAGACGTCGGAGCCGTTCTTGAGGAAACGCGAGAGTTCGAGTTCGTAGCCGACGAGCACCGTGGCGTTGGGAAAGTCGCGCGTGACATGGATGAGGCGGTTGAAGAGCTCGATGGCGCCGTAATCGAACGGGTAAGGCTTGCCCGCCCAGATGATCTGCACCGGATGGCGGGTGTTGTTGAGCATTTCCCGGAACAGCTTGATGTCGCGCGTGATGAGGTCCGGCCGCTTGTAGCCGGCGAAACGACGCGCCCAGACGATGGTCAGCACGTTGGGCTTGAAGAGTTTCCCGGTCTGGTCCGCCACCACGCGGAAGAGCCGCTCCTTGAGCTCGCGCTTGCGGTGGCGCAGTTCCTCGGCGCTGCCGTTGGTCCGCGCGTGCTCGAGTCCGTGGTCCACCCAGTATTTCTTGTTCTGGGCGTTGGTGATGTGGGTGATTTCGCAAATGTTTGGATAAGGCTTCCACATCTGGCGCGAGACCTCGCCATGGAGTTTGGACACCCCGTTGGCGATGCGCGCCAGCCGCAGCGCGGCCAGCGAATGGTTGAACTCGCCGCCATCGATGCCGGTGATCTGGCGCACCTCCTCCTCGGAGACGTTGCCGAAAAACGAGAAGTCGCGCAGCAGGTTGAAGTCGTGGCGCTCGTTGCCGGCGTCCTCCGGCGTGTGGGTGGTGAAGACGAGGCGTTTTTTCACCTCCTCAAGGCTGTGGTGTTTCTCGTAGAGGTGAAACGCCGCGGCCAGGCCGTGGGCCTCGTTGAGGTGCCAGACTTCGGGGTCCACACCGAGTTCGTCGAGCAGGCGGCCGGCTCCCGCGCCCAGAATGATGTATTGCGCGATGCGCCGGAGATGGTCCTGGTCATACAGGCGGTGGGTGATCGCGCGCGAAAGCGGATCATTCTCCTCGATGTCGGTGCTCAGGAAAAACATCGGCACGGTGCCGAAGACGTCGCCGGGCAGGAACATCGCCTTCACCCAGACCGGGTGGCCGTGCACCGTGACGGTGAAACGGATGCCGGTGTCCTGGAGAAACGCGTATTCCTTTTTGCGGAACTGGATGGCCAGTTCGCGGTCCTCGCCGCGCGCCTGGTTGTAATAACCGTAGGTCCAGAGGATGCCGATGCCGCAAAGGTTCTGCTTCAGGTCCGCCGCCGAGCGCATGTGCGATCCGGCAAGGAATCCGAGGCCCCCGGAATAGACTTTGAAGCTCTGGTCGATGCCGAACTCGCAGGAAATGTAAACGGCGCTCTTGGCGTATTTCGGATCGATTTCGTAGTGGTGGGTGAACGGCTTGGGAAGAAAGGACGCGGCCATGGGATGATGGATGGGGAAATGGGGTGCTGAACGGCTTCTCTCGTGCGGGCGGGAAACTGAGACCTGGCGGGAGGCTTGTCCAGCCCGGGGATTGAAACGACATCCGTGCAGGGCAAAACAACGGCAAAACAATTTTTTGACAAGCGCCCGCCGGACCGCTAAACAGCCCGCCCCGCGCGTCTGGCACGATGTTTTGCGCGCGGCCCTCGAACCATCACGCCCATTTCCCCATGGCCAAGAAGACCACCCTCAAAGCAGCACCCCGCGCACGCACCGGCTCCGGCCGCCTCACTCAAATGCGCCGCGAAGGCTGGCTGCCCTCCGTCATCTACGGACGCGGAGCCGCCAACCTCAACCTCAAGGTGGACGCCAAGTCGTTCGGCGAACTGCTCGCCCGCAGCAGTTCGGAAAACATCGTCGTCAATCTGGAGATCGACGGCGAAGGCGACAGCAAGACCGAAATCACCGCACACATTCCGGCCCACCTCAATGGCGAGGCACCGGGCGTGAAAGCGGGTGGCGTGATCGAACAATACGTCCATGCCATTGAAATCACCTGCCTTCCCGACGATCTGCCGGAAACCATCGAGCTGGACATCAGCAAGCTGGAACTCGGCGATTCGCTCCACGTGGGCGAGGTGACTTATCCGAAGGGCGTGCGTCCGACCCATGCCGCGGATGTGGTCATCGTCCACATTGGCCGAGGCCGAGGCCGAGGCCGCCACCACCGAAGCCGCCGCCACTCCCTGAGCCTTCCGCCATTCTCCCGAAACCACCGCCCGCAGCCTTCAAGTGAGGCTGCGGGCGTTTTTTGGGGCATGGCTCTGAAAAGAAAAACGCCCGATCCCCGTGAAGGGACCGGGCGTGTCGGATTGCAAATGCTTACTTGGCGGAAACAGGAGCCGGTGCGGGAGCCGGTGCGGCGCTTGGGCAGCAGGAAGCGGCGAAGAGCGAGGCAACGGCGGCGATGATGGCGAGTTTGGCGATTTTCATGTCGGTATTCAGTTTGGTTGTTGGAGTCAAAACCGGACAATTCATCCGGAAGATGGGCGGATTCTAGCAACCCGGCCCGTATGCGCAAGCAAAGATTGGCATCGGAAAATGCGGTTGTGGGCAAACGGGAAAAGCGTCCAGCATCACCGCCATGGATGAGTCAAACAAAGGATGGCACCCGGGCCGCGCGGCGCGGTTGCTGGCGGCGGCGGTGGTGTGGGTGGTCCTGATCGCCGGCGCGGCCTGGGCTTTCGGCGCGCTGTGGTTCGATTTCCCCCACCCGTGGCTGCGCAAGATCGTCGCCATCGCATTCGTTGCCGCACTTGGCGCGGTGACGTTTTTTGTCCGGCCGCGCTGGCGCGCGAAAATCGCCATCGCGCTGGCCATCACCGTGGTGATGATGGGGTGGCTCTCGCTCCAGCCGCGGCAGTTCCGCGATTGGAAACCGGAGGTCGCCCGGACCGCGCGCGCGCAGATCGAGGGCGACATCGTCACCTTTCACAACGTGCGCAATTTCGACTATCGCAGCGAAACGGATTTCACCCCGCTTTACGAGACGCGCCGGCTCGACCTGCGCAACCTGCGCGGAGTGGACATTTTCATCACCTACTGGGGCTCCCCCTACATGGCCCATCCGATCCTGTCCTTCGACTTCGGCCCCGACGGCCGGATCTGCTTCAGCATCGAGACCCGGCCGGAAAAGGGCGAATCGTATTCCGCACTCGGCGGCCTCTACCGGCAATTCGAACTGATCTACGTGGTGGCCGATGAGCGCGATGTCATCCGGGTGCGCTCGAACTACCGCCAGGGCGAGGAAGTCTATCTCTACCGGCTCAAGGCGAAGGCCGCGCTGCCCGCGTTCATGGAATATGTCAACATGGTCAACGAACTGAACCAGACCCCGCGCTGGTACAATGCCATCACCAACAACTGCACCAGTGCCATCCGCAACCAGCGCACCGCCAGCGAACGCGCGCCATGGGACTGGCGCATGCTCGTCAATGGCTTCGGCGACGAGTTGCTCTACCAACGGGGCGCGATCGACAACACACTGCCGTTTGCGGCGCTGAAACGGCTTTCCCATGTGAACGAACGGGCCAGGGCGGCCAACGACGCGCCGGATTTTTCCGAAAAAATCCGCGCCGGCCTGCCGGGCATGGACCGCTGAAGCGGCCTTTCTAACAGCTCACTGGCGGCCGCAAGATTCTTGCGACCGATGGTTTTCGACCCTTCAAGCAAGGCGTGCGAGGCATCGAAACCGCTTCCCATTGCCGGGTAACAGCGATCGCGACACCTGACAGCGGCTTTTCGTTGAATGAAAAATCGAAAATACCCGGTTGTGTCCGGTTTTGTGACCACTTGACCGCTTGGAGCCCCTAAAGATGCTTTGCAACACCTGATTTTCAGCCATCTTGAGCCCGTTCCGCGACGCTTCGGCCGACCGGAACACCAATCTCAACCGAGCCAGCCAATGGTCACCGTTTCGATCTCCGGGGGGAAGTCAAGCGGGCCAGGCAAGCGCCGGTGAGAGTGGAAAGAAAGCGCGCGCTGAGAAATCCGGGGGGGCTTCCAGCGCGCGCTTTTCATTTTCACCCGGGCCGCACCGCGCAGGGCTCCAGCAGAAGGGCCGACTCGTTTGGGGCCGGTTCCGATGCAACCGGCCATCCACCCGGGTTTATTTAAAAATAAGGGTGTTGATTTTTTGTGATCCCCGAATTTTTTAAATAATTGACATTACCGGGAGTTTGATTTTTTATCCGCGCGTTCGATCCACTGTCATCCACCACCCCACCATCCTGATCACCGTGAAACGCCGCGACGTCGAAATCATCCAAAGAGACGGGAGAATTCTGGTGCTTCTGGCACGCGAACCCCTGCCGCTGTCCCTCAGTCAGATCGCCCGCGAGGGGGATTACCGGATGTCATGCCTGTGCGACCGGGTCGGGGTTTCCGAGCGCCACCTGCGGCGGGTTTTCGAGGAAGGCATCGGCATCAGCCCGAAGGAATGGCTGCGGCAGGAGCGCATGGTGGCGGCGCGCAAGCTGCTGCGCCATGGCTCGCCGATCAAGGAAGTGGCCATCGATCTCGGATTTTCGAATGCCAAGGTGTTCTCACGCGACTTCGTGAGCTTCCATGGCGTGCGTCCGACGGATTTCCAGCGCAAGGAGTCCGAGCACGTGCTGCGCGCGATCATGGCTTGAGCGCGGGGCTCAGGCGTGCCCGCTGAGGTAACGCTCGGCCTCCAGCGCGGCGGCACAGCCCTGGCCCGCCGCGGTAATCGCCTGGCGGTAGTAGTGGTCCGCCACATCGCCGGCGGCAAACAAGCCGGGCGTCTTGGTGGCCGTTTTCCCGGGGATTTGCACGATGTAATCGTTTTCATCCTTGTCCACGAGGTCACCCAGGAAGCCGCTGTTGGGCACATGGCCGATGGCGACGAACACGCAGGCCACCTCCAACTCGGATTCTCCGCCATCGACGGTGTTTTGGAGCTTCACGGCACGCATCTCGCCTTTTTCGTCGGTGAGGTATTCGCTGACGGTCGAATTCCACACCGGTTCGATCTTCGGGTTGGCCAGCGCGCGATCGGCCATGATTTTCGAAGCGCGCAGTTCGTCGCGGCGATGGATCAGGTAAACCTTGCTGGCGAAGCGGGTGAGGAAATCCGCCTCTTCACAAGCGCTGTCACCACCACCGATGACGCAAACGGGCACATCGCGGTAGAACGCGCCATCGCAAGTGGCGCAGGATGTCAGGCCGTGGCCGATCAGTTTCTGCTCGCCGGGCAGCCCCAGATGGCGTGGCGCGGCACCCGTGGCCACGATCACGGTTTTCGCCTCGAAGGATTCCCCGCCAGCCTTCAGCAGGAAGGAGCCGTCGTCGCGGTGCTCGACGGATTCGACGCTGGCCCAGGCGATGCGCGCGCCGAATTTCTCGGCCTGAGCCTGCATTTTCATCATCAACTCCGGCCCCATGATGCCGTCCGGGAAACCAGGGAAATTCTCCACCTCGGTGGTCGTGGTGAGCTGTCCGCCGGGTTGCGTGCCGGTGAGCAGGAGCGGATTGAGGCTGGCCCGCGCGGTGTAGATGGCTGCGGTGTATCCCGCGCAGCCGGTGCCGATGATGATGACGTTTTCCATGTGATGAGTGATGTTCGAGACGCATAAGCATTCGGGTGAATGGCGGCCCGAGTCAACCACGGCGTATCCCCGCGGACATTTCCGAACCGCGGGGAAATCGCGCGAGTTTTCGGATTCCATCCGCCCGACGGGTTCTGTAATCCTCGCCGCATGAAGCGAACCGCCCGCCTGATCGCCGCCGCCATCCTGTCAATTGCCGCGGACTCGCCCGCATCACCCGCCGAGGCGAAGCACATCATGGAATCGTGGGACAGCGCCGTGCGGAACTGGTCGATTGAAATGCGCGCGGCCGCCACTCCCGAGACCCATGACGCGGTCCTTGCCAAGCGGCCGGAGCGCCTGCCCCAGGCGCGCCGCATGTGGGAACAGATCGGCACCGCGCTCGATGAGGAATGGACCATCGAACCCGCGGCCTGGTTTCTGAGTATCACGCCGGGTCTGGTGGAAGCGCGGCCCGATGGCTCGAACGCGCCAGCCTTCGTGGAGGAAACACAGGCGGTTCTCCAAGCCGTCGAAACCCATCACCTCAAGAGCCCCAAACTGATGCCGATGTGCATGGCTCTGGCCGCTTCCGGAAATCCCCGCACGCTCGCCATGCTGGAGAAAATCCAGACCACCAACCCGGACCCGCGCATCCAGGGAGTCGCCGCCATCGCCGCCTCGCTGGTGCTCAAATCCCTCGGCGACGACCCGGAACTGATGCGCAAACGCCTGACCTGCCTGCGCAAGGCGATCATCGACGCTTCCGATGTCGATCTGGGCGGCGGCGTGACGGTGGCCAAGCTGGCGGAAGACGAGCTCTACATCATCCGCCATCTCAACAAGGGCCGGGTTGCGCCGGATCTGGTGGGAACCGACTCCGCCAACCGTCCGCTCAAGCTCTCCGACGAGGCCGGCCGCATCGTGATGCTTCTGTTCTGGAGCAGTGCGATGAACGAGGCGGAGCGCGTGATCGCGATGACCAACACGGTTCGCCAGCGCTTCGAGGGCCGACCGGTCACCGTGCTCGGAGTGAACCTCGACCCGCTTGATAAACTCCGCTCGCTGGAAGCCGATTCCGCAGTCACCTGGCGCAATTTTTCCGACCCGGACGGCAAACTCGCCAGCGCCTATCGCGTGAACTCCCTGCCTCTGGTCTATGTTCTCGATGGTGAACGCCGCATCCATTTCTCAGGCACGCCCGGATCCTTTGCCGAACTCACCATGGAAGCCCTGCTCTCCGAGCTGAAACCCGCCGGTGGGCAATAAAACGGCCGCCACGCCAGTCTCGGCGAGAAAATCCTGCCAACGCCCGACTTACGCATTGATTTCGCCATCGCTGCCGCTTTGATCGGGCTTCCGCAGTTGCGGAAGTTCCCCGTCATGGCCGCCGATCATCCAGTATCCAATTCACCGCTCGCGGAAATCTCCCACGGGCCGAGCGCCTTCGAGCAGTTTCTCGACACCCATCAGAAAACCCTGCTGGCCCTCACCCTCTTGCTAGTCCTCGCCGCGGCAGGATGGGTCGTTTACCGGGGCATCGAGAAAAGCCGCCAGCACACCGCCGGCGCGCAACTCAATAAAGCCGGGGATCCGGCCACCCTGCAGGCCGTCATCAGCGAACATCCCGACACTCACGCCGCACGCAGCGCCACCATCCTGCTCGCGGACCTGCAATGGAAAGAGGGCCAACAGGACACCGCCATCGGCACGCTGCGGGCATTCATCGATTCCAACCCGCAACACCCGGCGCTTGCCACCGCACGCGCCAGCCTCGGTTCCAAATTGATGGCCCAGGGCAAAAGCGCCGACGCCACCGCACTCTATCAGGAAATTACGGACGACCCCCAATCCCGCTACCTCGCACCCTACGCCATGATCTGCCTGGGCGACCTCGCGAAAGCCGCGGGAGACACCGAAAAGGCGCAAGCTTTCTACAACCGTGCCAAAACCGATTTCCCCGAGAGCGGATTCGCGGGCACCGCCGGTGAACGCATCGCCAGCCTCAAGGCGAAGCCACCCGTCGAAGTGGATCCTCCCCCGCCCGCGCCTGAAACACCGGCAGCCGGCGCCGCCACACCCGTTGCCCCGCCTGCCGCGCCACCCGCCTCCATTGAGACGCCCCCTGCGGCGGAGGCTGCCCCGCAACCCGCGCCGGAACCCCCGCCCGGCGAACCATCACCCGCAACTCCGGAGCCCTGAGCGCTCCTTCAAATCCCCATCCATCAACCCCAACCGCATCACACCGTGTTCAAAAAAGTCATCGGCCAAGACCAGGCGGAAGCCAACCGCACCGCACCCTCGCTACCGGATATCCGCCATGCGGAACCGATCCAGTCAAACGCACCCGCCGCCTATGCGGCCCAGCCCGCCGCGCCCGCGCGCACCTCGCCGGCCGCCACCCGCAACGTGCTCTCCTCGGACGTGGAGATCAAAGGCTCCGTCAAATTCACCAACGACCTCGTCGTCGATGGCAAAATCGAGGGCGAAATCACCTCCGATGGCAACCTCACCGTGGGTGAGAACGCCCGCATCAAGGCCGAGGTGAAAACCGCCACTGTCGTCGTTTACGGCAAGGTTCACGGCAACCTCACCGCCACCGACCGCGTCGAACTCAAGGCCAGCGCGGAAGTCGTCGGCGACATCAAGGCCAAGACCCTCTCCATCGAGGCGGGTGCCATTTTCGTCGGCAAATCCACCGTTGGCACGCCCGCAGCCGCGCCGCAGGGCCAGTCACCGGCCACTCCAGCCAAAGCGGCCGAAGGCCCCGCCGCCGCCCCGGCGCCAGCCAAATCCGGTGACAGCCCGGAACTGCCGAAACAAGGAACCTTGCTCGCCGGAACCAAGCCCTGAAACCGAGCGCCCAAGAACCGAGCCCCCGCCGACCTGTCATGACCGATGAGCCACAGCGCCATCGCATCCAGGTGGCTTGCCCGGAGTGCGGACATGTGCAAACCGAACCCGCGCTGGTGATCTCCACCCAGTGCCGCGGCTGCCGGACGAATTTCCAGGTCAGGGAGGGCAAGGGCGTGACGCGCACCCAATCGGTGGCGCGCTTCGCCAAACCACGGCAGGATGGCGACTACGCCGCGCCGCCGGTGACGGCACCCGCCAAAGCGCCGCCGCGTTATGGCCCCGCCATCCCCGCGGCCCGCTCATGGTTCATGCGCCTCCTGCATCCCGCCAAACCTCCGCGCGAAGTCATTTGTTTCGTCTGCGGCCACGGGTTCACGGCCATCGCCGAGGCGCAGTCAAGCCAGTGCCCGAAGTGCGGCGGATATGTCAACCTGCTCGATCACGAGATCACCGGGCATTCCAACACGCGCATCGAAACCCGCGGCAACGTGATCATCCGCAAGACCGGCTCGGTTTCCGGCGTCACCATCCGCTGCCACCACCTCACCGTGCTCGGCGGACTCTCCGCCAATGTCGAATCCTCGGGTGATCTCGTCATCCGCAGCGACGGCAAGATCAACGGCTCGCTGCAATGCCGCCAACTGCGCGTCGAAAAGGGCGCCCGCGTCGAATTCCTCGGTGCCGTCACCGCCGTCACCGCCATCATCGACGGCCATGTCCGCGGCCGCCTCACCTGCTCCGGCCCCGTCACGCTGGAAAAAGGCGCACGCCTTCACGGACTCGTCCGCTGCTCCGAATTCATCGTCAAATCCCGCGCCAAACACACCGGCACCCTGGAACTCTCCGGCGCAGTGCCGTAGTCATTCCAAGGTTTCGGATGTCATGCATCAAATCCAGTGCTTCATTGACCCCATGCCCGCCGCCGCTCTCGACCTCAAGGAGGAAATCCTCGCCCTCAAGAAGCAACGCAACGCCGTCATCCTCGCCCACAACTATCAGACCGGCGACATCCAGGACGTCGCGGACTACGTCGGCGACTCGCTCGGCCTCGCCTATCACGCCAAGGCCACCGCCGCCGATGTCATCGCCTTCTGCGGCGTCCACTTCATGGCGGAGACCGCCAAAATCGTCAACCCCGGCAAAATCGTCGTGCTGCCCGATGCCGACGCCGGCTGCTCGCTCGAACAATCGTGCCCCGCAGAACAGCTCGAAGCCTTCCTCAAACAGAACGCGGACAGAAACTATTATGTCATCGCCTACATCAACTGCTCCGGCGCGGTGAAGGCGCTCTGCGATGTGATCTGCACCTCCGGCAACGCCGTGAAGATCGTCAACCTCGCGCCCAAGGACCGCCCCATCCTCTTTGTTCCCGACGAAAACCTCGGTGCCTGGGTCATGGAGCAGACCGGCCGCAGGATGGATTTGTGGAAGGGCAATTGTTATGTCCACGTCGAGTTCACCCGCGACTCGATCAACCGCATCAAGGCGGAGTTTCCCGACGCGCTCGTCGTCGCCCACCCGGAATGCACACAGGCGGTTAGATTGCTGGCCGATGAGGTCTGCTCGACGGAGAGAATGGTTTCCTACTGCAAGGAGGCACCGGTCAGGGACATCATCGTCGTCACCGAGAGCGGCATGCTGCACCGCCTGCGCAAGGAGTGTCCGGACAAGAACCTCATCGCCGGCCCCACCGACCGCTGCGCCTGCGCGGACTGCCGCTACATGAAGATGAACACGCTGCAGAAACTCCGCGACTGCCTCGCCAACCTCGCCCCGCGCGTCGAAATGGAGGAATCCCTCCGCCAACGCGCCGAAGCCCCGCTGCTGCGCATGCTCGAGCAGTCGAAGTGAGTTTCTAACCGATCAAATCGCCGATCGAGCCGAAGTCCGGCGAGAACAGGCGCTTGTAGGTGCGCGCGGCATAACCGTCGGTCATGCCGGCGAGGAAGTCGCAGACCAGGCGCGCGCGCGTCGCCTCGTCCGGCGCGCCGGTGATTTCCTCCGCCGCATCCGCGGGCAGCAGTTGGAAATCCTGGCCGTCGATCGGGCGGCCGGCGATGTAGCGTTCGCCGAGCACTTCCCACAACTGCCGCAGCATCCGGCTGCCCTTGTGTTCGAGTTGCTTCAACTGCGGCGAAAGGAACACCACCTCGAAGGCGAGCTGCTTGAACAGGGCGCACTCCGCCTTCACATCTTCATCGACCGCAAGCCGGTAGCGGTAGCGGTGGGTCTCGGCACTCAGAAAATTCACGTCGGTCTCCAGCCGCGTGGACTGGATGTAGCGGCCGATGCGTTTGCCCACAAAGGGATCGACGCGCCTGAGCCGGATCGCCCGCAGCAGGTCGCCGAGCGGCGTGCCCTCGCCGGCGGGATGACCGTGCCGCTCCGCCCATGACTCGATTTTCTCCAGGTTGAGGAAACCGGCGCGCACGCTGTCTGATAGATCGTTGAGCGAGTAGGCCGTGTCGTCCGCCCAGTCCATCACCTGGCATTCGATGGACTTGAACTTGTCGCGCGCCGGGCCGGGCGGCAGTTCGAGCGGGAAATCATGACCGCCCATCGCCCAGTCGAGATGCGCCTGCTGGTCGTCGTAGATGAAGTGATGTTCCGGCGTTCCGCCCGTTGCGGTTTTGAGTTCGGACCACAGCGACTTGTATTTCAGGATGCCGTCGAGAAACGCGCGCGTCGGATCCATGCCGGTTTTCTTCGCGGAGAAAATCCGCTCGGTGAGCAGCCGCAGCGTCTGCGCGTTGCCCTCGAATCCGCCATGCCCGCGCATCAGGTGGTTGAGCGTGCGTTCGCCCGCATGACCGAACGGCGG
>JALOUA010000383.1 GCA_025457625.1 Akkermansiaceae bacterium
CGGCTACAACGGACATCCGCACGTCAAAACCCCGGTGCTCGACGAGATGGCGGCGAAGGGTTTGAAGTTCGACCGCTTCTATGCCGCGCATCCGAGTTGTTCGCCGACCCGCGCGAGCTTCCTCACCGGCCGTCATCCCAACCGCATGGGCACCTTCGCGCCAGGCTGGTCGCTGCGGCCGGAGGAAATCACCATCGCCCACCTGCTATCCAAGGCCGGCTACCACTGCATGCACCTCGGCAAATGGCACGTCGGCGCGGTCAAGGCGGGCTCGCCGGTGAATCCGGGCGCGATGGGTTTCCACGAATGGCTGTCGCACGACAACTTCTTCGAGTTGAACCCGCCGCTCTCGCGCAACGGCGGCCCGCCGGAGGTCTTCAAGGGCGAAAGCTCCGAGATCCTCATCCGCGAGGCGATCGCCGGCATCGACCGCGCGCAAGCGGCCGGCAAGCCGGTCCTCCAGGTCATCTGGTTCGGCTCGCCCCACGAACCCTACAGCGGCCTGCCGCAGGACCTCGCGCTCTATGACGACCTGCCCGCGAAATATACGAAGATGGTCGGCCTCACCTCTAACGAGACCGGCAGGCCGACGCGCCGCCCACAGGGCGAAGTGCTGCGCGAGCGTTATGCGGAAATCACCGCCATGGACCGTGCCATCGGCATGCTGCGCAGGCATCTAACTGAAACCGGCCTGCGCGACAACACGCTGCTGTTCTACTGCGGCGACAACGGCACCTCGGCCGAGAGCGCGCTGGGATTTCCCCACCGCGGCGCAAAGGGCGAAATCTATGAGGGCGGCACGCTCGTTCCCGGTTTGATCGAATGGCCCGCGCGCATCCCGAAACCCCGCACCACCGCCTTCCGCGCCAACACCAGCGACCTGCTGCCCACCCTCGCCGCCATCACCGGCCAGCCCTTGCCGGACCGCCCGCTCGACGGCATCGATCTTGGCCCTGTATTCGATGGCAAACTGGACGCCCGCCCCACGCCCATGGCATTCTGGGAATTCGACACCCGCCGCCTGATGGCTTCCAAGCCGGAACCCTACATCGATCCCGAACTGCAGCAAGGCACCACTCCGCTGGTCAAGCTCAGCGGCACCAAGGCCACCCGCGATTTCCTCAACTTCCGCCACCCCGCCATCACCGAAGCCGATTTCCGCGGGCCGCGCTCGCTCATCGCCGGCGACCACAAGCTCGTCGTCCGCGAGAAAAAGGGCGAAACGGGCATCGAGTTGTTCGACCTGAAATCCGATCCCGCCGAGAAAACCAACCTCGCCGACCAACAAACCGATCTCGTCCGCAAACTCCAGGCCGAGCTCCGCCAATGGCAGGAATCCGTGCTCAACAGCCTGACAGGCGCGGACTACCGGAAAGCAAAATGAAATCCCTCACCCGCGTCATCGTTTCCCTTCTGTTTTCCTGCGTCCTCGCCCTTCCCGGCCACGCCGCGTCCGATTTGGAATCCTCTTTCAAGTCCCCGCCCGACGAGATGCGGCCTTGGGTGTTTTGGTTCTGGATCAATGGCAACATCAGCCGCGAGGGCATCACCAAGGACCTCGAGACCATGAAAGACGTCGGCATCGGCGGCGTGATCTGGATGGAGGTCAGCGGACCACGCTGGGCCCCGCGCGGCCCGATCGAGGCCGGAAGCAAGAAATGGCACGACGCCATGCAGTGGGCCATCGCCGAGGCGGACCGCCTCGGGCTCGCTTTCACGCTCAGCGTGGACTTCGGCTATGGCAGCGGCGGACCCCACATCACTCCGGACATCTCGATGCAAAAACTCATCTGGTCGGAAACCAAGGTGCGCGGTGGTCAAACAGTGACCGTGAAGCTGCCGCAGCCGAAGGTGCCGACCGAGCCTCCGCTGATCTGGCTGCACCCCGACGAAAAGATGCGCCCTGATGTCGCCGCCGCCATCGGGCGCGCCGATTCTTTCCGTGATGCCAGCGTCTTCGCCTACCCGTCATCGCAGGCGGAAAGCTCGCGCCTTTTCCAGTCTAACAACAAGCCGGATCCTCTGGAAATCTACGACGGCCGCGGCTGGCTCACCGACCCGCCGGCCTTGGCCGGAAAAACCAAGGCCGTCCCGCTGGACTCCGGCAAGATCGTCGATCTAACAGGCAAGATGGACGCGGATGGCCAACTGCGCTGGGACGCGCCGCCCGGCGAATGGACGGTCGTCCGCCTCGGCCACGCCACCAACCTCAAGATGACCCGCCCGGTGCCTTCCGCTGTGCTCGGCCTCGAAGCCGACCGCCTCCATCCGCGCGGCATCGACGCGCATTTCGACCACCACCTCAAGCCGATCCTCGATGCCGCCGGCGACAAGGCCGGGCGCACGCTGCAATACCTCCACATCGACAGTTGGGAAGCCTACGGCCAGAACTGGACCAACGGATTCGCCGAGGAATTCAGGCAACGCCGCGGCTACGACATCGCCCCGTGGCTGCCCGTTCTAACAGGCCACGCGGTCGGCAGCCTGGATCTCACCGAACGTTTTCTCCGCGACGTCCGCCGCACTGTCGGCGAGGTCACGCTGGACAACTACATCGACCGCCTGCGCGAGCGCATCAAACCCTACGGCGTGAAATTTTCCTCCGAACCCTACGGCCGCCTCTGCGTGAACACCCTCGACTACGCCGCCCGCAGTGATTT
>JALOUA010000384.1 GCA_025457625.1 Akkermansiaceae bacterium
GGTGGCGGGCGGCCAGTTCGTAAGCGCGCTTGGCGGTGCCGGTGATCACCGTGATGCCGATCAGATCGGCCTCAAGCGCGTCAGGAACATCCTGAATGCCCTCGTCGATCAAGGTTAGCTCCGCCGGGAAATCATCAGGCACCAAAGCCGCCAGCGTGGTGAGTGTGAGCGGTTGATAACGCAGCGACTTTTTGAAAATCCCCTTGCGGTGACGATACAGCGGCCCTTTGGGCGAAATGAGCGCGACGCGCCACGGGCGGGTCGGAGGAGAGTCGGCGCTCGGCATCATGATCGGAGTGGGGTGAATCAGGATGCTTTCCGCCTGGGCAGCAACCGTCCGATGATCAGGCCGGCAAGAACAGCGCCAATACCGATGAACCATTGTTTGGAACCTTGCAGGACCTTGATGATCGGGTTGTCCACGGGATCGATGGCGGCATGGATTCGAACCAGTTTCCATGCGGCGCCCTCCTTGCGGGCGATGGCCGTCCATAGGGAGGTGAACTCCAGTTTCTTGCCGTTGCCGAGTTTCACCTGTTCCATGGCGCGGCCCTTGGCAATGGCGAGATTGCCCTCGAAGATTGAATCGTCGGGATCGACGCTCACCCGATACGTTCCCCCGTCGCCGATGAATTCCTCGACCTTCGTCCAATAGGCGGCGATGCCGTCGAAGCCTTTGACTTCCTCCGCAGTGATCATCACGGCGGTGAAATCGTGCGCGAGATGGGGTTTCAACGCGTCGATATCGCGCTCCGCAATGGCTTTTTCATAGATGGCCTGGAGATCGCGGAGCGCCTGCTTGTCTTCTTCGATGGCGAGGGCGGGCAGGCAGAGCGCCAGCAGCGGGATGATGATGTGTTTCATGACGGTTGGCGGATTCGCCTGCCATCCTTCCATGTTGAGAACGGCGGGCAAATCAAAAACGCGCGGGTGGCTTCGCCGGCTGCGATCACGGTTCCGGCGGTGAGCAGGGAATATCCGCCGATCATCGCGCCATCGCCGATGGTGACCGGAGCGAGGGACAGCATCACCTGTCCGTCGCGATCCATGACGTGCGGATTGAGGCGCACTCCGGCGCCGAATACGACGTGGTCGCCGATGTCGAGGAATCCACGGTCGAGGATGATGGTGTGGGGAGCCCAATAAGTGAGTTTGCCGATCCGGGAACCCCACAGACGGAGCCAGAGCGAATAAAGTCCCGGGATGCAGCGCAGAATTTCCTCGAGCGCGGGGAACCGGAGGAAAACCACCTGGCACTGGAAGACCACCCACCATTTCAGGAAATCGCCCGAACCCGGCGGGATGCGGGATGGCGCACGGCGCAGGGATTCGCGAAGAAGCCGCCCCGGAAGAACCGGCAGCAGATAGAGCGCCGCCGCCGCACAGGCCACGCGAAGCGGCCATGACCCCGGCAGGAAAAAACAACCGAGAGTCGCTGCGAGGTGGAGCAGTGGCACCAGATTGAGCAGCAGCATCGCAAGCCGCACACCCTTGAAATCAGCGGATGATTTTCCCGGCATGGTGGTTCTGGACATGTTCGTCAGTGAAACGCGGACCCTTCCACATCCGCAGGTAGGCGGTCAGGAGACGGCCGCGCTCGCCATCGCCCTCTTCACCGGCATCGGGAAGGTGGACCCATGGCACGGTGGGTTTGGCGTGGTGGTTGCGGTGCCAATTGTGATTCAACCAGAGCGCATCGAGCCATTTCCAGGTGCGGAGGTTTCTGGCTCCCTTGAGCACGTCCCGGCCGGTGCCGAAATGGTGGACATACTGCAGCGCGGACCAGAGCACGCCGAAACTAGCCAGCAAAACCAGATATTTCCAAACCGGCACGTTCCACAAAACCATCCAGCCCGCATGCAGCGCGAAAACCGCCAACGCCTCCACCCGGATCAGGCGGAAATAGCGCGGATTGAGTGAGTCCAGCAGCGCGCGGGTCGGTCGGTCGAAATCCGCCCAACGTGCCTTGAGCCAACGCGGATGGATCAGCGCGATGAGGTTTCCAAGAACCACGGCGAGATAAAAGAACCCGGTTAGAATGCCATACAATTGCAGGGTTTTCCACAAGCGGCTTTCGCCCTCGAAATAAAAATCAAAGGCCTCGTCGTCCGACCGGTTGCGCAGGTGGTGGCCGATGTGGCCCTGGCGCAGCAGGTGGAACGGCGCGGGGAAAAACAAGGCGAGCACCATGCCGGCGAAGTCATTCACGCGGCGATGGTCGTGGAGCAAACCGTGCTCCGCCTCGTGCAGCATGGCGTATGCGGAATTCATCATCAGGGCATAGCCGATGGCCAGCGCCGCGAGCGCCCACGGCGAGGACACCGCACCGGCGGCGGCAAGCATGGAAAGCATCGCGACGATCTGTCCCGTGGAGATGACCAGATTGAGGCGCGACGGCAATGGATGTTCCCGGTTCATGGGCGTTGGTAGGCGGGCAGCGAGCGTCCGATGTCCCGGAACTCCGGCAATTCATCGAACAACGCGAAGCACCGTGGGGTGGTTTCCCGGCTGTAGAGGCTGGCATGATAGGGAATCGATGAAGCAAGATCCTCGAGCTCGCGAAACAACGGGTCCGCCAACCCAACCAACTCCGGAAACTCATCAATAAGCGCCCGCAGGACTGCCCGCGCCGAGCGTTTTGGAGCGGTGAAAAACT
>JALOUA010000124.1 GCA_025457625.1 Akkermansiaceae bacterium
TGATGTCCCTCACGCACCTCGGCCACTGGAATGTGGAGGGACCGGGTTTCTTCGCGCTGCACACGGCGTTTCAAACCCAATACGAGGAACTCTTCATCGCCATTGACGAGATCGCCGAGCGGATTCGCGCGGTGGGTGCGTATGCCATCGGCGGACTCGGCACGCTGGCCGCCGCCGCACAAATGAAGGAATTCGACTCGCCGCGGCCGCAGGAGGCTTACGTGAGCGCACTGCTCGCCGCCAACGAGAAGCTGGTCAAGGATGCCATCAAGGCGCGCGATCTGGCCGGCGAAGTCAACGATCCCGAGACCCAGGACCTGATGACCGAACGGATCACGCTGCATCAGAAAACCATCTGGATGCTCAAGAGTTTCCTCAAGTGAATGGTGCAAGGCCGTTTAACCGGATTGCCGCCGGCGGCTTGACCGGGAAGCGGCACGCAAGCGGGATTCACGGCCGCCACATCCAGCAGAAACAAACCATGGCCCTTTACCTGTGGATCGCGATTGGCAGCGGCATCGGCGGTGCCGCACGGTTCGGCCTGTCGGGATGGGTGGCGCAGCGTTTCGGCGAAACGTTTCCATGGGGCACCATCGCGGTGAATGTGACCGGGTGTTTCATCATCGGGTTGTTCGCCACGCTCACGGGACCGGACGGTAGGATTTTCGCGGACGCCACGCAGCGGCAGTTTTTCATGACGGGGGTGCTCGGCGGGTTCACCACGTTTTCCTCGCTGAGTTTGCAAAGCCTGAACCTGGCGCGCGACGGCCAATGGCTCTTGGCCGCCGCGAATGCGGTTGGTTCGCTGATCGCCTGCCTGATCGCCGTGTGGCTGGGTCACATGGCCGCGCAAGCCATCACCTCTCTGAAAGGACCCTGACATGAAACTTCCCGAACAAGCGGAACTCCTGCGCGTCTTCATCGGTGAATCCGACCGCCATGAAGGACGTCCGCTCTACGAGGCGATTGTGCTCAGGGCGCGTGCCTGCGGGCTGGCCGGCGCGACGGTATTGCGCAGCCCGATGGGATTCGGCGCGAACAGTCGGCTGCACACCGCGAAGATCCTGCGGCTCTCGGACGACCTGCCGATGGTCGTGGAAATCATTGACGAGGAGGCGAAAATCGAGGCCTTCCTGCCGGTGCTCGACACCATGATGGACGGTGGCTTGGTGACCCTGGAGAAAGTGCGGGTGATCCGCTACCAACAGCACCAACAGGGCTGAATCAGCGCTTTTTCACGATCACGAGCGGCCGGAGCTTCTCCAAAGTCGCAGGGCCGATGCCGGGAACGCGCGTGATCTCGTCGACACTTGCGAAGGGTCGGTTGCCGATGATTTCGTTGGCGGTTTTCTCGCCGATGCCTGGAAGATTCATCAACTCGTCGCGCGCGGCGGAATTGAGGTCCACCGGCTGGTCTTCGGTGACGTCGCGACGACCCTTGGCGGTCTCAAGTTCGGAGAGTTCGTCGCGCGCCTGTTTGCGCGCTGCGGGAAGTGATGCCCAATCGGTATGCGCCCAGGCACCGCGGCCGGCGCGCGCGGCGGTGAGTTCCAGGTCCTTGAGTTGCTCCATCCACTCGGGTCCGGGCGTGCCGTCGGGCCGCTGCCGCACCACGCCATACGCCCGTGCGAGCCCCTTGGTGACGAGTTCTTCCGAGAGATCCGTGCCATCCGCGGTCTCCACGAAGGCATAAACACGGGAAAACCTTCCATCTCCCCGGCCGTCGGCGAAGGAGGTGTGGATGGTGAAGGGTTTGGCGAGTCTGCGGAAAGTCTCTGCCTTTGCCGACTCGCCCACGGATTTGGCGGTGAGGATGTCGGCGATGCCGAAATGACGCCGCTGGTCGCGCAGGCGGCGGGCGTTCGAGTCGTCTCCCTGCACATGCATCTCGATGCAATCCACACCGTAGAGGCGGATGGTTTGCTGTTTGCCGTCGGGCAGGCGCACGGCAAAGCTGTCGCCATCGGCCCAAGCGGTCTCGATGAGCGTGCACGGGTGGAGTTTTTGGAGCTGGGCCGTGGCCAGGGCCGCCATGCCAAGCGACGCGATGATGAGGAACCGAATCACGGGATGGACTTAGCACGGCCGCTGCGGTTCCACAAGCGCGGCCCCAGCGTGAGGCAGGCCACGAACAACCCGGCGGCAAGCCCCCACCAGACGCCGCGGGCTCCGAGGCCGAGGCCGAATGCCAGACCGGCTCCAACCGGCAGACCGCACAACCAATAGGAAACGAAGCTCATGAGCGCGGGCATGCGGACATCATGCAGGCCGCGCAACATCGCCGAGGAGCCGACTTGCAGGCCGTCGAAAATCTGAAACACGCCGACGATCACCAACAGCGAGGCGGTCAGCCGGATCACCTCCGCGTCGCGGGTGAATGCCGAGGCCATCCAATCGCCGAATACCAGAAAACATGATGCGCCGAGCAGGCCGAAACAGGTCACCATCAGCCAACCCGAGATTGCAATTGGTCGGAGGCGCTCATTTTCCCCCGCGCCATGGGCCTCGCCGAAACGCACGGTGAGCGCCATCGACAGGCCGAGCGGAATCATGAATGCGGTGGCTGCCAGGGTGATGGCGATTTGGTGCGCGGCCATCGATACCGGACCGAAGCGGCCCATGATCAGGCCGGCGAGCGAGAAGGCGGAGACTTCGAACATCATTTGCGCGCTGGCAGGCAGTCCGATACCCAGCAGGCTGCGGATTTTTGCAAAATCCGGCATGCGCCACCAGCGATGAGGCACCCAATCGCGCAGGTCGGCAGCCCGGCGCAGCCAGACGAGCATCGCGGCGAGGATGGCGGCGCGCGCGATGAGGGTGGCCCACGCCGCACCTTCCAGCCCGAGCTCCGGGCAGCCGAGCTTGCCATAGATCATGATCCAGTTGAGTCCGATGTTGAGCATCACGCCGCCGAGGAAAATCCAGAAGGGCGGCCATGGCCGGTTGAGCGCGTCGGCATGGTTTTTGAGTGCGATGGAGGCGAGCGCCGGGATGACCGAGGCCATCAGGATGCGGAAATAAAGTGTCGTGCGCGCGGCGACCTCCGGCGGCTGGCCGAAGCTGCCGAGGTGATTCGAAACGATCCATGAAAGAGCGAACAGGCACATGCCGAGCGAGGTTGCCAATATCAGGCCGTTGCGGCAGCCCGCGCGGGCGGCCGGCGCGTCGTCAGCCCCGCGGCTGTTGGAGGTGAATACCGAAACCGCGGTCAAGACTCCGATTCCGAACACAAACGGCAGGTGAAACAGCGAACTGGCAAATGTCAGTGCCGCAAGCTCTGTGACACCGAGGTGGCCGACCATCACGGTGTCCGCCACACCCAGCAGCATCTGGCTGAGCTGCCCGATCATCAGGGGCAGCGCCAGGCGCAGTGTCAGCCGTGATTCACGCCACAAACTCATGGTTCCACCACTTTAAGCCGCCACTGGGAGTCGCGCCGCAGGGTGAGGATTTGCCGCGTTCCCCTGCCCCGCCCGGCCGCGCCGTGTTCGACGATCAATTCAACGGATTGCTCATGTTTCACCAGCCGTGCGATGCGAAACACGGGCTCGCGACGGATGCGCAGGAAGCAATGCAACGGCACATCCGGATGCGAGGCATTCCACAAGTATCTGGCGGGTGGGAAATCCGGCACCTCGGACAAGGCCACCAGCACTTCGCGCAGCAGGCGATTGCCATGACGCCGCACCAGACTGCGGACCGCCTGCCGCGCCAGCAGGCCTTCGATCCAAGCCGCCGCGGGATTTTGGTGATCATCCTCCATTTCCCGGATCAGTTCGCGGGCGTGCACCGCCAGCAGCGCATGCAGTTGCTCGCGTTCGATCTCGCCGCGCTCGAATTGCGCGAACAGTTGGTTGGGAGTGGGAATCATGTGGGTTTGAGGCGCGGGATTCAAACCCTGGAACCGCCACCGCGCCATCTCCGAATCACGGGTGGGCGCGGATTACGTGATCACGTGAAACAGGAGGGTTGCGCCGACCGGCGATTCCGGGCTTTAATGCTGCCGTCACCCCCAAAACATTATGAACCAACAAGTGTCCCCCCGCTTGGTGGTTTGCCTGATCCTCGGCTGCCTGTCCCCGCTGGTGGCCCGTGAATCCGACAACCATCGCATTTTGAAAACCACAGTGCCGGCCAAAGCGGCCGGCGAGGCTTCGGAGAAACCGCCGATCTTCACCGTCAAGGATCTGGATCGTCTGGAGCACAAGGCCGCGACGCGGCAGCAAATGACCACTGGCGACGACGGCACGTTCCGCTCGCGCAAGTCCTCGATCATGCGCCGGATGGCCTCGGCCACCGACAACCCGCGCTACGAGGTGCATGCCAACAGCATGCACAACGGCCTTGCACTTGTGGCCGGCCTCTACCGCGAGTCGCTGCGACGCTGAATCCGCAGCCACATCAATCCCGGCTTGGCGATGCGGCGATTCCGGAGTAAGACCCGGTCTTTGCAATACGAATCAGCGCGCCCCCATGACCGACGAAGATTCCCGATCACAGATTTTCAGCCGCATCAAACAAGCCACCGGAGCACTCAAGTCCAAGGTGGCGCTGCCGGATTATGACGAGTCGATCACCCACTCGGCCCCGCGTCTCGAAGGGGCCGATCCATGGGAAATCTTCTGCCGCAATTTCAAGGCGGTGCATGGCAGGCCGATGTCCTCCGTGGCGGAATTGGCCGCTTTTCTCAAATCCAGCGGCCAGCTTCACGGTTACTGCGATCCGGCTTTGATCGATGCGGTGGGCTCCAAGCTCGCCGCTGCCGGCATCACGGTGGAAACCACCTTCGACCGCACGCGCTATGACGATTACCAATTCGGCATCACCCGCGCAACGGGTGCGATCGCGGAGTCCGGTTCGGTGATCATTGATGACGAGCTAACCTCGCACCGTCTCGCCGCGCTGTCGCCGTGGGTCCATGTGGCGGTATTGGAAAGCGGCGAGATCCACCGCACGATTTCGGATGCGATCGCGGCTTTCGGCGACAGCCCCAACATCATCTGGTGCACCGGTCCGTCGAAAACCGCAGACGTCGAGGGCATCCTGATCGAAGGGGTGCACGGACCGGGAGAGCAAATCCTGCTGCGGCTCTGATTGGCGCGTTTTTTGGCACGAATTGAAAATAATGCTTGGAATTTTGGGGTTTTTGGCGCATTTTCCGGGTGTTCCAACAAACCGCGCCATAAATCATGCCAAAAATTGCACGTTCTGACTCTTTGGATACCATCGTCGACGTCGTGGAAGTGTTTCCGCTTGGGGTGGCGGTGAGCACCTTGCTGGACCGGCCTGAATTGCAGATCCCCAAGCGTACGCTGCAGCGGCGGCTCGACCAACTGGTGCGCGAGGGCCGGCTGGCAGCCATCGGCCGGGCACGGGCACGGCGCTATACGGCACTGGCATCGGTGGCGGCGGGCGAGCACATTCTGCGCGAGGAACCGGCGAGATACGCCACGCGGCGCGATTGGTTGACGCCGGAAGGCAAGGAGGTGCGGGATCTGGTGAGCCGCTCGCTGATCGAGCGTCAGCCGGTGGGATACCGCAGCGGGTTTCTCGCGGGTTATGAGCCGAACGTGACGTTTTATCTGCCCATGGAGTTGCGCCGCAATCTTGCGGAAATCGGCCACGTGGGCATGGGTGACCTGCCGGCCGGGACCTACCTGCGGCAGTTGATGAACCGGCTGATGATCGATTTGTCATGGAACTCGAGCCGGCTCGAGGGGAACACGTATTCGTTGTTGGAAACGCAGCGCCTGCTCGAAGAGGGCGTGGGCGTGGAAGGCCGCGGGCTGGCGGAGACGCAGATGATCCTCAACCACAAGGCGGCCATCGAAATGCTCGCCGAACAGGCGGAGGAGATCGGTTTCAACCGCTACACGATCTGCAACCTGCACGCGCTGCTGGCGGACAACCTGATGGCGGACGAAGCCGACATCGGCAGCATCCGCAGCAAGCCGGTGGGCATCGGCGGCACGGTGTATCATCCGTTGGCGGTGCCACAGCAGATCGAGGAACATTTCAACCTGCTGCTCACCAAGGCGGAGGCGATCGTGGATCCCTTCGAGCAGGCGTTTTTCACCATGGTGCACGTGCCCTATCTCCAGCCGTTCGCGGATGTGAACAAGCGCGTTTCAAGGCTGGCGGCGAACATCCCGCTGATCCGCCACAACTTGTGCCCATTGTCGTTCGTGGATGTGGCCCAGCCGGATTACGTGGCGGGTTTGATCGGCGTGTACGAGCTGAACCGCGTGGAGTTGATGCGCGATGTCTTCGAGTGGGCTTACCGCCGCACGTGCCTGCGCTACTCTTCGGTGCGCCAGATTCTCGGCGAGCCGGATCCATTCCGGCTGACGCACCGGGATGCGATCAGCGACACCGTGCGGGAGGTGGTGACCGGGCGCATGAACAAGGCGGCCGCGGTGCGTCACATCGCCAGGCGTGCCACCGAACGGCTGCCCGCAGCGCAACGCGCACTCTTCATCGAGGCGGTGGAAAACTCGCTTGGCGGCCTGCACGAGGGCAACATCGCCCGTTTCCGCCTGCCGCCTTCGGTTTTCACGGAGTGGCAGCGGCTGTGGTGAGGTCAGCGGTTTGCCAGGGCGATGAGAAGCACGATCAACACGACCGCCAACACGGCGAGGGTGATCTTGATCCAACTGTAGGGATGCTCACCGGCCATTTTCCCGGTGTAGCCGTTGACCACGCACTGATAGGACTTGCGGCCGTAGTTGTAGCTGACGAGCCATACGGGCACAAGGATGTGCTTGAAGGTGCGGCCCCGGTAGGTGGCGGAGACATCGAGGTTGCGATGGGTGTCTCCGGGAACTTCCCTGGCGCACAACTGGCGGATCACGGCATCCATCTGCTGGCGGCTGGTTTGCGCGGCCTGCCGCAGGTCGATCTGATAGCGCTCGACCGTCCAGCCGCGGATGAACGCGGGATCGTAGGGTTTCAAATCGGTGAGCGTGGGAAAGGGCTCGACCTTGCGCAGAAGCACGGTGTGGACACCGACGGTGGCCGGCACCGCGTCGTCATCGAAGAAGTGCGAGAGGCTGCCGGCGCTGGGCTGCCAGCGGATCTTGCGCACCTGGCGGGTCTGCGTTCTTCCGCCGCTTCCGCGGAAAGTCTCGGTGACATAATAATAATATCCCGACTCCGCGGTCCATTCGGCATCCACTTGGGCGTCGAAGGTCCAGTAGGGAAGATAAACGCCTTGCAGGGTATCGGTGAGGGCGGCGCCCTTCAGTCTGTTAGGGGCGAACCAGCGGCTGCCATACCATTCGCGGAGTTGTGCGCGCACCTCGGTGTTGGGAACCGCCGCGGGCAGCAGGCTCTCCGGCGTGATGAGGTCGCGCAGCTCATCGGCGGGAACGATCGAAGGCGAGCCGCAGAAATCACAGCGCTGGGCGGCGCGGTGGGAATCGAACACGCTGATGGCATGACAACTCCCGCATTTGACGGATTTTTTCTCCTCCCCCAGGCCGCGCGACTCGTCGGGGATCCGTGCGAGGGTTTCTTCGAGGTCGTGCTCGACAATGGCGGAGCCCGGCGGGGTCCCGCCCTGCGACCATGGCAGGATGGTGCCGCAATACGGGCAGGCGAGCGCCTGTTTCGAGGCGTTCCATTCCGCATCCCCGCCGCATTCCGGGCAGGGATGCTTCCGCAATGCGCTGACTTCCGTCATGGCGGTGCCTTAATGGGCAAGGAAAGCGTCGAGCGCGGTCTTGGTGATGCGCCAGGTGGAGCCGATCTTTTTGCCTTTGAGATCACCCGCTTCGAGTGTGGCGAGCACGTCGGCCTCGGAAACGCCCAACGCCTGCGCGGCCTCGGCGGGTGAGAGCAGTTCGGGAATCGGCAGGGCGTTGGCAGGCGTGGCACCGTGGGCCGGCGGCGGTTGCTGCATCGACTTCATCATTTCCTGGGCCAGCCCGAAACCCATCGCCATCTGCGCGGGCACCGCGGCGGTGGAACCGCCGTCGCCGCCCCTGGTCATGGATTCGGCCATCTGGAATTTGACGTAGTCATTGAGGTTGCCGATGGCCGACATGCTGGAACGCTTGTCGATGGCGGCCTCGACTTCGGGCGGCACCGAGACGTTTTCGACGATGAAGCTGGTGAGTTCGATGCCGTATTTTACGGTGGTTTGAGGGTTGATGAGCGGCAGCAGCGCATCGCCGAGTTCCGAGTAGCGAGCGGCCACGTCGAGCGCGGGCACGCCGCACGAGGCGAGCGCCTCGCTGAAGACGCTGACGATGCGCGAGCGCATGGTGTCGGCAAATTCATCAAGGCGGAAATGGTGGTCGGTGCCGGCGACTTCCTTGAGGAAAACCGCCGGGTCGGTGATTTTGAAATCGAATGTGCCGAAGGCGCGCAGGCGAACGACGCCGAAATCCGCGTCGCGCATCATGACCGGGTTGGAGGTGCCCCACTTGTTGCCGGTGAACAGGCGGGTGGTGACGAAATAGACATCGGCCTTGAATGGCGACTCGAAGCCGTATTTCCAGCCCTTGAGCTTGGTCAGGACCGGGATGTTTTCGGTGACGAGCGAGTGTTTCCCCGGCCCGAAACAATCGCCGTATTGGCCGAGATAGACGAACTGCGCGGCCTGGCTTTCGCGCACGATGAGTTGCGCGCCGTTCTTGATCGCGTGGTCATCGTCGGGGAAACGCCACGACAGGGTGTCGCGCGAGTCGTCCTTGAATTCGATGATTTCAAGCAGTTCGCCTTTGATGAATCCGAGAATGCTCATGTTTTTTGGGGATGCTTGGTTTCTGATAGCGCGCTTCTCCTGCTGATCCAAGGGAAAATTCCCTCCTGTGCAATTGCGGTTGGCCGTGTTTGATTCCGCGCGTGGCCGCCACCGATCCATGCCCGGAACTGCTTTCCCCCGCGGGAAACTGGGAGTGCGCCCGTGCCGCGGTGGCGGCGGGAGCGGATGCGATTTACTTCGGCCTCGCCGGCTTCAACGCCCGGCTGCGTGCGGACAATTTCACGGATGCCGACCTGCCGGAGCTGATGGATTTCCTCCACCGCCACGGCGTGAAGGGTTTCGTGGCGATGAACACGCTGATCTTCACACGCGAGTTGGAGGCG
>JALOUA010000385.1 GCA_025457625.1 Akkermansiaceae bacterium
TGCGGTCCGCCCACGCGGCGTAACCGGCATAGGCGTCGGTCTGGAGGTTTCCTTGGTAATCCGGCAGCAGTTCGTCGAGGCAGGCGGCCTTGCGGCTGGAGTGCCATTGATAAAGGATGTCGCCCTTGATGCCGCACCTCGGGCCGTGGATGACCCAGAAGTAGCCGGTGGAGGTTTTGCCTTTGCCGGGATCGAGGTATTGGACGGGCGTCTCGTCGGCCTGGAGATTGCCGGTATGGAGCAAACGGCCGTCGCTGCCGGTGCGGATGATCGTGGTGTCGGTTGATGTGGCGGATTGTGTCGATTGCATACACAAGTATGGATGTTTCTTATGCTGAGGCTTGGCTCGTGCCCCTCGGCTCAGCGCTTACGAAGCATCAATCCGGCCGCCTGCTTCAAACGACCGGCACCGGACCGCGGGATTGAACGGGCAGGATGCTCAGCTGCTTGGCTTTCATCGCCAATGCAGGGTACCGGCAAGACGCGTAAAACAAAAGAGGCGGCCGAAGCCGCCTCTCGTTGCATCACGCAGAATCAATCCGTCATGTCACCACGCGCTTTGCCGGACGTAGAGCACGTCGAAGGGCCGGACATAGAACGGGGTGCTTTCTGCACCGCTCAGCGCGTCGTTCATGTTGAGCACATAGCGCTGGTTGCGGCCCTTCTCGTTGCGCACGACGATCACCTGCTTCGGGTTGGCGAACTTGGTGAAGCCGCCGGCCTCCATCACCGCCTCGAGCGCCGTCATCGGGCGGTCGAGCGGGATCTTGCCCGGGCGCAGGACTTCGCCGGAGACATAGACGCCGGCCGCGGCGCTTTCGAGGGAGACCACCACGGTGGGGTCCTGGAGATGGGGCTGATAGAGCGAGGTCAGCGTGGATTGCAGGCTGTTGATCGTGGTGCCAGCGGCGGAGACATCGCCGATGGTCGGCAGGCTGAGCTTGCCGTTGGGCTGGATCTTCTGCTTGGTGTTGAGCTCGGGCGCGCTGGAGAAGGTGACGTTGATTTCGTCACCCGGGGCAAGCGCGCCGCTGGGCCTGGAGGAGGCGGCGGTGGCCGGAATCGGGTCCGAAGGGGTGTTGCTTTGGCAACCCACGGAAGCGAACATCACCAGTGCTGCGAAGACGCAGGCCGTTGCCGGAGCAAGGGTGCGCCACATGCGCTGGGTGGTGCCGCCGGCAACTCGGGTGGCTTCTCGGCCGCCTGTGATTTCATTCATCGATGTCGTCTTCATGGTGGTATGGGTATGGATGAGGAGAGAGTGGTTTCTGATCGCAAAGAGGGTTTCAAGCACCGGAGTCCATGTAAGCCGTCCAATCCGGGGGCAGCGGGGAGTTTTCGATGCCGCTGGCGATGCGCCCCTCCCAGCGGGGGTCGAAGGTGGTGCTGGTGCCGTAAACCATGATCAAATCCTCGGTGCCGATGCTTCGCAGCGCATGGGCCACGCCCGGTGGAATGACCACCGCGGCGTTGTCCATGCCCGGTTTGCTATCGCCGCAGATCGTGAAGCGCATGACGCGCCGTGTCAATCCCTCGCGCTCGTCCACCAGCACCATTTCGCACATGCCGGTGAGGAAAAACATCACATCCCATTGCTCGCGGTCATAGTGGCGGCCGGCGTAGTCGTCGGGGCGCTCGATGAATCGCTCGCGAAACCATGCTTCCGGGGCGATTCCCTCGGGCACGTGCGGCGGGTGGATGTGAAATCCCTTGGCGCTGTCGCGGTGCATCAGCGCGGATGCCCATTGGCGCGGCGCGAGCCCGATGCGGTCCAGCACTCCTTCGTTCAGGCGCGTCAATTCCGCGAAATACCCCCTGCCCTTCTGTTGGAAGACGCGCCGCGGAAAAATCTCGACGCCCGGTATCCATGCCTTGTCCAATTCGTCCCTGCCGGCCAAGAGTTCGGAAACCGCAAGCCCGGAACCACCCAGCCGGACGGCCAGCGCTTCTTTCGAGTAATCGCGCGTCTCCAGCAGGGCACGGGCTTCCGCGCGAAGTCCGCTCCAACAATTTTCAACAAGTGGTTTCATGGTTGGATGGGCGAAGCGTGGGATCAGAGGGATTTCAAATAGTCGCCGTAGGGTGTGCCGGCGTATTTCGCGACCGATTCGCCGAGTTTGGAGCGGTCGATGCGGCCCTGCAGGAAGGCGATTTCCTCCGGGCAGGCGATCTTGAGGCCCTGGCGCTGTTGGATGACCTGCACGAACTGGGTGGCGTCCGCCAGCGAGTCCGGCGTGCCGGTGTCCAGCCAGGTGGTGCCGCGTCCGAGGATCTCAACCCTCAAATCGCCGCTCTCAAGATAGACCCGGTTGAGGTCGGTGATTTCCAACTCGCCGCGCGCGGAGGGTTTCAGGTTCCGGGCGATCTCCACCACCTTGCGGTCGTAGAAATAGATGCCGGGCACCGCGTAGTTGGATTTGGGAACGGCCGGTTTTTCCTCCAATGAAACCACCCGGCCTTCGGAGTCGAACTCGACCACGCCGTATTGCTCGGGTTGATTGGTGTGATAGCCGAACACGGTGGCCCCCTCCATCCTGCGGGATGCCGCCAGCAGGGAGGTGCCGAGCTCGTGGCCGTAGAAGAGATTGTCGCCCAGCACAAGGCAGACCGGCTCGCCGCCGATGAAGTCCGCACCGATGATGAAGGCCTG
>JALOUA010000125.1 GCA_025457625.1 Akkermansiaceae bacterium
CATTTCGGCCACGCGATGGCCGCGCTCCACGCCGGCTATGACGTGCTGCTCGAAAAGCCCGCCGCGGAGACGCTCGAGCGTTGCGAGGAACTCGACCGCCGCGCCCGCGAGCTGGGCCGCCGCATCGCGCCCGGCTTCGTTCTGCGTTACACGCCGTTTTACTCCACGGTGAAAAAGGTGATCGAAAGCGGCCGCCTCGGCCGCGTGATCTCGATGCGCACCCACGAGGGCGTCGAACCTTTTCATCAGGCGCATTCGTTTGTCCGCGGCCACTGGCGCAGTGCGAGAGGATCGACGCCGATGATCGTCGCGAAGTGCTCCCACGACGCCGATCTCATCTGCTGGCTCGGCGCCTCGGCCGCGGTTTCGATTTCCTCCTATGGGGATCGTACTTGGTTCCGCGCCGGGAACGCGCCGCCGGGTGCGCCGGAGCGCTGCACCGACGGCTGCCCTGCGGCGAAGGACTGCCCCTACGACGCCCACCGCTACCTTGGCGACAAGCGCCGCTGGCTCGGCATGGTGATGGACGGCGCGGACGAGGCGGACGACGACCGCGTGCGCGACTTCCTCCGCAACTCCGCCTGGGGCCGTTGCGTGTACCACTGCGACAACGACGTCGTCGATCACCAGGTGCTGGCCTGCGAGTTGGAAAACGGCGTCACCGCGACCCACACCATGACCGCCTTCGACAGCGGCCGGTCGATCGAGATTTACGGCACCAAGGCCGCGTTGAAGGGCGGCCTGCCCTACCACGAGGCCGGCGCGCCGGAACTCTGGCTGCGCCATCATGACGACGGCCGCATCGAGCCGGTGGAGATCTGCCAGGCGGCCGAGGAAGGCTACGCCGGCCATGGCGGCGGCGATCACGGCATCGTCGATGCGCTCGACCGCCTGTTCCGCGGATCCGCCGCCCTACCGCCCGGGCTGGATGGCCTGGCAGGCCACCGCCTCGCCTTCCTCGCGGAAGCCGCCCGGGTCGCGAAAGGCACCGCCTGTTAGAGGGTGGTTCAGGCGATGACGCAGGGCACGAGGATGCCGTCGGACATGCCGTGGATTTTCTTCTTGTCGGCCGGGACGAGGGTGGCGAGGCAGCCGCCGAAGCGGGTGCTGCCGGCATCGTTGGTGAAGAAATACGGACACAGCCGCGCGCGGCACTGCATCATTTCCACCGAGCCGTCGTCGCGGAAGACCGGGTGGGTGATGCGGCGGCCCTCGCGGAATTCCTGCAGGATCCACGGCTGTTCGCCGGCTTGGTCGAGCGCGGTTTGCAGGCGTGCGGACCACTCGGCGGCGGGTAAATCGTGGCCGATGAAAACGCCGCGCGATCCCCAGGCGGTCTCGTGGAAACCGCTGACTTTGAGCACCAGTTGCCGGTCCTTCTGGCTGAAGGCGGCGACCTCCTCCCATGAGTGCGCGTCGAGCCGTGGCAACGCGGCATGGGGCGGCAGCGGCGTGGGATCGAGCACCCAGCCGAAGGGTACGATCTCATGGAGGCGCTGGAGGTGGTTGCCGCGCAGCGATTGCACCCAGGTTTTGCGCAGCGCCGGCGACCACAGGAGGGCCAGCCAGAGTTTGTCCTCCAGGTGCGGTTTGAACGGCGGGGTGACGGGGATGTCGCCGATGGCCGCGGCATGGGCGAGGGCTTTGACGGCGGGCACGGATTCCCAGTCGAACAATTCGAAAAACCGATAGACCGCGCGCGGGTCCGGCTCGTATTCCTCGGCGCTGGCCACATCCCATGCGCCGCCGAGTTGCCCGGTGAGCCACTCCATTTCCGGCCGGTAGTCGGCGGATTCCTCGGATACCAGCACCGTGCCGCCCTCCGGCAGCAGCGAGCGGAAGCCATCGATCATGCCGTCCGGCCCGCCCAGCACCCCGTAGCCGGCCCGCGCATAGGCGCGCGACAACCATGCGGTGACGCCGATGCCGCCGGGCACGCTGTCGAGTTCGGTCATGGCGAAGCCATCGTCTGTTAGAACGAGGTCCGGGCGGATGACACGCGGGAATTGAGCGGCCGCGGCGGGCGCGCGCTGGATGCGGACGAGCCACTCGGGTTTGCCCTCGTCGAGCAGCTCGGCCAGCCAGCCGGGGAGTTTTCCTGAGGCGCTGCGGCGGTAGATCGTGTCGCAAGCCTGTTGGAAGCGCGCCAGCGGGTGGCCGAGCGACATCAGGTCGCGCGCTTCGGATTTCGTGAGTTGCAGCGGCTCCGGCGACCACCGCCACGCGCCGCCGCCAAACAAACCGCCCTCGGGCAGGCTGTCGCGCAGTTCGGATAGATCCAGTGCCATTCCGCGCCCACGTTCGATGGCCGCCGGGCGCTTGCCAAGCGGCGATTGCGGCAAGCGCGGGGTCTGGCACTGAAAGAAAATTCGAGGGGGTCGCGCTGTAGCGCTCGACTCCGGCGGCGCGGCTGGTTCAGATTTCCGCACATGAAACCGCGATTTTCCGGCCCGCAGGGGGCGCACGGCAGGCAGGCCCGCGAGAACCGCCATGTCCAGACGGTGGAGAAAACCGCGCCGGCGCTGGATGAGGACGAGCTGATGGCGATCATCGCGGAGCAGCCGGCGCCCTTCGTGCTGATTCTCGATTGCGTGCAGGATCCGCACAATCTGGGGGCGATCCTGCGCACGGCGGATGCGGCGGGCGTGCATGCGGTGGTCGCACCCAAGGACAAGGCGGCGGGCATCACGGAAACCGTGCGCCGGGTTTCGGTGGGCGCGGCGGATCACGTGCCCTTCGCGCAGGTGACCAATCTGGCGCGCACCATGGAGAAACTCAAAGCCGCGGGCGTGTGGCTGGTGGGCACCTCGGATCACGCGAAATCCAAATCCATCTACGAGCTCGACCTGCGCGGGCCGCTGGCTCTGGTGATGGGCGCGGAGGAAAAGGGCATGCGCCGCCTGACGGAAGAGAACTGCGATTTCCTCGCCTCCATCCCGATGGCCGGCAAGGTCGAATGCCTCAATGTCTCGGTGGCCACCGGCGTGTGTCTGTTTGAAGCCGTGCGCCAACGCGGTGCGACACCATGAAACAACCGGTCAGAGTATTTTCCGATCTGCATTTGGGGCACAGCGTTTCGCGCATCGGGCGGGTTTCCGCGCTGCGTCCGCTGATCGCCGGGGCGGGCACGGTGATTTTCAACGGCGACACCTGGCAGGAACTGGCCGAACCGTTCCGCCAACGCGCCGCGGTGATGCTGCGGGAACTCCAGGCGCTGTGTGTGGAGGAGGGGGTGGAAGCGGTTTTCCTGCCGGGAAACCACGATCCTTCATGGCCCGGCCGCGGCTGGGTGGAACTGGCAGGCGGGCGGATCATCATCACGCATGGCGACGCGCTGTTGCGGGCGGGCGCGCCTTGGAAACGCGAGGTGATGGCCGGCTCGCGGCTGGTTGACGCAATCTGGAGCCGCTACCCGGGTGCGGACCGCGATCCGGTGCTGCGGCTGGAAGTCGCCCGCGAGGTCGCGCGCGAGTTGTGCTCGGTCGAATACCCGCTGGGGCGGCACATCCTGCAACGCGCTTGGGATGCGGTGACTCCGCCGCAGCGCGCGCTGTGGATGCTGGACGCGTGGTTCACACAGGGACCTGCGGGCGGGCGCTTTTGCGAGCGCTATTTCCCGAACGCGGAAGTGCTGGTGATCGGCCACTTCCACCACTCCGGCTGCTGGCGCAGCGGCGGGCGCACGGTCATCAACACCGGCTCGTTTCTCGATCCGGGGAGGGCGCACTGGGTCGAGTGGAACGACGGCTGGCTCGTCCAGGGCGAGATCCATGAAGGCCCCGGCGCCTGCCAAGCGGGCCGCAGGCTGGCAACATGGCGGTTTTGAGCCGCATTCCCGCGGAAGGATGCCCGCGCGCCCACGGCAATTGGAGATTTTTTGAAATCCCTTATTGCCCGCAAGTCGCGGATGGCTTGGATAGTCGGTGTGCGATACGAACCCATTTCCAAGGATTTTTTCCTCCGCAACCGCGAACAACTGCGCGCGCTTCTCAAGCCCAACAGCCTCGTGGTCGTCCATTCCAACGACATCATGCCGACGAATGCCGACGGCACGCTGGGTTTCAAACAGAACAGCGACCTCTATCACCTCACGGGCGTGGACCAGGAGGAAACCACGCTGCTGCTGGTGCCGGATGCGTTTGATCCGAAGGAGCGCGAGATCCTCTTCGTGCGGGAAACCAACGAGCAGGTCGCGGTGTGGGAGGGCGAGAAACTCACCAAGGAGAAGGCTGCGGAAATCAGCGGAGTGGAGCGTGTCGAGTGGAGCAGCACCTTCGATGGATTTCTCAGCCGGCTGATATTCCAGGCGGAGCAGGTCTATCTTTCGAGCAACGAACACCCGCGCGCGTCGCAGTTGGTGGAAACGCGCAACACGCGCTTCATCCGCGAGTGCCAGACGCGTTGGCCGCTGCATCGCTACGAGCGCCTCGCTCCGCTCATGCACCGCCTGCGCATGATCAAACATGATGATGAGGTCCGCATGATCCGCAAGGCCTGCGACATCACCGAAGCGGGCTTCCGCCGGCTGCTTGGCTTCATCAAGCCGGGCGTCGGCGAGTGGGAGATCGAGGCCGAACTGCTGCATGAATTCGTGCGCCGTGGTTCGCGCGGTTTCGCCTATCCGCCGATCATCGGCGCCGCCGCGGGTTCCTGCGTTCTGCACTATGTGGAGAACGACAAGGTCTGTCGCGATGGTGATGTCGTGCTGCTCGATGTGGCGGCGGAGTATGGCGGATGGAATTCCGACCTCACGCGCACCGTGCCGGTCAACGGCCGCTTCACCAAACGGCAACGCGATGTCTATGACGCGGTGCTGCGCGTGTTCCGCAGCGCCAACGAAATCCTGCGCCCGGGCATCAAACCGGCGGACTATCAGAAGGAGATGGTCGAGATCACCGAGCGCGAGCTGGTCGGGCTCGGCTTTTTCAGCGCCAGGGAGGCGAAGGCGCAGGGGCCGGACAAGCCGCTGGTGAAGAAGTATTTCATGCACGGCGTCTCGCACCACCTCGGACTGGACGTGCACGACGTCTCGCCGGCCAACGAACCGGTGGCGGAGGGCATGGTTTTCACCATCGAACCCGGCATTTACCTGCGTGAGGAAAACCTCGGCGTGCGCCTTGAAAACGACGTGCTCATCGGCCGCGACCGCAACATCGACCTGATGGAAAACATCCCGATCGAGGCGGAAGAGATCGAAGAACTGATGAACGCGAAGAATTGAACGCCGCATCAGGGTATGCTGCAAAAGGCAGGGACAACTCCGCGACGGGCGGCCGGGCCTGACATTTTCCCGGATGCGCCGGCGTCGAGCTTCCCCCTTGCCGCGCCGGAATTCCGACGGCACCATTTCCCCATGCTCCGTCATCCGTCCCGCGCATCCGTCACGCTAGCCGCCATGGTCATGCTGGCCATCCAGGGCATGCCGGCACTCGGCGGGAAAACCGCTCGCGCCACCGGCATGGACAAGGCCGCGTTCGAGCAAGCCGCCGCCGGATCATGGCGCACGGTTTTCTCCGACCCCTGCACCGGCGATTGGAAGGAGCGTTGGCACCTCGACGGCAGAATCGGCACGGTGACCACCGGCCCCGATGGCATGGTGCTCACCGCCGGGCCGGAATTCGGCAACGACGCCCATCACATGGTGCTCTGGACCAAGGACAGTTTCCAAGGGGATCTCCGGATCGACTTCGACTACACCCGCCTCGACCGCGAAACGCGCTGCGTCAACATCCTCTACATCCAGGCCACCGGCAGCGGCAAGGGACCCTTCCACGAGGACATCATGAAGTGGAACCACCTGCGCGAGACGCCCGCCATGGCCACCTACTTCAACCACATGCACACCTACCACCTCAGCTACGCCGCGTTTCCAAACACCGGGGAACCCGTCGCCTACATCCGCGGCCGGCGATACCTGCCGGAGGGCAAAGGCCTGCGCGGCACCGAACTCTTCCCCGATCATGATCCCGAAGGCCTCTTCGCCACCGGCGTGCCACACAAAATCACCGTGATCAAAAACAACCGCGGTCTCCTCATGCGGATCGCCAACGACGCGACGGTCTTTTATGGCCAGATGTCGAATCCCGCGCTGCCACCCATCACCCATGGCCGCATCGGCCTGCGCCACATGTTCACCCGCTCCGCCCGTTATGCCAATTTCCGCGTCAGTGTCCCGGACCCATCGACTTCCAACTCACCATGAAAGATCCAGGTTGGACAAATCGTTCCATCCCGCCACGTCTTCACTCATGAAATGCCCCGCGCTGATTGTCGCCCTGTTTGTCGCGCTTTCCGGTTCCGCAATCCCTCTGTTGGCCGATCCGTCGCGTCCCAATGTCGTTTTCATCCTCGGCGATGACCAGGCATGGACCGACTACGGTTTCATGGGGCATCCGGTGATCCAGACGCCCAACCTCGACCGCCTTGCCGGGCGCTCGCTGGTCTTTGAGCACGGATACGTCGCCGCGCCGCTGTGCCGTCCTTCGCTGGCGTCGATGGTCACCGGGCTTTTCCCCTTCCAGCACGGTGTCGTCGGCAACGACGTCAATGGCAAAGAGAACCGTGCGGTGCTGGACATCCCGGTCCGCGAGGAATTCCACCGGCACCCCAGCTTCATCCGCGAGCTGGTGGCCGTCGGCTATCTCGCCCACCAATCGGGCAAATGGTGGGAAGGTTCTTACCAGGATGGCGGATTCACCCACGGCATGACCCACGGCGACCCGGCACGCGGCGGCCGCCATGGCGACGACGGCCTGGTGATCGGCCGCGAGGGATTGAAACCGGTCACCGGCTTCATCGATCGCGCGGTGAAAGAGCAGAAACCCTTCCTGCTCTGGTATGCGCCATTCCTGCCCCACACGCCGCACAATCCGCCCGAGCGGCTGCTGGCGAAATACCGCAAGGACGGTGTGGCTTTGGATGTCGCGAAATACTACGCGATGTGCGAGTGGTTCGATGAAACCTGCGGCGAACTGTTGGCATATCTCGACAGCAAGGGCCTGGCCGACAACACGATGGTGATCTTCATGTGCGACAACGGATGGGCCGCCACCAGCACCAATGCCGGCGATCCAAACCAGAAAAAATGGAAGAGCTACGCCTTGCGCTCCAAGAGCTCACCTTTCGAAAACGGCATTCGCACGCCCATCATGATTTCATGGCCCGGCAAGGTCGATCCCGGCCGCTCCGGCGACCTCGCCCACGCGATCGATCTGTTCCCGACCATCACCGCCGCCACCGGCGTCAAGACACCCGCGAAACTGCCGGGCATCAACCTGCTCGACAAGACCGCCCGCGGCGCGCGCGAACGCGTCTTCGGCGTGACGCATGCGACTCACAACATGACCCCCGGCAATCCCGACGACAGCTTGCAATACCTCTGGTGCGTCGAGCGTGACTGGAAGCTCATCCAGCGATTCCATGGCAAGGACACGACCGAGTATCGCGTCCTGCACAACTGGGACAAAACTCCGGTCAGACTCTTCCGCATCCGCGAGGATCCTCGGGAGACGAAGGACCTCGCGGCGGAGAACCCGGAACAGGTGCAACGACTCAAGGGCCTCATCAAAGCCTGGCGCGAGGGCTTCAACGACTGATCCAGGATTTATCATGAAACCACTTGTCCTCATCCTTGCCTTCTGCGCGGCCGCGACGGTCGCGTCCTCCCGGCAGAAACCCAATGTCCTGCTGATCGTCGCGGATGATCTCGGACTCCAGCTATCCTGCTACGGAGACAAATACATCCAGACGCCGCACATCGACGCGCTGGCTGCCGCAGGCACCCGCTTCAAGACCGCCTACATCACGCAATCGTCGTGCAGCCCGTCGCGGGTGTCGATTTTCACCGGGCTGTTTCCCCACACCCATGGCCACATCGGCCTCGCCAAGAAGGACAATCCGCCGCTCAAGAAGGAATTCCAGCGCGACACCCTGCCCGCGCTGATGAAAGCGGCAGGCTACCGCACCGGGATCATCGGCAAGCTGCACGTGAACCCGGCCAAGGCCTTCCCCTTCGACCTCAACCTCAATGCCAACATCGGGCCGCAGGCCGCGCGCGAAGTCCGCTTGATGGCCGATGCGGCGGCGAAATTCATCACCGCGGATGCCGACAAGCCCTTTTTCCTAATGATGAGCTACGTCGACCCGCATGCGCCTTATCCGCCGCAAGTGGACGGACTGCCGGAAAAACTCACCCTGCCCTCGGAAGTCCCGCCGTGGCCGTTCCAACAAGTGGCGGACGACGCCACCCGCAAGAATGCCGCGAACTACTACAACGCCGTGCGCCGCCTCGATGCGGGGATCGGCCTGCTGATGGAAAAACTCAAGGCCGCCGGCCAGTATGACAACACCCTCGTCATTTTGCTCGGCGACAACGGCCCGCCCTTCGCCCGCGCCAAGACCACCTGCTATGAAGCCGGCCTGCGCACGCCTTTTCTGCTACGGTGGCCCGGGGTGTCCAAGCCCGGCCTCGTCAGCGATGCCTTTGTCTCCTCGGTGGACATCCTGCCGACCATCCTCGATGCCGCCGGCATCAAGACTCCCGCGCACGTTCAGGGCCGCTCACTGCGCAGGGTCGGCGCAGGCGACAACGACGGCTGGCGCACCACGCTTGCGGGCGAGTTCCACCAGCACGGCGAGCGTCCCTTTTTTCCCCGTCGCGCCCTGCGCGATGCCCGCTATCAGATCATCCACAACCTGCTCGCCGGCAAAGCAACGACTTACGCCGGCGTCGATGGCGATCCCGCTCCCATCGTCGCCCGGCAGGCCGCCTACGATGGCACTGCCGCCCAAAAGGCCATGGTCATGCTGCCCAATCCACCCAAGTGGGAGCTCTACGACCTCGATGCCGATCCCTCGCAATTCCACAACCTCGCCGACGACCCTGCCCATGCCGCGACCTTGGATCGCATGAAGGCCCTCCTGCTGGAATGGCGGAAGGAAACCCGGGACCCCTATCTCGATCCCGCGATCCTTGCCGCAAAACACGCTGAGGTGAACTCGCGCGCCGACAAACTCAAGAGACGGAAATAGCATGTCCATGACCCTATGAAAATATTCCTGCAAACACTC
>JALOUA010000126.1 GCA_025457625.1 Akkermansiaceae bacterium
CTAGTGCATCGTCAGGGAAGTAGTGGCCATATCAAGCGATGCCGGTTTGCTGAGCGAGTTGAGTCAACTTGATGATCTTGCTTAGCTTTTCGGGTCCCTTGGTCCATATGAATGGTCCGCAGTTCTGGTTATATGTTTCGACAAAAGACTTGAGGAATCTCTCCAAAGCTTTTCCTGATTTGTGAACCTGTTGCTGAAGTCCAGTTCGTGTGAGGATACTGAAGAAGCATTCTACCAGATTCACCCAGGATGCATGGGTGGGCGTGTAGTGAAAGCTCACGAGTGGATGGCGTTCCAACCACTCCATCGCCGCCTTGTTGGTATGCGTATTGAGATTGTCCATCACCACACACAGTCGCTGCCCTTGATACCTTGAGGTCAGTTCGTCTAGGAATCTGAGAAATGTCGGTGATTTCCGGTCGCGGGTGACTTGTGCCACAACCTCTCCGGTGGAAATATCAAGACTTGCCAGCAGAGCCCGCGTGCCGTGGCGCACGTATTCGTTGCTCCACGTCCGCGGTTTTCCAGCTTTAAGCGGCAGCATTGGTTGGGTGCGGTCCAGAGCCTGAATGCCGGTCTTTTCGTCCACGCAGAGCACCAGCGCGTTTTCCGGAGGGGTCATGTAGAGCCCGACAACATCCAAGAGCTTTTCTTCGAAACGTGGATCAGGGCTGAAGTTGAATGTTCTTAGTCGATGCGGCTGAAGGTCATGCTCAACAAGGGTGCTGTGAACTGCATCGCGATTGATACCAAGGCGCTTTGCAAGAGTGCGCACGCTCCAACGACCCAAGCCGGTTGGAGGTTTCCTGCACACCGTATGCACGATCTTCTGCTTCTGAGCAGGAGTAATCTTGGCTGGGCGACCCGGGCGTTGAAGATCACGTAGTCCTTCGCATCCGCTCGATTCAAACCGGGAGCGCCAGGTCCCCACTGTATGCGCCTTGACGCCGAACCTCAGACCTATCTGGCGGTTTGATTCACCTTCGCCAGCCTGGAGCATCATTCGGGCGCGCAATGCGACTGACCCCGCTCCAGTGCGGCTTCGGCTCAGGCTTTGAAGTTCTGTCATCTGGGACGGGCTGATTTTCAGGGGCGGAAGTGCTTTCGGCATGCAACAACTAAAGCAGTTTGTGTGCCGTTTATTTCACTGACGATGCACTAGGGCGATGCGTCAAAATTTCCGTTGGATGACAGGACCGAAACGCGGAGCTGCGGAGATTGCGGAGGACTTCGCGGAGAAAAAATGGATGGATTACAAGGGTGATTTGGATACGCAAGCATCGCAAAACCCGAAAACCCGGAGCTTTTCCGTATGAACCCGGCGGCTCCGGGTTTCGCTGGAATTTTGCTGATGCGTCAGTCTTGCCGGGGTGGAAGCTGAAATGTGGGAATTCCGACAAGTGTTCGTGGAGGGGCTTTGCAATGGGATGCCGTGAAGCGCCGGGGGCTCTGGGCGGCTTGTTCCGGGGACGGGTTGGTCTTCGCTTTGCTCCGCCGGGGTGTGACTCGGAGAGCAAAACACCGGGACGGCAAGTCCCAGCCACTTTGAGGAACGGGTGCAGGGACACGGATTCACAGGCTGGATTTCCGGGTGGAGCGGTTGAAATCCGTGGGTCAAGCGGCTCCCTGTTTGCTGAAGCTTGCTTCCCATGCCGGGGCGCGCAAGCATCGGGCCATGCCGCGTCTCGCCCTGCTCCAGTCCGGGACTTTCGCCACCAAGGCGGAAGCCTTCGATCATCATGAAACGCTGATCCGCCGTGCGGCTGCCGATGGTGCGGAAATCGTGGTCACCCAGGAACTGTTTCTGACGCCATATTTCTGCACGGTGGAGGATCCGGCTTTGTTTGATCTTGCCGACGCGCTGCCGGGGCCGGTGAGTGATCGTTTGGGAGAACTTGCGGGCGAGTTGGGGATCGTGCTGGTTTCCTCGCTGTTCGAGCACCGCGGTCCGGGCCTGTATCACAATACCGCGGCGGTGCACGACGCGGATGGCAGGCTGCTGGGTTTCTATCGAAAATCGCACATTCCGCAGGATCCGGGGTTTGAGGAAAAATTCTATTTCACGCCCGGCGACAGCGGTTGGCCGGTGTGGGAGACGCGGTTCGGGAAAATCGGGGTGCTGATCTGCTGGGACCAGTGGTATCCGGAAGCGGCGCGGCTGATGGCGCTGGGTGGCGCGCAACTGCTCGTCTATCCCACCGCCATCGGCTGGCTGCCGGAGGAAAAGGCGGCGTTGGGCGAGGCGCAGCACTGCGCGTGGGAAACGGTGCAGCGCGGGCATGCCGTGGCCAACGGCTGCTATCTGGCAGCCGTGAACCGCTGCGGCAGCCACGCCGGCACCGAGTTCTGGGGGCGCTCGTTCATCGCCAATCCTTATGGGGAAATCGTCGCGAAGGCCTCCACGGCGGAGGAACAGATCCTCACGCACGAGATCGATTTCCAAGGCGTCGAGGACTTCCGCCGCATCTGGCCCTTTTTCCGCGACCGGCGCATCGATGCCTATGGGGATCTGGTGAAGAGATGGCGCGAGTGAGCGGGGACAGGTTGTCCCCGCGACGGTCTGGAACAGATTGTTCCAGCCACGGTCTGGAACAGGATGTTCCAGCCACTGTGGGATTGTTAGAAATCCAGATAGATCTCGGTGCGGCGGTTGGCGCGGCGGCCTTCGGGGTCGTCCTCGCCGGTTTCGGTGACGTTGGGACGGCGCGGCTGGCTGGCGCCTTTGGCCATGGTGGTGATCTGGGCGGGATTGACGTCCGCCTTGATGAGGAAGTCCCTGACGGCCTGCGCGCGGCGGAATGACAGGCTGCGGTTGTAGTCCTCGGTGCCGAGCGCGTCGGTGTGTCCGCTGAGGTTGATTTTCTTGCCGGGGTCCGCCTTGAGGATCAACGAGACGATTTCCAACTGGCGGCGGGTTCGCGGGCTCATGCTGTCTTCGTCGAACTCGAAGTATAGCGCGAGCGTGTCACCGCCGGCGGGGTTTTTCACCAGTGGCGAGTAATAGACATCGCCGCCGGCGACGCGGCGCGAGTATTCGACGAGCAGTTGGTTGAGGTTGATTTCCGCGACCTTCCAGTTGGCGGGTGCGGGTGGTTGGCGCAGGGTGAGTGAGAACTGTGCGCTCTGCCGGCCGTCCACCGCCTCGACATTGGCGAGGTATCCGACGGTGTCCTCGCGCTGGAACATGGCGCGCAGGGGTTTGGATTTGCGCAACGTGTATCCGCCTTCCTCAAACAGGATGCAGAGGCCGGCGATCTTGGCGTCGGAAACCTGTGAGGGATCGACGAAACCGCGTGCGAATTCGAAATCCTGATTGAGCACGGCCTGGATGAAGGCGTCGGCGACACCGAGCGAGTCGGCAAGGGCGGCCTTGGGGATGGCCTCGCCGGGTGCGGGCGGCAGGGTGATTTTTTCCACCGACCACTTGCCGCTCTCGCGTTTGAGATCGAGGTGAATGCGGTCGCGTCCGGGAGCCATGCCCTCGAACTGGATCGCCCAGCGGCTGCGGGTGTTGAGTTCGATCTCGCCGACTTCGCGCACGCCACCGGGCTGGCGCAGCCGCGGGTGGGATGCGGCGAGTTCGCGCAGTTGCGAGGTGATCGCCGGATCGAGCGCGAGTTTTCCGAGCAGTTGGCTGAGGGTTTGGAAGTCGCCGGCTTCAAGTGCCTTGCTGATGCGGTTGACGAGTTCCTCGGGTTGGCTTGTGGCCAGGCCGAGGCCGAGGTCTTCCAGCGTGGTTTCGCCAGCGGGCACGGGGGCGATGTCCCGCAGTTCCGGCGCGGGCTCCACGACTGCGGCGGCGGGCGTTTCCAGCGGGTCGGGCGTCTCCTTCTTCAAGGCGCGCGATTTGACGATCAACAGCACCAGCGCGGCGGTGGCAAGAACCGCGGCCAGACCGAGAAAAAAGTAAGGGACTTTCGAGCGCTGCATGGGGATCGCTCAGGAAACGGACCGAACGCGGGGCAAGTTTCATCGATTTCACGACTATTCGCGCTGCGGCAGGGCGGGCAGGGTCACACGCATCGGCTGCCCGTCGCGCAGCAGTTGGAGGGTGGTTTCCTGAACGGCGGCGGAGGCTGCGAGATGGAGGAAAAACTCGCGGGCACCGCTGATGGGTGAGCTCTGGACGGTGATGATGAGGTCGCCAGCCTGGAGTTTTCCGGCAGCCAGGCCGTTGGCGTTGACGCCGGTGACCACCACGCCGCGCTGGCCGCTCATGCGCTCCGGCACCGAGAGGTCGCGAACTTCGACGCCGAGCGCCTGCAGGACTTCCTCCGGATCGCGGACCCGTCCCTGCGTGGTCTCCTGCCGGGGCAGGCTTTTGGGTGCTGAGGCACCGCTCTCGCCGATGATCGCGCGCAGTTCCATCAACTGCCCCTTGCGCCAGACATTGAGAGTGACCGCATCGCCGACGCGCGTGCCTTGGACGAGCGAGAAGAGCTGCGAGGCGGTGCGGATTGTCTCGCCGTTGAAGGCGAGCACCACATCCCATGGCTGGAGCCCGGCGGTTTCGGCCGGTGAGCCGGGAGAGACGCCGAGAATGGCCGAGCCGTCCGCGCCCTGGTATTGGAGGGCGGAGCGCACCGCGGGATCGAGATCGCGCATCTGGACACCGAGGAAGCCGCGGATCGGCCGGCCGCGCTCGAGGATCTGGAACAAGGCGTCCTTCACATCGTTGGAGGGGATCGAAAACCCCACGCCCTGGAAGCCGGGTTTCTCGCGATCCGGGGTGAAGATGGCGACGTTGATGCCGATGATCTCGCCGCGCAGGTTGACGAGCGGGCCGCCGGAGTTGCCCGGGTTGATGGCGGCGTCGGTTTGGAAGAGATCGCGCTGGTTGTCGGACAACGATCGTTCCTTCGCCGAGATGATGCCTTGGGTGATGGTCTCGCCGAGGCCGAAGGGGTTGCCGACCGCGAAAACGATCTGGCCGACCTGCACTTCGGACGAGTCGCCCATTTTCAGGGGTTCGAAGGGGCCGCCGCCCTCGATTTTGAGCACGGCGATGTCGAGCATCGTGTCCTCGCCGATGAGCCGCGCGGGGTGGGTTTTTCCGCCGTGGAGGGTCACCTGGATCTGTTGCTGGCCGGCGATGACGTGGTGATTCGTGACGACGTGGCCCTCCTTGGTGACGATCACGCCGGAGCCCATGCCCTGGGTGGGATAACGCCGGATGCGGGTGCGGCCCCACAGATCGAGCAGGCGCTCGGTGCGGACGCCGGCGGTGTCGATGCTGACCACGGAAGGCACCACGGCTTTGGTGAGGTTGGAATATTCGTCGTTGAGGCGCGAGAGCAGTTCGACGTCGCCGAGGCTGAGCGGCGCTCGTTCCGGCAGGGTGAAGGTTTCCGGGCGGAACCGTCCGTCCTCTTTGTTGAGGCCGGGAATCAGATCGCGCAAGCTGCCGCCCGTGCGGCAGGTGCGCAGGACGGAAACCGCCGCAAACGCGGTGAGAAAAACCACGGCGAGCGCCAACAACCGGCGGAAAGAAGCATTCATGGGTGAGGGTGAGGGTGACGGCGGCAAGCATGCCGCAAAAGCCGCCGATTCCAAGCATGGATCACAAGGTCGCAGGATGGCCGCTTGCCATCCGGTCCCGGGCGCCTAGAACGGCCTCGCGCAGGGTTTCGAAATCCCAGCGCCGCCGAGCCGTCATGAATGCCTTCGAAACACTGGGCCTCGCGCCGCGCCTGGCCATCACCGATGAGGCGGTGCGCGATGCCTTCCGCGAGGCTGGGAAACTCGCCCATCCCGATGCCGGTGGCGCGATGGATTCCTTCGCACGGCTGCGCGAGGCGTTCGATACCGTGGCAAGCCCTTCCCGCCGTCTCCGCCACTGGCTCGAATTGCGCGGCATCACCCCCGAATCCCGCGGTGTGGTCGCCGCAGCGGTGATGGACTTGTTTGCGGAGATTGGCGTGGTCAGCCAGCGCGCGGAAACCCTCATCCGGCGCAGGGACGAGGCGAAATCCGCGCTGGGCCGCGCCATCCTGGAAGCCGAAACCCAGGCCTGCCGCGAGGCGGTCGAACGCGCGATCGCGATCGTCGAAGCCGCCATCGGCCGCGAGACCTCGTGCTTCCCGGATTACGAACGCGATCCGCAGGATGAGATCGAAACCGCCGTCGCGGCGGTCCGCAACCTGGCGTTTCTGGAAAAATGGCGGCACACGCTGCGTGATCTCTTTTCCCGGCTTGTCTGAGCGCTCTTGATGCGGCGGGCGGCGGGTGCTTGCATCAGCGCATGGAAATCCGCAACCGCGAGCAACAGCCGCCCTTCACCACCAAAGACGGCTCCACCATCCGCAGTCTTCTGGATCTGAGCAATGCGCCGGTGGTCCATCAAAGCCTTGCCGAGGCGAGCATCCCCGCCGGCGGGCAAACCCAGCGCCACTATCACAAGCGGAGCGAGGAGCTATATTATGTGTTATCCGGCCGCGGAGTCATGGAAATCGACGGCGTGACCCAAGAAGTGGCGGTTGGTGACGCCATCCTCATCCCGCCCGGCGCGTGGCACCAAATCCGCGCCATGGAAACCCTATCGTTCCTCTGCTGCTGCGCTCCTCCCTATGCCCACGAGGACACCTACTTCGATTGAGCAGGCGCGGCGATCCGCCGGATCATGGACATCACGTGATCGCGTAGGCGTTTGATACGCGATTGAGGTATCGGAAATCCGGATATTCAGGATAGCTTGATTTTACATGACCAATCAAGAAAAGCTCCAGCAGTTGTTCGATGCCGCGCTGAAATCCCAGCCTGAGGATTTCGGCACGCATCCCGTCAAGAAGCGCGCCGTGCCCACGAGCCAATCGCCGGCCCCGCAGGCCCCAGTCCCGGTGCCGGGGAAACCGCTGCCGACACCCGCGGTGATGGCGGAAACGCCGGATGGCGGTTCTCCCGACACCAACCGCACGCTGAGCCGCGAGGAATCCGACAAACTCGGCATCCTGCTCGACGAGCAGCTCCGCCGGCGGAGGCGCAGGCACCGCATGGAGGCCTTGGTCACCGCGCTGGTCTTGTTCGCCATGACGGGCGGCGGTCTGGCCTGGTTCGTCGGGGATGCGAATCGCGTCCAAGCCTTTCAGGAAGCGATGCGCGACATCCGCTCGGTGGGCGACATCAAGGCCATGGTCGCATCCTATCAGGAATCGCTGGCGCGCATCTCGGCACGCACGGGCCAGATCGATCAAGCCTCCCTCGCGATGGGCATCAACCCCGCCGACTGCCAGGATGAAGACCCCTATATGGAATCCGAGATGCGTGAAATGATGGGCGCGGAAGGCGGCAAGACCGTGGGCGCGCGCAACAAGCAGCTCATGGAAAAATTCGGCGACAAGGCAGCCGGGAACGGACTTGAGGCAAGCAAGGGCGCCGCCACGGGTGAAACCGCAACTGCGGACAACTTCGACTGGAGCCCCTGAGCGGAACGTCAATACACCGCTTCAGCGGAATCCGTGTTGGCCTGCGAGGCTTGGCTCCAACTGCGGCGCGAGCCGGTGTTGCGGAGGTCCGCTTCAAACTGCCGGAAAGCGCGATCAAAGGAGTTTTCCGCCACTTTCGAGCGTCCGACCAGCGGCAGGCCGGACGCGCGGCCCTCGCCCTGTGCCACGGTGCGGCTGCCCTCCAGCAGGGCGATGCGGGTGTCGGTGTTGATGGGGCCGGTTTCCACCACGAATTCGAGCTGCATGTCACCGGCGCCGCTGCGCACCGGCACGAGTCCCTGATTGCGCAGGGCCGCTTCGAGATCGGGAACGAACAGGCGCTCGCGCTCGGAAAGTGATGCAGGCATGCCCACGGTCGGCGGACCGCTTTCCGGGGTGAAGGGCGTGCGGGTGTTGCCGGCGCAACCGGCCAGCAACGTGGATAGACCGAGGGCAATCATCAATCGAAACGGGCGCATGATGGCTTGTAGATAGGGTATGAATCGCCGGATGCAACCCATGATCGGAATTTCCGGAACTCACAGCAGGTGCCCCATGCGCGTGCGCTTGGTTTCGAGATACTTCTCGTTGTGCGGATTGGCGGGCAGGGAAATCGGCAGTTGCTCGGTGATTTCCAGGCCGTAGCCATCGAGGCCGACGACTTTTTTCGGGTTGTTGGTGAGCAGGCGGATGCGGCGCACGCCGAGGTCGCAGAGGATTTGCGCGCCCATGCCGTAGTCGCGCAGGTCGGAGGCGAAGCCGAGTTTTTCATTGGCCTCGATGGTGTCGAGGCCCTGCTCCTGGAGCTTGTAGGCGTGGATCTTGGCGGGCAGGCCGATGCCGCGGCCCTCCTGGCGGAGATATAACAAAACTCCGCCCTCGTTGGAGATGTGCTCGAGCGCCGCGGCCAGCTGGCCGCCGCAGTCGCAGCGCTGCGAGTGGAAGACATCGCCGGTGAGGCACTCGGAGTGCACGCGCACCAGCGTGGGTTTTTCCGGGTCGATCACGCCGCGGCTCAACGCGAGGTGATGGCTGCCATCGGTGATCACACGGTAGAGATGGCAGTCGAACTCGCCGAAATCGGTGGGCATCTTGATCGTTTCCTCGCGTAGTACGAGTTTTTCCGAGCGGCGGCGGTATTCGATGAGCTGGGCGATGGTGCAGGCCTTGAGCCTGTGACGTTTCTGATAGTCCGCGAGGTTGCCGACGCGCGCCATGGTGCCGTCGTCGTTGATGATCTCGCAGATCACGGCGGCCTCGGGCAGTCCGGCGAGGCGGGTGAGGTCGATGGCGGCCTCGGTGTGGCCGGCGCGGCGCAGCACGCCATCGGGCATCGCACGCAGCGGAAACACATGGCCCGGGCGCACAAACGAGCCGGCCGCCGCCTGCGGATCGGCCAGCAGGCGGATCGTTTGCGCGCGGTCCGCGGCGGAAATGCCGGTGCTGATGCCGCGCGCGGCGTCCACGCTGATGGTGAAGGCGGTTTTCTGGCCCTCGTGGTTGCGGCGTGTCATCTGCGGCAGGTCGAGTTCTTCCGTCCGCGGTGCGGTGAGCGGCACGCAGATCAGGCCGCGACCGTTCACTGCCATGAAATTGACCATCTCCGCCGTGCACAGCGAGGCGGCGCAGATCAGGTCGAGCTCGTTCTCGCGGCACGGATCATCGGCGCAGACGACCATCCGCCCGGCGGCGATTTCGGCGATGATTTCATCGATCGGGCTGAACAGGCTCTCGTAGGCGGACATGGCGGATGGATTTGGGGCGGGCGGGCCCGATTGAACCCGTGGATCCCACGCGCCGCAACCCCGCAATGAGAGTCAGTTGAGGAACGGATCATCCGGAGCCTCGGCGAGGATCCGGTGCATCGGCGACATGCCGCGCAGCAGTTGCGCCCACAGGCTGCGGTCGTGTGCCTGGCCCAGCAGGTCCGGCTGCGGGCTGGCGGAGAACCACGACTGGCGCTTGAGTTCGTTTTCGAGCTGGCCGGGGCTCCAGCCGGAGTAGCCGATGAAGGCGCGCACGATGCGGCCGGGCTTGTGGGAGTGCTCGGCGGCCTGCTTGGCGGAGATGCGCATCGCCCAGCGCAGGCCGAGTTTGCGGCTCCACCAGAACGAGGAAAACGTCATCTGCTCGCGCATGACCGGCCCGCCCTCGTGCACGGCGAGCTTCCGCAGCGGGGCGAATTCCGCACCCTTGAGGAAATCCCCCACCACCTTGCCGGTCGGGTGGTTCAGGATCAGCCCTGCGGCCCCTTCCGCCGGCGCGTGCGCCGTGAGCAGGATCACCGAGCGGTCGAATATGCCGTCCCGCAGTGACGGGTCCGCGATCAACAGGCCGCCCTGCATCGTCAGCGGGGGATTGGATTTGGAAGGATCCGCAGGCACGTGGAAACCCTAACTCCACCGGTCTCATCCGCCAACTGCGGAATTTGCAGGCCGGGAAAATTTTCATGTCGGCGTCACGGTTTTCCACTGCATGGTAACGTCTGAGAGCGCGTGGAGAGACCCATTCGGGCTGGACCCTTCGGGATATCCCGGCAACGGCCTTGAACCTGCGGATTTTCCGGTCTAGCTTGCGCGCCCGTCACCAGGAAATGCCCAAAGTTTACATCAAGACCTATGGTTGCCAGATGAACGAGCGCGACTCGGAGCAGGTCGCGCGCATGTTCAGCGAGGGCGGCTACACCGTCA
>JALOUA010000127.1 GCA_025457625.1 Akkermansiaceae bacterium
GAAATACCACTGGCTGGCGGATTTCGACCGCGCGATGATCGACCTTGCGCGCCGGACCAATCTGTTGGCCGCGCCGCCCGCGCAGTGCCTGTACATCGACCACGGACCCAAGATCCTTGTCGCGGAACGCGGCAATCTCATCTTCGTGTTCAATTTCTCGGTCGGCGAATCACTCTTCGGTTATCCGATCCGCGTGCCTGGAGGTGAAACCCGCGGACTGGCGCTCGATACGGACGACATCGACTTCGGTGGACACGGGCGCATTGATCCCGCCGCGCATTATCCGGTGGATGCGGAGGGCGTGATGAAAATCTACAGCCCGGCCCGCAGCGCGCAGGTGTTCATGAAGTTGTAATCATGCTTGATAGGGCGGAGTCTCATCTCCCGCGCCTGTCGCCACGTTCATCTCCACCACGGCTCACCCCTCGCTGAGGCTGGACACTCTGCGGTGCCGGTTGCGGACGTTGGGTGGGTAGAACACGCTGCGGCATCGGTTGCGGACGTTGGGAGGGTAGAACACGCTGCGGCATCGGTTGCGGACGTTGCGTGGGTTGAACGCGCTGCGGCATCGGTTGCGGACGTTGGGTGGGTTGAACGCGCTGCGGCATCGGTTGCGGACGTTGGGTGGGTTGAACACGCTGCGGCATCGGTTGCGGACCTTGGGGCGGCTGAACGCGCTGGGGAACCGGCTCGGTGCGTTGTGGCGGTTGGATCCGTGCGGGTCTTTCCACAGGCCGTGTCGGTTCGGTGCGGCGGGTTTGTGGCACCACTCCCGGTGTTTCAGTCTCGCGCCGGGGCGGGCTTACCCGTTCGGGCCTTGCCTCGCGTCGGGTGGGAACGGGACGCGCGGACGGCGGGCCGCTTCGTTCTGCCATCCCGGCCGGACGTTCCGGTACCCGTGCAGATGGGCCGACAGCCTGCGGAGCGATTCCGCCGGGCGTCCGGGCGTCCGGACGGACACGGCTGGCGATGGGTGATCTGGACCGGTCCACATTCAAGGCTCCGGCGGTGGGCTGGGCCGTTTTTTCCGCGCGGCCCTCGGTTTTGCGGCGCTCGTTCCCGAAGGTTCGCACTTCGCGGGTTTCGGCGGCGATCCTTTCACGCGCTGACTGGTCCACATTGCGGAACCTTTGCCCGCCCGCCGCTTCGCGGTTGCCGGCGTATTGCTCGATCGGAGCGGCGAGCGCGCGGGTCGACTCACGGTATTCCGGGCGGCTCTTCATGGCCGCCCAGGTGCGTGGCGGGCGGGCGCTTTCACGGTCCCGGAGAATTTCCTGGCGGCTTCTGTAATCCCGCTCCCAGTTGCGGTCGTTGCGGTGGCTCCAGCGGTTGTAAGCGTAAACCGGATCGTAGCCACGGCGGGAGTTGTGATAATTGAAACAGGAGTAATAGCCACGGTTGCTGTAACCCGGCGCATAATAGTCGCCGAAGTAATAATGACGGTAGCTCGGACGCAGGAAGAGGTGATCCGTGAAAAGCGAGACGCTGATCACCAGTCTCGGCGAATAGCGATAGCCTGCGACGGCGTAAACAGGGCGGTGGAAAAACACGGGTGCGAACACCACGCCGCGGCAGGGGATGGCATGGTCCCAATAACCATCGACGAAGATGTGGCCGCGCGGCGTCCAGATATATGTTGCGGGGACATAGACCCAGTTCTCGCGTGGTGCGGACCAGTAGCCGGAACGCCAGGCATAGTCATTCCGCCGATAGACCCAAGATCCCGGCAACCAGACTTGATCCGTGCTGTCGGCGGCGATGCTGGGACCGGATTCAATGCTGCGCGGAGGCGCGGGCAGGTAGGAGACCCGGGATTGTTCCGCATCCGCCCAGTAGCCGGATATCCATTGATACCGGTCGTCCATGACGGGATTCCAATAGCCGGGGACCCATTCCCGGCCGGGCGGCAGGTTGCGCCAGACACCACTGACCCATAGAAACGAGTTTTGCTCGTCGTCCCATGCCCAATACCCCGGAATCCAGACAACGTTCTCGCCCTCCAACTGCTGCTCGGGCGGCAACTCCTCAATGGCCTCGGGAGGGGCGGTGTCGATGATGATGCCGGGTTCCGGATCGAAAGTCACGGTGCCGGCGAAGGCCTCATGCACCGGGCCGCGGGTGAGGATTTCATAACCGTCATCGGTGACGGCGGCCGCTTTGCCCGGGCTGAACAGCCAGCAGGCCAGGGCGAGGGCGGCGATTTTGCCGGATGTCGCGAGGGGTTGACGTTTCATGGCTTTCGGACGTGTGGACAAAGGGCAAGACGCATCTTCCCCCCGTTTGATTCACCGGAATCGCATGTGCAACCGCCGTGAATCATTCAAAACCACCAACATCCTGCGGGCGGAGTGTTTCGTCCGCGCGCATTCCAAGCTCGTCATGGCGGCCGGAATTCAAGCAGACTGTTGGGGACATGCGTTTTGATCAACACGCCATCCTGATCATCCTTGCCATCACGGTGGGGATGTTTGTGTGGGGCAAATGGCGTCATGACATGGTCGCCATCGGTGCTTTGCTCGCCTGCGTGCTGGCCGGCCTGGTTCCCGCAACCGCCGCGTTTGCCGGATTCGGCCATCCGGCGGTCGTCACGGTCGCCTGTGTGCTGGTGCTGAGCCGCAGCCTGCTGGCCTCCGGTGCGATTGATGCGGTGACCCGCCGCCTGATTCCCGCCTCGTCCGGACCCACCGTGACGATCGCGGTGCTCACCGGTCTCGGCGCGCTGCTTTCCGCCTTCATGAACAACATCGGCACGCTCGCGCTGCTGATGCCGGTGGCCATCCAGGTGGCCGCAAAACAGGGATTGCCTCCCGGACGCGTGCTGATGCCGCTGGCTTTCGGATCGATCCTCGGCGGCATGACCACCCTCATCGGCACGCCGCCGAACCTGATCGTCTCCGGTTTCCGTGAGACGACCGGTGCCGGCAGCTTCGCGATGTTCGATTTCACGCCGGTCGGGCTGGTCGTTGCGGGGATCGGCGTGCTCTTCATCGCGCTCGTCGGCTGGCGGCTGGTGCCCGCGCGCGAAAGGACGGGGATCGAGGGTTTCGACACCGGCGCCTACATCACCGAGGCGCGGGTGGCGGATAACAGCAAGGCTCTTGGCAAATCGCTGCGCGAAATCGGCCCCATCCTGCGCGAGCTCGATGCCCAGGTCATCGGACTGGTACGCAACCAATTCCGCGTTTCCATCCCGAACTCCGGCTATGTCCTTCAATCAGGGGACATCGTTGTGATCGAGGCCGAGCCGGATTCCCTCGCATCGGCGCTTTCCAGCATCGGACTCACTCTGGAGGGGGACCCGCGCAACAAGCCGCCCAAGCCGGATGAAACCACGCAAGGTGGAGCGCCCGCAGCGGCGGACGAGAAACCCAAGGCGCAGAAGCCCGCGGAGACCGACGACACCTCGCTGATCGAGCTGACGGTCCGTCCGGGCAGCGATCTTGTCGGTCGCTCGGCCACCGACCTGCAACTTCGCACGCGGTTCCACATCAACCTGCTGGCCTTGTCGCGCCGTGGCAAACGCTCGATCCGGCGTCTCCGCTCGGAACCGATCCAGGCCGGCGATGTGTTGCTGATGCAGGGCACGCCGGATGCCATCCAGGGGTTTTCCGCAGAATTCGGCTGCATTCCGCTGGCCGAGCGATCAATCCGCATCCCGGACAAGCGCCGTGCCTACACCGCCACCCTCATCATGGTGGCGGCCATCGCCGGCGCGGCATTCGGTTTGCTGCCCGCAGCCATCTCCTTCGCCGCCGGCGTGCTTGCCATGATGGTTCTCAGGGTGGTGCCACTGCGCACGGTTTACGAGGCCGTCGATTGGCCGGTCGTGGTTCTGTTAGGCGCGCTGATCCCGGTGGCCGGAGCGATGGAAAGCACCGGAACCGCCGATCTGATCGCGCGCGTTCTGTTAGGAAGCCTTGCGCGCGGCGAACCTCTGGTGGGTCTGGCGATCATCCTGGTGATCACCATGACCTTGTCCGACTTCATGAACAACGCCGCCACCGCGGCGGTGATGTGCCCCATCGCCATCAGCACCGCGCTCCAGCTCGGATCACGGCCGGATCCCTTTCTCATGGCTGTGGCGGTGGGGGCTTCGTGCGCGTTTCTCACACCCATCGGTCATCAGAACAACACGCTGATTCTTGGCCCCGGTGGCTTCCGTTTCGGTGATTACTGGAAGCTCGGACTGCCGCTGGAAATCCTGGTGATCGCCATCTGCGTGATCGTTCTGCCGCTATTCTGGCCGCTCTGAATACCAGCACCTCAGACATCCCCGCGTTCGTCGCGTTCGAGCTGGATGCGGTCGTCGAGGTTGCGGGCCTTGACGCGGTGGCTGCGCTTGGCCCAGCGCTCGACGGCCATGCGGCGTTTCTCGGCGCGTTTCTTCAAGGCGGCGATTTCGTTTTCCAGATTGAGGAAGTTTTCGTGGCGTGCGGGATCGAGCGCGCCGCTTTCGACGGCATTGCGAATGGCGCAGCCGGCATCGTTGCGGTGGCTGCAATCGGCGTATTTGCAATCCGTGGTGATGGCTTCGACGTCGGCAAAACTCTCGCGCAGCGTGGTCTCGTCGGTCCACATCTGGATCTCGCGCATGCCGGGGTTGTCGATGAGCATGCCGCCGCCGGGCAGCGGCACGAGTTCCCGCGAGGTGGTGGTGTGGCGGCCCTTGCCGGTGGCTTCGTTGACCTCGCCGGTCCACTGCCATTCCTCGCCGTAGAGTTGGTTGACCAGTGTGGACTTGCCGACGCCGCTTGAGCCGACGACGCACATGGTGACGCCTTTCTTGAGATATCTCTTGAGCGTCTTGAGCCCCTCTCCACTGAGCGCGCTGGTGATGTGGACATGGGCGCCATCCCATAACGCGGCGATCTGCGCGGCGGCGGTTTCGTTTTGCGCCTTGGGAAACAAGTCGGATTTGTTGACGAGCACGACGGCGCGCGCGCCGCTGCGGCTGATGAGCATGAAGTAGCGCTCCATGCGGCGGAGGTTGAAGTCCGGGCCGGCATCGGTGACGACGGCGACGATGTCGATGTTCGCGCCGATGACCTGGGCCTGCGAGCTGTTGCCCGGCATCTTGCGGGAAAAGCACGACTTCCGCGGCAGCGTGGCGCGGATGACGTGGTCCTGGTTTTCGTTGCCAAGTTCCAGCGCCACCCAATCGCCGACGGCGGGCAGGTCGGCATCGCAGGCGGCCTCGTGCCAGACGCGGCCGCAGAGCACGGCGTCGATTTCCCGGCCGTCGCCGAGAAACGCGCCGAAGTTGATGGGTGACTCGCGGATCAGGCGCGCGGGGACCCGGCCTTTGGCGCGATGGGGCGCGAAGGCTTTTTCGAAATCAGGGTTCCAACCGAGATCCTTGAGGGTCATTGGCCGGTGATTCTATTGTCTGGTTCCGCGCTGTCGATGCCGCTGTCGGCCGCTTCCAGTTCCGAGACACGGATGCGGTCGCGTTTCTTGAGGAAAAACAAGGCGCCAAGCAGCGCCCACAGCGCGTTGCAGGCGAATCCGGCGAGCGAGGCGGCCACAGCGGTCTCGGCAGGGACGCCCGCCAGATCGTGCAGCAGCACCTCGAAGAGTTTCTCGCGCACGCCGACGCCGGCGATCGATACGGGCATGCCGCTGATGGCGTCGATCACCGGCATCGCGGACATCACCGTGCCAAAACCGGTGTCTCCACCCACGGCGCGCAGCCCGCAGTAGTAGGATGAGAAATAAGCGCCGAGCATCAGGAAGGAAACCGCGAGCCCGACCAGCGCCAGTCGCCAGTTTTTTCGATAGATATCATAAATTTCCGGGATGCGCCTCATCATCGGCCAGCGGGCGAAGCGGCCCTTGGCATGAATCCGGCGGTGCACCGGGGGCGAGGCGCAGATGAAAATGAGGGCCACCATCGCGAGACCGCCGCCCAGATAGAACCACGCGAAGTGGATCACGCCGCGGCCCAGCGCGCTGGGATCCGCCAGCTCCTCGAAGCGTGCGGCGGAGATGATGAAAAACAACAGCGCCAACGAGACCATGCCCGCGAGGTGATCCGCCATCACCGTCATGGCGATCACCAGCTTGCGGTCCGGATGGTCGCGCATGACGAGGATGATGCGCGCCGCATCGCCGCCGAGACCGCTCACCGAGGCGAGGCTGAAGAGGCCGTCGATCATCGTGAGCTCGACCGCGCGTCCGATGCCCACCGGCATCGACTGGCCGCGCAGGAAGCACCACCATCGCAGGCCTTGCAGCACCACCGAGAGGCCGGCCAGCGCGGCACCCGCCGCCAGCCACCAGAAGTCCACGGCACCCGGCCGGGTGAAGACGGAATGGCTGAAGTCCACCTGGGAAAACGCCCAGCCCAGACACAGCGCGGTGAGCGCGAGCTTGAGCAGGAAAACAAGGACGACCTTCATCCTAAAATGGATAGAGGAGATGGGTTAATTTGGATATGGGCATTGCACTTCGGCAGATGGCGAGCGGAGTGATCCTGACTCATTCGATGACTTGCCCGGAATTGCCAAGTCATTGGCTTTGTGAACCCAATGTGCCAATCTCAAATTCCCAATGTCCTTTGAGGTTCATGCGTGCGGGGCGCTTTTTTCGATCTCCGCGGAAATGCTGGCCACGTTTTCCAGAATGCCCTTGGCGGCGGTGGAGTCGCCGATTTTCAAACCGAAGTGTTTTTCCAGGGCGACGACGAGTTGCAGGGCGTCCACCGAATCGAGTCCGAGGCCGTGCGCACCGAAGATCGCGGTCTTGTCACCGATCTCCTCCGCGGCGTGGTCGAGCATCAGTTCCTCGACCATGACTTCCTTGATTTTCAACCGCAGTGCCTCTCCTTGCATGATGTGGGATGGGATTCAGTAAATTCCGCCGTCGATTTTGAGGGCGGCGCCCGTGATATAGGCCGCATCATGGCTGGCAAGGAAATAGACGGCGGCGGCCACCTCCGCGGGCTTGCCGAAGCGCCGCATCGGAATGCCTTTTTGGGCGGTCTTGCGCGCCTCGCCATCCATCGCGGCGAGCGCCTCGGTCTCGATGTAGCCGGGCAGGATGGAATTCACCGTGATGCCGGACCGCGCCACTTCCTTGGCCAGCGTCCGGCCCAGCGCGACCACCCCGGCCTTGGCGGCGGCGTAGTTCGTCTGTCCCAGCGGCGGCAGGATGGCGCTCAACGAAGCGATGTTGATGATCCGGCCGGAGCGTTGGCGCATCATCGCGGGAACCGCCGCGCGGCAGCCGTGGAAGGTGGCGTCGAGATTGGCGGAAATCACCTCATGCCACGTCTCGGCGGGCATCGCGGCCAGCAGGCAGTCGCGGTGCAGGCCGGCGTTGTTCACCAGCACGTCGAGCCGGCCGTCCGCACCCAGGATCTGCTCCACCGCGCCCTGCCACGCCGCCTGGTCGGTGACATCCAGATCGAGCAGTCCGCAGCGTCCTTGATATTCATCGGCAAGGATCGCGGCCTTGTCGCGCCTCGCCCGCACGCCCAGCCAGACCTTGGCCTCGGAATCGTGGTGGAGGAAATATCGCCCAATGGCCAGACCCAGTCCGCCATTGCCGCCGGTGATCAGTATCGAACGCACGACGCAGCCTGATTCACGCCGCTGGTCAGGTCAAGGAGCGGGCTTGGCGGGATTGCGCTTGAGCCGTCGGGGAGCGGCGGTGATGGGCTCCTTCTGGCGCACGCTGCGACGCACCGTCCCGGGCAGGATCGGAAAAACCGCGCATCCGCTTCACAGCGGGGCAAGATGATTGGAAAGTCGCAAGAAGGGGAAAGGGATCCTCACTTCTCCGCAAGCGTGCCCTCGGTGACGCCGAGTTTTTCGAGAGCTTCGACCCGCGCCAACACTCCGGAAACATCCTCGCCGCCGGCCAGCAGTTCCTGATAGGCGCGGATCGTCCGCGCGGCGGTGGCGGCGTCCTCGTCGAGCAGCTCGATGCGGAAACGCGCGAGCCCCGCCGCGCGCAATGCCTGGTGGAACCGCGCGCCGGTCTGGGCGCGGCCGTTGAAGAGCGTGTTGCGGCAACCGACGTCCGCTTGCAGCCGGTGCAACTGGCCGACGCGGTCGCGCAGGTGGACGACGTGTTTCTCGCAGGGGCGTCCGCAGTCCTTGTAGGTCGTTCCCTTGCTCAGGAACACGCAGAACACGCAGTGCTCCATGTGAAACATCGGCATGTGCTGGTGCAGCGTGAGTTCGAACCAGTGCGGCGGCGTGTTTTCTAACAAATCCATCACCTGGCCGATGTTGAGGTCGTAGGAAACCGTCAAGTAATCGAGCCCGGCGTTCTCCATCAGCAGCCGCGCGGTGATGGGGTTGGCGGCGTTGAGGGAAAAGTCACCGGCTTTGATCAGGTCGCTGCGGTCGCGGTAGTGTTGCAGCGCCGCGAGATTGCGCAGCAGCAGGCCGTCGGGCGCGGCGTTTTCGATGAGCTTGAGATAGCCGGTCTCGCCGGGCTTGAGGATGCGCGGGGTGGCCAGCAGAATGGATGATTGGGGATTCGGGATTCGGGATTTGAAATCGATCACCGCGTCCTTGTAGCGGCGCGGGTCCTCGAAGTCGCAGCAAATGGTTTCGATTCCGCATTCGATGGCGGCGTGGAGTTGATCGAAGTTGCGGCAGAGAACCGACAATGTCGGATCATGGATTGTGAATGATGGATTTGCCGGAAGAAGATCCCGGAAGGTGATGGGTGACGGGCTTGGCGGTTGGAAACCGCCGCCACGCCCGAGTTGCGCGACGAGGTCGCGGCGGAGCTGGTTGAGCGCGGAGAGCGGGAAGTGGCAGGCGCCTTCGAGCTGGTTGTCGAGCGAGGCGAGTTCGTAGCTTGTGTCGCCGAGACGCCCCAGTTGGGCGGCGAGTGTCTCGGTGTCGAGCGGGTGCTTCTCCGCGGGTTGAAGGGGGATGGTTGATTGAACTGTAGCGGCGGTCTGTGACCGTCGCTGGTCATCCCTGGGAAGCGTGCGACGGTCATAGACCGCCGCTACAGTTAGAAATCCACCCGGTTTTCCGGAAACCGTTAGATGCAGCGGGTTTTTCTTTTTCACCGGCTTTGCGTTCTGCCAGAACTTCC
>JALOUA010000386.1 GCA_025457625.1 Akkermansiaceae bacterium
CCGGGATCTCCGTCCAACCGGCAGGGCTGAGGTCCGAACCGAACTGAACCGTGTAGGTGATGCCCGGATTCGGAATGGCGTCGGCCCTGCGGCGCAGGAACTCCAGACGCAGCTTGCCGCCGGTATGGATACCGCCCGGCAGCCCTGCGGTTTCGTTCGCACCCACCGTCAGGTGCCGGACATCCGGTGCCAGCGGGTTCAGGTTGAAGGCGAATTTCTCCAGATTCGTCACGCCATCATTCTGCGGGGTTTGGTTCGCACCGCGCTGACCTTCCGGCAGCACGGATGCCCAGGTTTCAAACGGGCTGCTGACGGGGGTGACGGTGACGGTTACGGTGTTGGAATCGGCGGTAACCGTGCTGGCGCCCAGCACGGACTTGATCCTCACCCAGTAGTCGGTGGTGGCGGTCAGGGTCAGCGTGGTGAATCCGGGCGTGGTGGAGTTGGGGGTGCCCACGGGGTTGCTGATGTCTCCCGTGAGGCCGCGATACCATTGATAGGTCAAGGTGCCGGCGGGCTGTGCGGCCGGCGGGCCGGAGCCTACGATGGGGATTGCAGCGGGGTTACCTGCGGCAGTGCAGGTCAAACTGGAGGTTTGACCGCTGCTGATTGACGCGGGAGTGGCGGTCGGTTGGCCCGAGAAACCCAGCACGCAGATGTTGAAGATTTGGGCCGCAACTTCACCGCCGTAGTTGTTATCCTTGTAAACTCTAACGGTCACCGGGTAGATTCCCGGTGTGGAAGGGGTGCCTGTGATTGGGATAATGGTGCCGACACCAACCGTGACACCAGGCAAAACTGCTGTGTTATCGTCAGAAGCCGGGCTGAGACCGGCAGGCAGGGTGCCGGGGTTGCCCCCCGTGGTGCATCTCCAGCTTTTCACTCTGGAGAAGTCGTTGGCGGGGTCCCAGTTGAAACCGAAATTGAGAGAGGCAGATACCGTGGCGGGAACATTAATCGCTGTCGCGGCGGTGGCGGTGGCGGTGGCCGGTTCTTTTCCAAGAACGACAAGGGGAGTTCTCTGGCTGATCTGGCTTTGCCCCGCGACCGAATCGAAGACCCCGAGTCCGACGACGGTGGTGACGGCGAGCGAGATGGTGTTGGCCACGGAGGCGCCGCCGATGATGTTGGCCTCCGGAAACAGGAGTTGGACGACGGGCATGCGCTGGAACAGCAGGATCAGCGAGCCGAGGCGGGTTGACAGGAGTTTCAGTCGGGCTGGCAGGCGGTGCGATTTCCCCGCGGTGATGGAACGGATGGCATTCATGGTGTGTGTGTTTGTTTTTTGGTTCGAGGTGGGGAGAGGGTCAGGCCGCCTGGACTTGGCGGCGGATGAAGCCGGGCGTGGCCTCGGCTCCGGTGTCGGTCTGGACGGAGGCTTCGACGTCACGGCCGCAGGCGGCGAAACGCAGCCCGTCCCTGAGGCCGAGCACGAAGATGGACGTGCTGTAGATGCCCGCCTGGAGGCAGGTGGGAGCGAGAACGGAGACGCCGCGCAGGCCGTTGGCCACCGGCCAGCCGCTGCGGGGATCGAGAATGTGGCCGTAGCGGACGCCGTTGTATTCGAAGCGCCGGAGGCCGTCGCCGGAAACCGCGACGCCGAAATCCGATACGGCAAGGCCGCCCCAGCAGGTTCCGGGGCTGCGGGCATCCTCGAGGCCGACATGCCAGAACGGATGCTGGCCATTGCCACCGATGGCATACAGATCGCGGCCGAGATCGATGAGCGCATCCCGTATGCCATGCCCGCGGGCGATGCGGACGAGTTGATCCACCGCGAATTCCTTGCCGAAGCCGCCGAAATCCAGGCCCATGCCGGCTTGGGGAAGGAAGACCCGGCCCGGCTTGCGTTGGAATTTCCCGAAGCCGGTGAGGGCGCGCGCCGCCTTGATTTCGGCTTTGTCCGGGAGTTTTTCATGAAGGGTTTTCCAATCCCAGACCCGCAACAGCGGCAGCATGGTGGGATCCAGAATGCCATCCGTGAGCCGGTGAAGATCGGCCGCAAGATCGAGAAGATGCTCGGTTTCCGCATCCACCGGGACCCACTCGCGCCCTGCGGCGGCGTTGATCCTGGAAATGACCGAGTCCGGACGAAAACGGGAAAACTTGGCTTCAAAGGCGGACAACCAACCGAGAGCGGCGGCAATGAAATCCCGGGCGGCATCGTCCCCTTCATGGCGGAACTGGATCACACAATGGGTCCCCAAGGCCCGGAACTCCACCCGGCGGATGCCGCGGGCATCCGCTTGAGGGACAAAGGTGGCGGTGGTGGAAGTCATGGCTGTCAAAATTGATCGGTTTCGCACACGTAAGAGGAAATCAACCGGAGTAAAGAATCCGGCATTCCGTGGGCTTCATTCGAAAGGATATGCGGAATGCAATGGCGTTCAGACACCCTTGTGGCCGCCCGGACTCGTGAAGCGGTGGTGATGGAGGCGGAGCCGGACGGCGATGAGAGGGTTTTCATGGCGTTTTCAGGGTTCGCGCAGGTGGAAAAAGCGGCTTCCGTTCGCAGTCGGGACCGCAACCTGGCAGGTGCCGTCGGCGGTGGTGATGGCCCGGTTTGAGAGAGTCCAGGTTCCAACCGAAAGGTCAGGGCTTTCCTCAAGCGTCCAACCCGCGGCACTTGCGGGCCATGA
>JALOUA010000128.1 GCA_025457625.1 Akkermansiaceae bacterium
CTCGGTGAGCAGCCGCAGCGTCTGCGCGTTGCCCTCGAATCCGCCATGCCCGCGCATCAGGTGGTTGAGCGTGCGTTCGCCCGCATGACCGAACGGCGGGTGCCCGAGATCATGGGAAAGACAGACCGCCTCCACCAGATCGGCATCAATGAAAAAATCATCCGCCAGCGGTCCGTCTGCACGCGCACTGAGCCAATGGCAGATCGATTTGCCGATTTGCGCGACCTCCAGCGAGTGCGTCAGCCGCGTGCGGTAGAAGTCATACTCGCCGCTCCAGAAGACCTGCGTCTTGTTCTGGAGCCGCCGGAACGTCGGCGTGTGCAGCACGCGGTCGCGGTCGATCTGGAACGGCGAGCGGAAATCGCCGTCGTCCATCCTGCCGCTCAGCCGCCGCGTGTCAAACTCGCCATAGAAACGGTTGCGCATGCGGCGGATGATGGAGTGGAGAATCCGGATTCAAACCAAGAAATTCGGAAAATCGGAGTGGCTGCCTCCGGGCGGCGATGAATCGCCAAGGGGTTTTCAACACCCGCCAAAGCTGCCGTTCATTCGATCCCCTGTCGCAGGTCACGCGCACTCCAAAGCACATCCGCCGCACCCGCTGCCTTGCCACGCCATCGCTGAAATACCTCACCTTCCACCGCAACATCTGCCGCAAGCCCACATGTCCCGTGGCTGGAACAACCTGTTCCTTCCCTCCTCTTGATCCCTTTCCTCACCACCTTGATCACCCTCTCGCCCTCTTCATTCAACACTTCCCGCGTTTTCTCCTCCCCCTCTTCCATCAAAAATCATCCGGTATTCCCGCGAAACCCTGCCCGCCCAATGTCGCGCCTCGGCCTCCCAGCCCTTGTCGGCCATCACCGCCCGCACCGGGCCCGCCTTGGCCTTGGCGCCGCTTTCCACGTGGCACCCATCGCCTCGCCCAACCCACCGGCCGGGCGCGGAGTCACCTCCAGCAGCAGTTGGAATGGGTGTCCATCAGGCAATAGGAAAGCACCCGGCAACCACTGAACTTCTCATACCTCCGCATGAACGTGCGGATCGACAGATCCCTGTTCCACAGGACCACCGGCTTCATGGCAAAATGAGCGGGCTTGTTTATCCAAAAATGCGAAATCCCTGGCCATCAGGGCCTGCACGTTTTCCCGCCAATCGCCCTGCCCGGAGCGATCAATCGAGCACCGGCTCCCACCCGGCGCGATAGACGCGCTTGAGCATGGCGTTGACCTCTGGCAGCCCGCGGGCCTTCATGTTTTCCATGTCCCAGTCGATTGGCTTGCCGAGGCGCACGGCGAGGTTGCCGGCAAGCACCATTTCAGTGAGCGGACCGGCGTGATCGACGAAGTTGGAAACGGGTTTCGGCCCCTCACCGCGGATGGCGCGGGCGAGTTCCTGCGTTGGCCCGCCTTTGACGCGTTCAAACACCGGCTTGATGGTCCTGGCCTTTTCGCGCAGCGCTTCCGGAAAGACCACGGGGGCGGAGGCGCAGTAAGCGTCGTTGATGAAGATCACACCCTCGGTGCCGACAAACACCTGGCCGAATCCCTCGTTGAGTTTCAAATCGTCCGGGATGCCCGGCGGGCGGACGAAATCCTTGTCATTGTTGGGGTCATTCACGCCGTCCTGCCAGATCACCTTGACCGGGCCGCGGCCGCCCTTGGCAGGAAACCGATAGACGATGGTCGAGCGCTTCGGACCGAAGGTGTCGTCGAATTCGGAAACCTTGCTCGACTCGACGATGAAGTCGCCTTTCAGGTCGAGCGCCCAGAACGCGGAGTTCATGCTGTGGCAGCCGATGTCGCCGAGTGCGCCGCAGCCATAGTCCCAGAAGCCGCGCCACTTGAACGGATGGATCGCCGGGCTGTAGGGACGTTCAGTCGCGACCGTGCCCTGCCAGACGTCCCAATTCAGCGTGTCCGGCACGGGCGCGCTTGGCAATGCGATGCCGGGGCCCTGCGGCCAGATCGGCCGGTTGGTCCAGTAGTGGACCTCCTTGACCTCGCCGATGAGTCCGGCATCGATCCACTCGCGCAGCACGCGGGTGCCGGCCATGGTCGCGCCCTGGTTGCCCATCACGGTGAGCACCTTCTTTTTGGCCGCGAAGTCCGCCAGCGCGCGGCATTCCCACAGGTTGTTGGTGAGGGGTTTCTGGACCATCACCGGCTTGCCGCGCCTGATGGCCTCCACCGCGATGGGAAAGTGCATGTGGTCCGGCGTGGAGACGGTGACGACGTCGATCTGGTCGGCCACCGCCGCGAACATTTCGCGGTAATCGGAGAAGAATTTCGCATCGGGGAAACGCTCCATCGCGCCCTTGGCGAGGTTGCGGTCCACGTCGCAAAGGAAGGCGATGCGGTTGCCCCGCGAGATTTCGGTGATGTCGCTGAGACCTTTGCCGCCGCAGCCGACGGCGGCGACGTTGAGCTGGCCGGACGCGGTGTCCTTGCCGAGCAGCAGGTTGGGAGCAAAGGCGGATCCGGCGAGAAGAGAGGTGGATTTGAGGAACTGGCGGCGGTTGGGTTTCATGATGGGAAGGGGTTTCGGTTCAGTGGTGTTTCAACAGGCGGCGTCAGTCTGGGGATTTCCGCCGGCATGACAAGCGCGTGCGGAAAAAAAGCCCGGAGTGACGCTTTTCAGAACGTCGATAAAAAACGTCAGCTTGCGTCGTAAGGGGATTTTGTCCAAAAACCCGCCAACCCCGATCCAAACCATGAGCATCAAAATTCCCGCCTTCCCCATCTGCATCCTTTTGGCCGCCTCCCCGTGCCTGGCGGATCCCGCACCCGTGGATTTGTTCAATGGCAGCAATCTCGATGGCTGGACGCAGCGTGGCGGCAAGGCCGTCTACAGCGTGGAAAACGGCGAAATCGTCGGCACCTCGGTGATGAATACCCCCAACTCGTTCCTTTGCACCGACAGGACCTACGGCGATTTCATCCTCGAATACGAATTCAAGGTGGACCCGCGTTTGAACTCCGGCGTGCAGATCCGCAGCCTGTTTTTCGATGAGGAGAGAAGCTACGAACTGGATGGCAAGACCATCAAGGTGCCCGCCGGGCGCGTCCATGGCTATCAGGTCGAGATCGATCCGGATGTGGTCCGCAAGCGCATGTGGTCGGCCGGCATTTACGACGAAGCCCGCCGCGGATGGCTCTATCCCGCCCCTGCTGACAAGCAGCAGCAGTCAGCTTTCAGCAAACAGGGAATGCGCGTCTTCAAACCGGAGGACTGGAACCACGTGCGCGTCGAGGCCCGCGGGGATTCGATCAAGACCTACCTCAATGGCGAGCCAAGGGCCGACCTCAAGGACGCCGTGACCGCGCGCGGCATCATCGGCCTGCAGGTCCACGGCATCGGCAACAAGGAACACGAAGGCACCCAGGTGCGCTGGCGGAATCTCAAGATCACCGATCTCGATCCGCCCGCCAACATGCTATCCGCCGATGAGAAGGCCGCCGGTTGGAAATTGCTCTGGGATGGCAAAACCACCGACGGCTGGCGCGGTGCGAAATCCGACTCCTTCCCTGACAAGGGCTGGGAAATCAAGGACGGCATTCTCACCGTTCTCTCCAGCGGCGGCGCGGAAGCCGCGGCGGGCGGCGACATCATCACCCGTGATCGGTATAAAGATTTCGAACTCAAGCTCGACTTCCGCATCACCGCCGGTGCCAACAGCGGCATCAAATACTTCTGCCAGCCCAACCTCGATCCCATCACCGGCACCGGCGCCACCACCACCACCGGATCGGCCATCGGCCTGGAATACCAGATTCTCGACGACGCCCGCCACCCGGATGCGAAATTGGGCCGCGACGGCAACCGCACCATCGGCTCGCTTTATGACCTGATGACCGCCGACGCCGCCAAGCAACCCAACCCCATCGGCGATTGGAACCACGCCCACCTGATCGTGCGCGGCAACCACGTCGAGCACTGGCTCAACGGCAAAAAAGTCATCGAATACGAGCGCGGCAGCCAAGCCTTCCGCGACGCGGTGGCCGCCAGCAAATACAAGAACATCCCCGGATTCGGCGAGTGGGCCGACGGCCACCTCCTGTTGCAGGACCACGGCGACCGCGTTTCCTTCCGCAACATCAAAATCCTCGTGCCATGAAAACAAAAACATACCAACAATCCCGCCGCCGATTCCTTCAAACCGCACTTGCCACCGGCGCTCTGGCGCCCTTCGGCACGCGCCCGCTCTTCGCCCAAGGCGCCAACACCAAGGTGAATCTCGCCTGTGTCGGCATCGGCAACCGCGGCGCGGAAATCATCAAGGAGTTCGCCAAAACCGGCCAGGCCAACATCGTCGCCCTCTGCGACGTCGACATGGGGGCCAAACAAACATTGCCGATCCTCAAGCAGTTTCCCGACGCCCCGCGCTTCCAGGACTTCCGCCAGATGTTCGACAAGATGGCCGAACAGATCGACGCCGTCTGCATCGGCACCCCCGACTTCTCGCATTTCCCGATCGCGATGCTGGCCATGTCGCTCGGCAAGCACGTTTACGTCGAGAAACCGATGGCCCATACTTTCAAACAGGTGGACCTGATGATGGCCGCCGAGAAGAAATACAAGGTGGCCTGCCAGATGGGCAACCAGGGCCACTCGGATGCGAATTACTTCCAGTTCAAGGCATGGACCGATGCCGGCATCATCCGTGATGTCACCAAAATCACCGCCTTCATGAACAACCCGCGCCGCTGGCATGGCAAGACCTTCACGGATTTCCTCCCGGCCCAGCCGATCCCGGAAACCATGGACTGGGACGTGTGGACCGCCACCGCACGCGAGCATCCGTTCAACAACGGATATATCAATGGCGAGTGGCGCTCGTGGTTCGACTATGGCAACGGCGCGCTCGGCGACTGGGGCGCGCACATCATCGACACCGCCCACCAATTCCTCAAGCTCGGCCTGCCCACCGAAGTGGTGCCCACCCTGGAAGGTTACAGCCGGTTCATCTTTCCGCAGGCCAGCACACTGGTCTTCAAGTTTCCAGCCCGCGACGGGATGCCGCCGCTGGAACTCACGTGGTACGACGGCACCAAAAACCTGCCGCCGCTGCCCGCCAACTTCGGCAAAGCCGTGGTCGATCCCAACATCCCGCCCCCGTCCACCGGAGCGGTCGTCACCAAGGCCGCGCCTCCCGGCAAGGTCATCTACGGCGCGGATCTCACCTTCAAAGGCGGATCGCACGGCTCGACGCTGCAAATCCTGGAGAAGGACAAGGCCAAGGACCTCGCCGGCAAAATACCCGATGTGCCCGACAGCCCGTCCAACCACTTCCTCAACTTCCTGCGCGCCTGCCGCGGCGAGGAAACCTGCCGCTCGTCCTTCGACATCGCAGGCCCGCTCTGCCAGGCCATGACGCTCGGCATCATCGCCCAGGAGGTCAATGCCAAGGTGGTGTTCGATCCAGCCAGCCGCCGCATCACCAGCAACAAAGTCGCCGACGCCCTGCTCGACGGCCCGCCGCCGCGCAAGGACTGGGAACAGTTCTACAAACTCTGATACCCGGCGGCCGGGTCACAGGCCGGAGGGCTGATCGATGAACGACCAGGGAACGCCGAAACGTGTCCCCATGGCGGCGGCCAGCGCGCGGACACCGAAGGTCTCGGTGGCGTAATGGCCGCCGAGCAGCAGGTTCACGCCCAGTTCGAGTGCCAGCGGATGGCTCCAATGCGGGCCCTCGCCGCTGATGAAGGTGTCCACACCCGCGGCGGCGGCTTTGGCGACCTCGCTGCCCGCGCCACCGGTGATGAGTCCGATTGATGATATGTTTTCCGGTCCGCCGGGGCAGACATGCACCCTGCCGCCGACGGCATTGCCAAAGGCCTCGGCGAGCTGCCCGCGGCTGCCGCGCCAGCCGCCGCGCAGTCCGAGGTGGATGCCCTGCCACTCGAAAAACGGCTGCGGATCGATCAAGCCGATGGATTGGGCCAGCAGGATGTTGTTGCCCCACTCGGGATGGATATCGAGCGGGAGGTGCGCGGAATAAACGGCGAGGCCGGCATCCATCGCGATTTTGAGTTTCCGGTAAAACGGACCCGTCACCGGCTGCGTGCCCTGCCAGAACATCCCGTGGTGGACGAGCAGCAAGCCCGGCCCGCCCGCGGCGGCGGCCTCGATCACCGGCAGCGAGGCATCCACAGCGGCGATGATGCGCTGGACCTCTCCTGGATTGGCGAGTTGCAGGCCGTTGACCGCGCCGGGGTAATCGGGGATTCCGGCAACACGCAGTTCGCAGTCGAGATGGGAAACGAGATCGGCCAGTGGAGTCATGACGGCATTTTAGCGGGGCATCGGGATGAGCGGAAGCAATTCCCGCCGCAGGAAATTCCGGTTGCCTGAGATGGCGCGCGGGAAGTGTTTGCTCCGGCAGGCGGATTGATGAAATCTCAAGTCCGTGGAAGATATCGGAAAACCGCAAGCTCCCGCCGCGCACACTCACGACGGCTTTTTCAAGGCCGTCTTCTCCCAACCGGAACACGCATCCGCGTTTTTCAAGAGCCACTTGCCGGTCGGGATTTCCGCAAAAATCGATTGGCCATCACTGGCGGTGCTGCCCGGTTCCTTCGTCAAAAGCAGCCTCCAACAGGTGCATTCCGACCTGCTGTTCTCATGCCGCATCGGCGGCAGGGAAACCTTGCTTTATCTCCTGTTCGAGCATCAAAGCAGCCCTGATCCGGCCATGCCGTTGCGCATGCTCGGCTATGTCACGGAAATCCTCATTCAACATCACAAGGCTCATGGTCTGCCGCTGCCACCGGTGCTGCCCTTCGTGTTTCACCAGGGACCGGAAGCTTGGAACGTCTCCACCACATTCGAGGATCTTTTCGCGCTGCCGGATCAGCTCCCGGCGGAACTTCCACCCTTGCTTCCAAAATTCCAACACGCGCTGCTGGACCTCAGCCGCTTCGATCCCGCCATGCAGGAGGGCGATTCCCGGCTTCGCGCCATTCTCCAGTTGATGAAACTCGCCCGCCAGAAGGAACTGCTGCGCTTTTTCCAATGGCTGGCTGGATTTTCCGCCGCGGAACTCCCGGACAGCCTGCTGGCCCTCATGCTTCTCTATGCACTGCACGCCGACAGCGACCTTGACGCGGAGAAAATCTACCATACCCTGTCGTCCAACCCTGAACTTGAGAAGAACGCCATGTCCGTTGCAGAAAAATTGAAAGCCGAAGGCCGCGTCGAAGGCCGTGCCGAAGGGCTGCGGATCGGCAAGATCCAGGCTTTCGAGGAGTTTCTTGAAAAGCCGCAAACTTCCCGGGCAAGCCTTGAAGCCATGCCGCTTGCGGAGCTTGAAGCGCTGCATCTGGAGTTGCACCGGGAATACGAGGCACGCTTCAAACGCCGGTGACGGGCAGTGCCGGATGCCCTGGATGCGGGCCATCTAACATGGCTGCGGGCGAGACGCCCGCGCCACGGTGACGCCTCAGTCATGCCGGCTCCAGGTGACCACACCGGGAGTGGCGGTGATTTCGCGGCCGGCGGTGAAATCGGTTAGATCCGCAGGCAGGCCGGCCTGCCATTCCAAACGCCGGTCCCGCCAAGGCAGGGCGAGCGCGGCCGCGTGCAGCGCGTGGCGGGGCAGCAGCAGGCGTGTCTGCAAATCCTCCGTCCAGCCGGTTTTCATCCATGCCACGTAATCCGCGCCGTCGCCCGAGTAGAGTTTGTCGCCGACGATGGGATGGCCGGCGTGGGCGAGATGGACGCGGAGCTGGTGCATGCGACCGGTTTCGGGAAAACACCGGACAAGCGCGAACCTCCCCTCCCCTCGTTCGAAACGCTGCTCGACGCGGAAGCGCGTGAGGCAGGGTTTGCCGGCGGGATGGGTGATCTGGCGCACCCAGATCGGCGAGGGGCCGACATCTCCGGCGCGGAGGATGGGTTCCGCGCATTGCCAATCATCGGCGTCCGGCCAGCCGGTGACGATGGCGATGTATTGTTTTTCCACCTCGCGGCGCTCGAAAATCATCCCGAGTTCGCGCGCGGCGGCCGTGTGTTTGGCCACGATGACCAGGCCACTGGTGTCGCGGTCGAGGCGGTTGACGATGGCCGGGCAGGCGCCGTTTTCGATCTCGTAGGCCAGCAGGTGCTCCACGCCGCCAAGCAAGGTGGGCTCGGGTTTCTGGTTGGACGGGTGCACAATGAGCGGCGCGGGCTTGTCCACGACGATCCAGTCGGCGGATTCGTCGATGACGGAAAAACGGGCGACGACTTGCAGGCTCATGGCTGGCTGGAACCGGTATCAGCCCTAGCGGTTTTCAACCAGCCGCCCACCATGCGGCCGCATTCGTTGAGCGCCACGGCGCTGAACTCGAATTGTTTGGGAGCGAGCAGCTTGCGATCAGGTGCCATACGGACGATCCAGCGGGTCATCTCGATGCCTTCGTTGGCTTGGCGCAGGAGGGCGTGCTTTTGCTCGCGGACGTAGCTGGCCTTCACCAGCAGTTCCAACACATCCATCGCGTGGTTCGAGAGCCGCTGGCCGAGGATGAAGCGCTGGCTCTTCGGAAAGCTTTCCACGCGCTCAAGCAGCCACTTGGCATAGGCATACCACTTGGTGACGACGACGGGCATGTCCGCTCCGGGTGGTTTCACTGGGGAATCCGATGTTCAGGGGTGTCACCGCTGGCCATGGGCATCTCCCGCTCCGTGCCAGGCGAGACGCAGCCAGACTTTACGTTGACCGCCTGGCGCGCATTCTCCTCTTCGTCGATTTTCCGCAGGGCTCGCACCATCGCGATCACGTCGAAACCGTATTTCTGCGCAACGGCTGTCTTCGCGCGGCGCGCTTCGGAAATCACCGGGTCGGCTGCAACTGTCGAATCATCAGGTGTCTTCATCGTATTGAATGAGTTCTTCCGGACTGCACATGACCGGCAAATGAAAGCCGGCATCCGCTACTACGGCACGCAGGCGATCTCTTGTGTATGGATTGGCAATGTGTCTGAAATTCCATGTCACCATGTAGTTCATTTCATGAACGGACGCCACCGCAATATGCACCGCATCCGATGCCGCTTTCTCCGGCACCAGACCGACTTGAACGAGCATCTGAGCCAAGTGGCCGACGTCCTCATTCAGTTCCAGCCTTGTGATGGACGAGAGAAGCTCCAGCCTCTGACATGCCATCCCGGGCTCTCCGAGACCCGCTTCCTGGAGAACTTCCTGAGAGGTGAACAAATCAAAATTCGAACAACCACCGTCCCACCACGCACGGGTGGTTGCCTGCCTTGATGCTTGGATGACATTCATGGACGGGCGAGCCACGTAGTAGCTCGGAATTGTGGTTTCGATGTAGGCGGTTGGCATCGGATGATTTCATGTGCGGACTCTCCATGCCAGCAACCCGCCTTCGATGGCTTCGCGGAGATTCGCCTCCAGTTCCGCAAGCGTCCCGACTTGGGTGAAGCAGCCGGGCAGGGCGGGCACTTCCGCCCAGTAGCCGCCTTCTTCGGCATCGTGGATGATGGCTTTGAGGTACATGGGTGGGAGGATGGCAGATCACGCCCATTGCGCAAGCGGCGGGTTTTTTGCGGAAAAATTTCGACCGCCTACGGCGGTGGGGGATTTGTAGCGGCGGTCTGTGACCGTCGCAGGATTTCCGTATTGCACGTCTCTGTTCCACTCGACCAGCGACGCTCACAGAGCGCCGCTACATTTCAAAAGGACAAAGGGATAAAGGATCAAAGGGAAGACTCACCTCTTGCGGCGGGTGACGCAGGCCGCGCCGAACAGCATCGTCAGGACCATTGCGCTCGGTTCAGGGACACTGGCGACGCGGAACCCGACGAAGTCGATCACGCCCGACGGGCCGTCGTCGAGGCGGAACGAGGAGCGCAGGGAGCTCTCGCTGTTGAGCCAGGAGCCCCCGCGCAGCCCGCGCGAAGAGCCGGAGGCTCCGGTCAAGTCGTTCCATTCATACACGTTGCCTGCCATGTCGTTGATCCCATAATAATTCTGGGAATCCATACCATAGGCTCCGGCGTCGGTGAGGTAGTTCTGACTCGAGGAGAAGGTATTGTTTCCCGGCGTGATAGTTCGCCGCACCGGCGACGCTGAAATCGTTGCTCGTCATCGAATCGCTCTGGTTGGCATGCAGCCAGTAGCCGCCGACTCCGACGCCGCCCTTGTTCGGATCGTAATAGGCCGCCTTGAACCACTCGTTTTCCGTGGGAATCCAGACCGTGGCTCCGACGTTTTTTGCCGGGGCCGTGCCGCTGGTGGCCCCATTGAGCGTGTAGGCACCCGTTTCCGTATCGCCGCTGCCCTGGCCGTTGTGCAGCCAGTTGGTGAAGCGCGCCGCATCGAACCAGCTCACGTAGGTGACAGGCCGGTCGCCGCTGCCGGTCACGGTGTAGCTGTAGCTGCCCGAACTGCCACTGCGGGTGATGCCGGCGATGTTGGAGTCGCTGGCCATGCTGGGGTTGTAAAGGTTGTAGGGGTCGGTGGTGGCCTTGGCGTTGAGGAAGGCGGCATAGTTCGCGAGGGTCGTCTCGTTGCGCGAGATGCGGAAGGTGTCCGCCACCGCGCCGTAGCCGTCACCACCGGAGCCGAAGGAATGCGTGCGGTTGGCGGCGCTCTGCGCGGCATTGCCGGGATCGCCGACGGTGACCCAGTCGATGTTGACCACGGCGGAGGCGGGAAGCGCGAGCGCGGCGAGGAAGATGAGGGGAAGTTTCATGGGGAGATTGGAAAAGTCGCCTGACGAAAAAGCAGAAGCCGTGCCGTAGGGCAAGGGGATTTTGAGATGCGTGACGAAATTGCCACCGGAGACGGCTTTCGCCCTAGCGGGCTACCAGCCGCCTCCGGGGCGGTTTCTATTTGGCCGGAGGATGTTTTACCATCCCCCGCCCGCGAACGTCCGCTGGTCCCTGAACCCGGCACGGCGCGGCGGCGGGACTTCCACCACCGCGATCTGACCGAAGGGAAGGCGTGAGCCCTCAAGGGCCTGGCGACGCGGAACCCGACGTTGTTGTTCTCGTTCGACGGGTCGTTGTCGTTGCGGTTCGAGGAGCGCAGGTTGTTCTCGTTGTTGTTCCAGGAGCCCCCGCGCAGCCCGCGCGAAGAGCCGGACTTTTTTCCTCACGCGGACGGCCGCTGGCGTTTTCTGGCGCTCAGGATGGCGGCGCGCAAGCGCCAACTGTCGGCATGGGAGACATGGCCGATCCATGAGCGCACGCTGGCGTGAACATCCTGGTGAAGACCGGCTTTCTGGAGCTGGCGCAGGCGTTTCACGTAGCGGCGCACGCTGGCCCCGCGCACCTTGATGCGGCCGTTCCGATAACAGACGAAGCCACAGAAATCCGCGCCCTCGCGGTCGGTGCGGCAGAGCCGGTATTTGTCCGGGTGGATTTCGAGGTGGAGGCCGCGGAGATACTCGCGGCAGGCGTTTCCCCAAGCGCGGGCCTGCTCCTTGGTCTCGGCGAAGAGCAGGAAGTCATCGACGTAGCGGACGTAGCCTTTGACGCGGAGTTCCTGTTTCACGAAATGATCGAAGCCATCGAGATGGATGTTAGCGAAGAACTGGCTGGTGAGGTTGCCGATGGGCAGGCCGCAGGGATGCTCATGGAAGTCGAAGAGGTCCGCGCCCCACTCGCAGCGGATGGAATCGGCATGGGTGGCGAGGATTTGGCGGATGAGGGCCATGGTTTGCGGGCAGGCGATGGTTTTGCCGAGGCGCTGCAGGAGGACTGCATGATCAATGCTGGGGAAGTAGCGGCGGATGTCGCACTTGAGGACGAAGGGGAAGCGGCGGGCGAAATCCGCACAACGGCGCACGCCGGCATGGGTGCCTTTGCCTTTGCGGCAGGCGTAGCTGTCCTCAATGAATTTCGGCTCGAAGATCGGCTCGATGACGCGGACAAGCGCGTGATGAACGACACGGTCCCGAAACGGCGCGGCGGCCACGCGGCGGAGCTTGGGCTCGTGGATGTCGAAGTAGGTGTAGGGGCCGGGTTTCCATGAACCGGTGCGGAGTTCCCCGGCGAGCGTGACGGCATGGGTTTCCCAGCGGGCGTGGAAGGCTGCCGCCGCGCGTTCGGAGAGCTTGCCACGCATGGCGGTGCGGGCGGCGGCGAGGAGGTTGGAAACGGCGCAGACCTGCGGATGGAGGTCGCCGTGGGATTTCATGCGGGGCATGGCGGTTGCAAACCGCCGCCACGTTTCACCGCAGCCCGCGCAGCAGCAGCTCGGCGTTGGTCTTGGTGCCCTTGAGGTTGGTGAGCAGCGTCTCGATGGCGTCGCCGATGGGCAGGCCGGCGAGTTGTTTGCGGGGCCGGCGAGTTGTTTGCGGAGATCGACCACCTTGAGGAACTCATCCGGGTGATAGAGGCGGTCGTCGTTGCGGGTGCCGGATTGCGGGATGTGGATGGCGGGGAAGACGCGGCGCTCGGCGAGTTCGCGGTCGAGGCGCACCTCCATGTTGCCGGTGCCCTTGAATTCCTCGAAGACCACGTCGTCCAGCCGGCTCTCGGTTTCCACCAGCGCGGTGGCGAGGATGGTCAACGAGCCGCCTTCCTCGACGTTGCGGGCGGTGCCGAAAAACTTGCGGGACTTCTGCAAGGCGACGGGGCTCACCCCGCCGGAGCCGATCGGGCCGCTGCCCTGCATCGCCGAGTTGTGGCCGCGCGCGAGGCGGGTGAGGCTGTCGAGCAGCAGGACGACGTCCCGGCCCAGTTCGACGAGGCGCTTGGCGCGCTCCAGCACCAGATCGGCCACCTGCGCGTGGCGGCGCGGCGATTCATCAAAGGTGGAGGAAAACACACGGCAGCCGACGGTTTCCTCGAAATCGGTCACTTCCTCCGGCCGCTCGTCGAGCAACAGCACCACCAACTCGGCGTCGGGATGGTTGAGGCGGATCGAGCGGGCAATCTGCTTGAGCAGGATGGTTTTGCCGCCGCGCGGCGGGGCGACGATGATGCCGCGCTGGCCTTTGCCGAGGGGCGCGATCAGGTCGATGACACGCACGCCGAGGAAATCCGGGCCCTCGCCCTCGAGGTGGATGCGCTGGTCGGGAAACAGGGGCGTGAGTTTGTCGAACTCCTTGGGCGGCTGGTAATCCGCAAGCGGGATGCCCTCGACTTCCAGCACTTCGAAGGCGGAGAGGTATTTGTCGCGTTCGCGGGGCGCGCGGACACGGACCTTGACCAACTGCCCGACACGCAGCGCCGCATCGCGCACGAGATTGGAGCCGAGGTGGATGTCATCGGGACCTGGACGGAAACTGCGCTGCGGATCGCGGATGATGGAGAAGTTGTCCTTGGCCTGCTCGATGACGCCCTCACAGACGAGGCCGACGCCCTCGTAGCTGTAGAATGACAGGAGTTCATAAACGAGCTGGCTTTTGGGAATGCCTCCCTGGATGCGGGCCGGGAGTGTTTCGGCCATGGCCTGCAATTCGGACAGCGGCTTGAGGCGGAACTGGTTGATGTCGATGGACACCGGCACGGCGACAGGTGCCGCAACCGCGGCGGAGGATTCGGATTCGGAAGAGGAATTCATGAGGAAGGCTTGGGCGAAACGGCGGATTTGCGAGCGGATGACGGCTTGCGGCCCCTCGTTCCAGAAAACCACGTCCGCGAGGGAGATCTTTTCCTGAACCGGAAGCTGCGCGGCGAGAATCGACTCGATCAGCGGGTCCTCAAAGCCACCGCGCGCCTTGAGCCGCTGGATCTGGGTGGCGCGGGACGATGCGACCACCATCACCTGGTTCTGGCCGAAATCGAAACCCTTTTCGAAGAAGAGCGGCACATCCGCGATGAACAGCTCCGCGCCCCGTGTAGCAGCGGATTCCATCGATGCAAGACATTCCTGCTTCACCCGCGGATGCAGGATCGCCTCCAGCCGCAGCCTCGCCGCCTCGTCGGCAAACACCTTGCCGCGCAGGAAATGCCGGTCGATCCGCCCCTGCGCGTCGAGCGCGTCGTTGCCGAACGATTCCGCGAGGATCGCGCCGACCTCCGCGTCGCCGTCCAACATCTGGTGGACCGCCGCATCGCAGTCGAAAATCACGACCGACGGCAGGAATTCGCGTAGAAACCGGCAAACCGTGGATTTCCCGGACGCAATCCCGCCGGTGAGAGCCATTACATGCATGCGCAAAAGCATCAGGGCCGGGGCGGCGGGATGCAAGAATCAAGATGGGGTGGCGGGCACCCCCACGTGATCGCGTGAGAAACTACGGTTGCCGGGAATTTCCATCATGGCAGAATATCACCGTCACCCCCACGTGCGCATCGGCCCTGATACCGACCGCGTGATTGCACCCCCAACTCCCCCCGATTATGAAAAGTTTGATCACCACAGGCATCGTACTGGCCGTGCTCGCCCCGTTGGCGCAGGCCATCAACTACATCGACATCCTGCCAGGCGGCAACGACGTGCTGATCACCCGGGTCACTTACGAGGTGGATGGCGAAATTGTCGTGCAGGACGCGCCGGCGATGGGTGTCGCGGTCTCGCGAAACGCCCCGGTCTATCTGAAATCCGTCAGCATGATGCATGGCGGTGTTCCACACACGCTCGACAGCCACAACTCGCTGGGCGCGTCGGTCGCCAACCTCGGCCTGACCGCCGCCACCGGTGGCGTCGGGGTTTTCGACAATGGCGTCAAAACAGGGACCGGCAATCTGGAGGCGTTCAAGGCGGCGCTGGCAGGCACCACGCAGGACACCGACCTGATGAACTATGCCTATTACGATTATGTGACCCGCATGCCGGGTCCCGGCGTGGCCGACTATGACCTGTTGTTCCAGCGCGGCTTCAAGGCCGACGATTACCTGCTGGTGTCCGAGCGCTGGGGCAACACGCATTTCACGCTGACCCCGCTGGACGCCGCAGGGCAGGTGATCACCGGCGCCAACACGCTGCGCTTCGGCTACCCTACGGGCGACGCCTACACGAAATATGACTGGAACTCCGGTTATGCGGCCTCCTCGTATTTCAGCGATCAGGCGATGGCCTTCTCGGTCGCATCCGTTGCCAAATTTTTCGAATGCAGCCAGGCGGAGCCGCAGACGGTGTTCGGTTTCCGCGTGGACAATGATGGCGAGGCGGACGTGAAGTTTTTCGGGCTTTCCGGCGAACCGTTCATCAACAACCCGCCGATCCCGGAGCCTTCCTCAGCGCTTCTCACGGCGCTGGCCGCACTGGGCCTGATGCTGCGCCGCAAGCGCTGAAAGCGGATTTTTCACCGGAAAAATCCGCCAAGCAGGATTTGCGCAATCCATGGCAGATTACGGGTAGTGTGGCCCGCGACGGCCGGGGAAAACTCCGCCCGCAATCCAACACACCACCCATTACCCATGAACCCAACCATCACCGCACTCGGCGCCCTCGGGCTGCTCGGCTCGTTCGCAATCGCCGGCAGTGTCGCCGTCGATCCCATCACCCCCGCGCCGACCGCCAGCGCGGACGGCTTCGCGCAGGCGCGCCGCCCGATCAGCAATCCGACGCTGTTCGATCTCGCGCTGCCGGGCACCAACCTGCATCCGATCTTCCTCTATCACAATCTGCCCGACCAGATCACCCTGGCCAATAACGGCGGCA
>JALOUA010000129.1 GCA_025457625.1 Akkermansiaceae bacterium
CGAGATCGGCGTTCGCCCCTAACAGAAGCCCGGCGACCACCACCACCAGCGCCACCGGTTTGCCGGGCAGGAAGCGTTTTCCCAACAGCAGCAGCGCCAGCGCCGCACCGCCCAGCAGCAGCGAGGCGGTGTTGGCATCACCCGCATGACGGAGGAAGTCGGCGGACTTTTCCCAGAAATCGCCATGGCCGCCCTTGATGCCGCAGAGTTTCGGCAACTGCGAACTGGCGAGATAAAGCGCGACGCCGCATTTGAAGCCCACCAGCACCGGCTCCGAAATGAAGTTCACGACGGCCCCCGCACGGAACAAACGGGCGAGCAGCGCAAGCACGGCGACCATCACCGCCGTGGCGGAGGCCATCGCCGCGTAATGCGCCGGATCGCCGTTGGCAATGGGGGCGAGCGTCGATCCGACAAGCAAGGAGATCGCCGAGGTGACCGTGACCGATGTCTGCCGCGAGCTGGTGAAGAGCCAGAAGACGAGTCCGGAAAACAGGCAGGCGTAGAGCCCCGCCTCGGGCGGCAGCCCGGCCAGCGAGGCGTCGCCGATGGCGGCGGGCATCAGGTAAGCCGCCAGGGTGATGCCCGCCACCAGATCGCCGCGCAGCCAGCCGGCCCGGTAGCCCCGCAGCCAGCCGAGGGCGGGGAGGATTCCGGCGATCCGGGATGAAAGGCGGCGGTCCATGGCGTGGTGGATGCGGGCAGGGCGCCGGAACGCGCGATTCCCACGGCTCAAGTTGCAATGTGCCGGGACTTTGGGAAATCAAATTTTCCCGCGCCCGAACTTGGTATGCCCCGTGCTGAGTGCGGTATGAACGACTCGCTCATTCTTCACACCGAGCGGGATTCCCAACCCCAATCCCATCCCCAATGAAAACGATACTCCGCCTCGGATCCGCCGCGCTCGGCCTGATCACCACCTGCGGCCTGCTCCGCGCAGAGCCGCTCAAAATCGCCTACTCCGACTGGCCCGGCTGGATTGCATGGGAAATCGGCATCCAGAAAGGCTGGTTCAAGGAAGCCGGCGTGGAGGTGGACTTCCAGTGGTTCGATTACGTGCCCTCGATGGACGCCTACGTGGCCGGAAAAGTGGACGCCGTCTGCATGACCAACGGCGACGCCCTCGTCACCGGAGCCACCGGCAAGCCCTCGGTCGGCATCGTGATCAATGACTTTTCAAACGGCAACGACATGATCGTCGCCGCGCCGGGCATCGGCTCGATCAAGGAACTCAAGGGCAAGAAGGTCGGCCTTGAGGAAGGCTTCGTCGAGCATCTGCTGCTGCTTACCGGTCTGGAGAAAAACGGCATGAAGCTCGAGGATGTCACCATCGTCAACACGCCCACCAACGAGACGCCGCAGGTCTTCGCGTCCAAGGCGGTGGACGCCATCGGCGCGTGGCAGCCCAACTCCGGCCAGGCCCTCAAGGCGGTGCCGGGATCCAAGCCCGTCTTCACCTCAGCCGACGCCCCCGGCATCATCTACGACCTCCTCTATGTCTCGCCCGAAAGCCTGGAGAAACGCCGCGATGACTGGGCCAAGGTCGTGAAGGTTTGGTACAAGATCGCCGATTACATGCGCGACGAGGAGAACCTCGACGACGTGCTCAAGATCCTCTCCGCCCGCGTCAAGATCTCGCCGGAGGAATACGAACCCTTTCTCAAGGGAACCTACATCCTCACCCTCGACGAGGCGCTCAAGCGTTGGGAGAAGGCCGATGGACTGGGCAGCGTTTATGGCTCCAGCAAGGTGGTCGATGACTTCAACGTGAGGTTCAAGGTTTATGAAAAACCGCAGGACACCGCCAAGTATCTCGATCCCAGCCTGACCAAGGCGCTGGCCGCAGGGAAATAAGCGCGGGCATTTTCACCCGCGCATCCCGCACCATGGCCCGCCCCGGCATCCTCAGAGACTGGTTCCTCATCCGGCGGGATCTTCCGCACCGGCGGCGCCTGGCCTTGGCGGCGGTGTCATTCCTGCTGCCGATCACGATCTGGTGCGTGGTTTCCTATGTCCCGTGGATCTGGCATCCGGATGTGAAAATCGAACTCTCCGCGGAGAGGGAGGGCGTCACCACGGTCTTCACGGCGGGTGACCATGTGAGCCCGGAGTTTTTCCCTGAATTCCAAGCCGCCGTGCGCGCGGAAAACAAGGCCGTGCTGGCGGCGCGCGAGGCGGGAAATCCCGAATCCGGGGCCAAACGCAAAAACCAGAAACTCCTCCGCCAGCTCGCACCCGTCGCCATCGGCAACGGCTGGCTCGCCTATGACGACGCCCAGAACGACGCCGTGCTCTATCCCTTGTGGGGCGATCTCGCCACCGGCCGGAAAACCGCCGCAAAACCCGCGCTCACCGCGGAAAACCTGCAAATCGTCCGTGCCAACTGGGAGCTGCTCGCCGCAGCCTCGCCGGTGTTTGCATTCGCCAAACTTCCCGACGAGCCGCTGCTCAAACTCATCCCGCAGGGCAGGCCGGCGAACCCGGTCTATCTGCCCGCACCCCACGAGGCGATCCGCGCCGGTATCCGTGATTTCACCGCCGCCGCGCCCGCCGGCGAGCCCACCATGTTCGAACGCTACAAGCGATCGCTGCGCATCATCCTCCTCGGCTTCCTCTGGTCCTGCGTCATCGGCATCCCCATCGGCATCCTCTGTGGGGTCTTTGATTTCTTCTCCAGGCTGTTCGAGCCGTTCGTCGATTTCTTCCGCTACATGCCGGCCCCCACGTTCAGCACCCTGCTCGTCGCCGTGCTGCTTGCGGGCGACGCCCCGAAAATCGCCCTCGTCATCATCGGCACGGTGTTCCAGATGATCCTGGTGATTTCCAAAACCACCCGCCTGCTCGATCCCTCGCTGTTAGAGGCCGCGCAGACGCTCGGTGCGAAACCCAGGCAGATCCTCGGCCGCGTCGTCATCCCCGGCATCATGCCCAATCTCTACAACGACCTGCGGATTCTGTTAGGCTGGGCATGGACCTGGCTGGTCATCGCCGAGCTCATCGGCGTGAAGAGCGGCCTCACCGAGTTCATCGAGACCCAGGGGCGCTTCCGCAACTTCGACCGCGTGTTCCCCGTCATCATCCTCATCGGCGTCACCGGCTTCGTCACCGACCAGATCCTGTCCTGGCTGCACGGCCTGCTGTTCCCATGGGCGGGCAAATCCGGAGCCTTCTCGCGCGGCGTGGCGGGTGTGGTGACATGGCCGATCCGCATGGTCGCCGAGGGTGCGCGCGAACGCATCGCCGCCAACGAAGCCTATTCCCGAACCAACCCTCGCGACAAAACCCGATGAGCGCCACCCTCGAACTCCCCGACTACCGCGCGCAGACCCCGGAGGTCGCCGCGCGCTTCGCCCGCCTGCGCGAGCGCCCGGTCGCCCTTGAAGTCCGCAATCTGACGAAAATTTTCGACTCCGCGCGCGGTCCGGTCACGGCGTTGCGCGATGTTTCCTTCTCCGTTCACAAACGCGAGCTGATGTGCGTGATCGGCCCCTCCGGCTGCGGCAAGTCCACCCTCGTGCGCATCCTCGCCGGGCTTGAAACGTCCACTTCCGGCGAGTTGCGCGTTTATGGCGAACCGGTCTCCGGTCCCGGCCCGGACCGCGGCATGGTCTTCCAAGGGTACACGCTTTTCCCGTGGCTCACGGTGAAGCAGAACGTCATGTTCGGGCCGCTCGTCGCCGGACGCCCCGACCTGTTTGCCGAATCCGAGGCCCGCGAGTGGATCGACCTCGTCGGCCTCTCGAAGTTCGAGAACGCCTATCCCCACCAGCTTTCCGGCGGCATGAAACAGCGCGTCGCCATCGCCCGCGCCCTCGCCAACCAGCCGCGCGTCCTCTTCATGGACGAACCCTTCGGCGCGCTCGACGCCCAGACGCGCTGCAAGATGCAGTCCTACCTGCTCGATATCTGGAAAAACGTGGACATCACCATCGTTTTCATCACCCACGATCTCGACGAGGCCGTTTTTCTATCAGACCGCATCCTCGTGCTGGATGCCAATCCCGGCCGCGTCCACGAGGTGGTGGAGGTCCCCGTGCCGCGCCCGCGTTCCGAGGCGCAGATCTTCGACCCGTCGTTCATGGCCACACGCAAGCACATCGACGGCATCATGCACCCGCCCGGCCAGGAGCAGAAGGAAACCCCCGTCATGCGACTCGCCGTCTCCGATCCGGATGTGGTTTAGAAAAGTATGACAAAATGAAAAAAAGTTCACATCCGGCACTGGCTCTGCTTTTCATCCGTCATGCCAGCAGAGACCAGCCATGAAGGACTCCGGCGGATCACCGTCTCGATGCCCGACGATGCCTATCAGGCGCTCGACCGCCTGGTCCAGGAACGCGGCTTCGACAACCGTTCGCGCGCCGTGTGCGAGATGATCCACCTGCACAGCGCCCAGCAACTCGGGCAACTCGGCACCCAGGTCATGGCCGGCACCCTGAGCGTGGTTTATGACGAATCCAAAAGCGCGCTGCTGCGCGACCTCTCGCGGATCTTCCGCGAGCACATCGCCGAGGTGATTTCCTCGCAACACATCCTGCTGGAGGACGATCACGTGCTGGAAGTCGTCCTCATGCAGGGGCCCGCCCACACGCTGCGCGGCATCGCCAACAAACTCATCACCTGCAAGGGCGTCAAAACCGCCCACCTCACGCTCACCCCGCATCTCATGCCGCCCCTTCACGCCAAAACCAACGGCCGCTCCGCATGACTCCCATCTTCGAAAAAACCCTCCACGGCGCCGGCATGTGGTCGGCCGTCGTTTCCCGCCACAAGCGCCTCCGCCTGACCGATCCCGATGGCGGGGCGAACGTCGGCATGCTGCTCTACAACGCGCTGGAACGCACCGAGCGCTACAACATGCCGGACACCCTCAAGGGGCAGCACATCTTTTATCTCCGCGCGCCTTATTGCCTGCACTCCGACATGGGCCGCCTGCTCGCCTCCATCACCGCGGACAGCACCGGTTGGCACGACACCGTCTGCGGCCATTCCGACGCCGCCCTGGTGCGGACGAAATACGGCCCCGACAGCTACCAGCAATCGCGCAACGACTGGCACCGCAACGGCCGCGACTGCTTCCTCATCGAACTCGCCAAGTGGGGACTCGGCAAAAAAGACCTCGTTCCAAACCTCAACTTCTTCAGCAAGGTCGTCTCCGATGATGATGGGAAACTCTCCTTCATTCCCGGAAACTCGAAACCCGGAGACATCATCGAACTCCGCTTCGAGATGGACACGCTCGTCGTGCTCAACACCTGCCAGCACCCGCTCGATCCGGATCCGGTCTATCAACACCGCCACGTGAAACTCGAAGTCCTCGCCGGCGATCCCGCCACGCCGGACGATCCGTGTTTTGCCATCCGTCCGGAAAACCTCCGCGCCTGGGAAAACAACCAATGCTACCACGCCCTGCGTTTCTAACATGAAAGAAAGCACCTTGCCGCCCGAAGCCGCCGTGTTCCGCGGGATCATTCCCGCAGGCGACTGGTGGGTCCATGAGATCCGCAAGGGCCAGAGCCTGCGCATTCTCGATCTGGAGGGCAACCAGGCGGCCGACACGCTGTTTTTCAGCGCCGCCGACCCCACCGAGCGCTACAGCGCGGACCGCACGATCCAGGCGCAGGCCGCCCTCTATCTGACCACCGGCAGCCGGCTCATGAGCACCGAAGGCAACGTGATGCTCGCCATCACCGCCGACACCTGCGGCCGGCACGACACGCTCGGCGGCGCCTGTTCCCGCGAATCCAACACCATGCGCTACGCCCACGACAAGGAATGCATGCACGCCTGCCGCGATTCCTTCATCCGCGGAGCCCAGGAGTGGAACATCGAACTCACCAAGCGCGACATCACCTGCAACATCAACTTCTTCATGAACGTGCCGGTCACCCCGGACGGCCAACTCAGCTTCGCCGACGGCATCTCGGCTCCCGGCAGATATGTCGAAATGAAGGCGGAGATGGACGTCGTCTGCCTCATCTCCAACTGCCCGCAACTCAACAATCCGTGCAACGGCTGGAATCCGACACCGGTTGAAGTCTTGATTTTCAACTGAACCTGTAGCGGCGGTCTGTGACCGTCGCTGCTTGCCCCGCGGCGGAAGTGCCAAGAAATCAGTCCATGATAAAGATTCTCCTCATCTCGCTGACTCCGACGCTCACAGAGCGCCGCCACAATCGTTTCATTCGCCAAGTTAAATGAAAATCCTCATCGCTAACAGAGGAGAAATCGCCGCGCGCGCCATCCGCACGTTCCAGCGTCTCGGCTACCGCAGCGTCGCCGTGTATTCGGATCCGGACTACGCATCGCCCCATGTGGATCTGGCGGATGAATCCCACCGCCTCGGTCCAGGGCCGGTTTCGGAGAGTTATCTGCTCAAGGACAGGTTGTTGGAAATCGCCATCGCCTCCGGAGCGTCCGCCGTATTTCCCGGCTACGGCCTGTTGAGTGAAAACACGGACTTCGCGCGGATGTGCGAGGACGCCGGTGTGAAATGGCTGGGTCCCACGCCGGAGCAGATCATCGCCTTCGGTCTCAAGCACGAGGCCCGCCGCCTCGCGGGAGAGGCGGGGGTTCCGCTGGTCCCCGGCACCGGCTTGTTGGACGATGCGGACGCCGCGGTCGCCGCAGCGCTTGGCATCGGCTATCCCGTCATGCTCAAGAGCACGGCGGGCGGCGGCGGGATCGGCATGAAAGTCTGCGGCGACGAGGCGGAGTTGCGCCGCGAGTTCGAGACCGTGGTGCGCCTCAGCGAGCGCAGCTTCGGCTCCGGCAGCGTGTTTCTCGAACGCTTCATCGAACGCGGCCGCCATGTGGAAGTGCAGATTTTCGGCGATGGCAAAGGCCGCGTGCTCGCGCTTGGCGAGCGCGATTGCTCGGTGCAGCGCCGCAACCAGAAGGTCTTCGAGGAAACCCCCGCGCCGGGGCTGGGCGATGATACCCGCGCCGCGCTCCATGCCGCCGCCGTCAAGTTAGGTGAAAGCGTGAACTACCGCTCCGCCGGAACCGTGGAATTCATCTATGACGCGGATCGTGGCGACTTCTTCTTCCTCGAAGTGAACACGCGCCTGCAAGTCGAGCACGGCGTCACCGAACTGGTCACCGGCACCGACCTCGTCGAGTGGATGGCCCGGCTGGCGCTTGATCCGCACTGGAACATGCCGGCCGCCGCGCCGACACCGCATGGCTGCGCGATCCAGGCCCGCGTTTATGCCGAGGATCCGAACCACAACTTCCGCCCGAGTTGCGGCTTGCTCACCGAGGCCTCGTTTCCCGCGTGGACGCGCTGCGACGGCTGGGTGGCGGCTGGCACCGAAGTCAGTCCGTTCTATGATCCGTTGCTGGCCAAGGTCATGGTCCACGCGGAGGACCGTGCGGCGGCCGTGACCAGGCTCGCGGCGGCCCTCGTTGAAACGAAAATCTCCGGCATCGAAACCAATCTCCGCTACCTGCGCGGCATCGCGGGCTGGCCGCCCTATCTCGCGGGCGGCGTCGCCATGCGCGACATGGCGGAGTTCATCTATCAGCCGCAAACCATCGATGTCATCGCCTCCGGCACCATGACCACGGTGCAGGACTGGCCGGGACGCGTGGGATATTGGGAAGTGGGCGTGCCGCCGTCGGGACCGTTTGATAACTTGTCACTGCGCCTGGCCAACACGCTGGTGGGAAATCCCGAGGGCGCACCCGCGTTGGAAATCACCATGACCGGGCCGACGCTGCGTTTCAACGCGCCGGCGGCCATCGCCATCGTCGGCGCGGGCGCGCTGGTCATGAAGAACGGCGAAGCCGTTGCCATGAACCGCGCCATCGAAATCAAGGCGGGCGATGTGCTCAGGATCGGTCGTTTTGAGGCAGCCGGCGCGCGTGCCTATCTCGCCGTGGCGGGCGGCATCGAATCCCCGCCATATCTCGGCAGCGCCTCGACCTTCACGCTGGGGAAATTCGGCGGGCCGTTCGGCAGGGCGCTCCTGCCGGGAGATGTGCTTGGCATCCGCCGTGCGGATGCGTTTCAAACCTCGGATTTCAAATCCCGAATTCCCATCGCACACGATTGGCAAATCGGCGTGCTTTACGGTCCGCATGGCGCGCCGGATTTCTTTCTCGATGAGGATATCAAAACCTTCTTCGCCACCCGTTGGGAGGTCCATTACAATTCCGCCAGAACCGGCGTCCGCCTGATCGGGCCGAAGCCGAAGTGGGCGCGTGCGGACGGCGGCGAGGCCGGCCTGCACCCGTCCAACCTCCACGACAACGCCTACGCCATCGGTGCGGTGGATTTCACCGGTGACATGCCCGTCATCCTCGGCCCGGACGGCCCCAGCCTCGGCGGCTTCGTCTGCCCCTGTGTGGTGGTCGATGCGGAGTTATGGAAACTCGGACAGCTCCGCCCCGGCGACACCATCACTTTCATCCCGGTGGATGAGGCATGGGCGCGCGACCAGGCCGTCGCCCTGACAAATTTCATCCACGGCAGGATCAACGAACTGCCCGCTCCGCAACCGGCCATCCTCGATCTCCAATCGGCCATCCTCGATTCCTTCGGCGCGGGTGATGACGCGGTGGTCGTGCGCCGCGCGGGCGACCGCTATTTCCTCATCGAGTTCGGCCCGCACCATCTCGATTTGAAACTCCGCTTCAAGGTCCATGTCGTTCACGAATGGCTCAAGGAGCAGGGCATCCCCGGTATCATCGATCTCACGCCCGGCATCCGCTCGCTGCAGGTGCATTTCGATCCCGCCGTGACCGGGCGCTGTGATCTCTGGGAGACGATCCGCGCGGGAATCCTCGCGCTGCCGCCGCTCGAGCAGATCGAGGTGCCGGCGCGTGTCGTCCACCTGCCGCTGAGCTGGGATGATCCCAGCACGCGCGAGGCGATCCGCCGCTACATGCAGGGCGTGCGCCCGGACGCGCCGTGGTGCCCGAGCAACCTGGAGTTCATCCGCCGCGTCAACGGGCTGGAGTCGATCGATGCGGTCTATCAGAAATTTTTCGCCGC
>JALOUA010000130.1 GCA_025457625.1 Akkermansiaceae bacterium
GCTCCGGTCATGCTGATCAATCCCGGCTTGATGGTGCGCTGCCAGTACAGCCAGACATAGCCATTGGATTTGTCTTCGGCGCCATGGATGCGGCCGCCTATCTCCGGCAGCACCATCACCCGAATGTAATCGTTTTCCAGGATGACCGCGCGGTACGTCTTGTCGACCTTGCGATCGGTGAGGATCTCGTTGAGGGTGTACGGGTAGATGGGCCCCTTGGGATTGGGAAACAGCGAATGCTAAAGAAATCATTCGGGCAATCGACTCAAAATCACTTAGTGACGTCAAGGCAGAAGACTTTGACAGAGTGATGCGTCGATTTTCATCAACGTACTTGGATTAGTTTGGAGGCTCTCGCTCTTCCGGTCGGGGCAGGCTAATCTTCCTGGGTCAAACCGACCTCCCATTTCCATGCAAAACCAGAATCTTCTTCTCGTCATGACCGGGATCATTCCTTGGATTTAAGCGCCCAATATTGTTAGATTGTCTTTGGAGTAAAAATTTTGAGAGACAGAAATGATCAGAAACCCACTTGATGCCTGCCGTTTTGCCTAATTGCCAGCGGTTTCAGCTTCGTATCCCCCTGCGCAACGTGGCCCTGCGCGAGGTTCACGCCCGGGCGGCTGGCGGTGGGTTCTTGAGCGGAATCAATGCCGGAAATGCCGGTGGCCGGTGAAGACCATGGCCATGCCGGCGGCATCCGCGGCGGCGATGACTTCCTCGTCGCGCATCGAGCCGCCGGGTTGGATGCAGGCGGTGGCTCCGGCGTCGATGGCGGATTGCAGGCCGTCGGCAAACGGGAACATCGCATCCGAGGCCACGATGCTGCCTTTGAGATCGAGCCCCGCCTCCCTGGCCTTCCATACGGCGATGCGCGAGGAATCCACGCGGCTCATCTGCCCGGCGCCGATGCCGAGCGTGCGGTCGGTGGTGGCGTAAACGATGGCGTTGGACTTGACGTGTTTGACGATGCGCCAGCCGAAGCGCATGGCGCGCAGTTCCTCGCCGGTGGGCGGGCGCTTGGTGACCACTTTCGATTCGAGATTGTCCAGCCCGAGTGCGGTGTGGTCGCGGTCCATGACCATGATGCCGCCGGGACATGAGCGGATGACTGCGGATTTCTTCTCCACCAGATAGCCGTCGTTCATTTTCATCAGGCGCAGGTTTTTCTTCTTCTGGAGCAGCGCGCGGGCGTCGGATTCGAAATCCGGCGCGATGATCACGTCGGTGAAGATTTCCGAGATCACGCGGGCGAGTTCCAGCGTGAGCGGGCGGTTGCAGACGATCACGCCGCCGAAGGGTGCCTGGCGGTCGGTTTCAAACGCCTTCTGCCAGGCCACGCGCAGGTCGTGGTCGTCCTGACCCACGCCGCAGGGGTTGGTGTGCTTGAGGATGGCGACGGTGGGACGGACGAAGTCGAGGATGATGTCGGCGGCGGCCTCGATGTCGAGGATGTTGGTATAACTCAACTCCTTGCCCTGCAGCTGGGTGAAGTATTCGCGGAATTTTCCATACAGCGCGCACTTCTGGTGTGGGTTGTCGCCGTAGCGGAGTTCCTGTTCGAGCGGCAGGCTGAGCGTGAAGCTGGCGCAGGTGCCGCTGCGGCACTGGCCGAGGTAGTTGGTGATGGCGGCGTCGTATTGCGAGGTGCGCAGGAAAACCTTCACCGCAAGCTGCTCACGGAAGCCCTTGGTGGTCTCGCCATGGTTTTCCTTCATTTCGTGGATCACCCGCGGGTAGTCCGCCGGGTCCGCCACCACCGTGACGTGCGAGTGGTTTTTCGCCGCGCTGCGCAGCATCGAAGGTCCGCCGATGTCGATGTTCTCGATGGCTTCCTCGAGCGTGACATCGGGTTTGGCGACGGTTTCCTCGAACGGGTAGAGGTTCACCACGACCAGATCGATGGGCGGGATGCCGTGTTTTTTCGCCTGGGCGAGGTGTTCCTTGTCATCGCGGCGGTGCAACAGCCCGCCGTGGACCTTGGGGTGGAGGGTTTTGACGCGGCCGTCGAAAAGTTCCGGCGCACCGGTGAATTCGGAGACGTCGATGACCGGCAGGCCGGCATCGCGGAGGGCGTTGGCGGTGCCGCCGGTGGACAGCAGCTCGACGCCGAGGTCGTGCAGGTCCTTGGCAAAGGCGGCGAGGCCGGTTTTATCCGAGACGGAAAGCAGGGCGCGAGTGATGGGCATGACGGTGGTTGGCGCGGGTGGCTGGCCGGAACAGTGGCTGCCGCCCGGCGGGGACGCCGTAAACAAGGCCATCGGCCGGGGCAAGCGCAATGGCACCCGGTCCCGAATTCCCCACCGCTGAGGTTTCCCGCGCATCCGCCTTTGACCTTGTGCCGCGGAAACCCCAATCTCCGCGGCCATGACCCCGCAGGAAGCCCTCGTCGCGCTCAACATGCTGCCGAAAATCGGCCCCGTGCGGGTGCGGCGCCTGTTGGAAGCCTTCCACGATCCGGCGGCCATCCTCGGGGCGGCGAAGGACCGCCTGATGCGCGTCGATGGGGTGGGTGAGGAAACCGCCAGGATCATCCAGGGTTGGCAGGATCATGCCGATCCCGCCGCCGAGATTCGCGAGGCGGCGGAACGCGGCATCACCATCGTCACACAGGACGACGAGGGCTATCCCGCGCCTTTGCGCGATGCCTATGATCCGCCGCTGCTGCTCTACGTGTGGGGAAAAATCGAACCGCGCGACCGCCATGCGATCGGCGTGGTCGGCTCGCGGCGCGCCACGCATTACGGCACGCAGGCGGCGAAGAAACTCTCCTATCAACTCGCGCAGGCGGGTTTCACCCTCATCTCGGGTCTCGCGCGCGGCATCGACACTGCGGCGCACGAGGCCGCCGTCGCCGCCAACGGCCGCACCATTGCGGTGATCGGCTCGGGATTGGCCAAGCTCTATCCACCGGAAAACCTCGTGCTCGCCGAGAAGATCGCCGCCGGCAACGGTGCGGTGGTTTCCGAGTTCCCGCTGCACACCGCGCCCGACAAGCAGACGTTTCCGATGCGCAACCGCATTGTCGCCGCCTGGTCGCGCGCGTTGCTGGTCGTCGAGTGCCCGGCCTGGTCCGGCTCGCTGATCACCGCCAACCTCGCCTCGGAGTATGGCAAGCCGGTGTTTGCCGTGCCCGGGCCGATCGACAAGCCGACCTCCGCCGGCTGCAACCAGCTCATCCGTGACGGCGCCACGCTGGTCGCGGATGCCAGCCACATTCTGGACGACCTCGGCGAACTGCCCTTCGCCCGCAAAGCCTCCGCCGCCGAACCTGCCGCGGAAATCCCGGAACTGCCGGATGAGGAAGCAGCGGTCTTCGCCGCCGTGAGTGCCGATGAATCGCCGGTGGACCGCATCATCGAGCGCAGCGGCCTGCCCGCCCACGTGGTCTCGGCCACGTTGATGAAACTGGAGATGCGCCGCCTGGTCCGTGCGCTTCCGGGTTTCCGCTATGCGCGGCGGTGAGATGGCCCGCGGCTCACCCCGGTCCGGAATGTTCAAAACCCGCACCCCCGCATCAGTTCTCCGGTTGGAACTCCTTCATGATGCGTTTCACTGCGGTGGCGGCGGGCAGGGTTTGGCCGGCGACTTGTTTTTCGATTCCGGGCAGTAGCGCGCGCACGCGATCGTGGCGGTGGAAGCGGTTGCGCAGTTCCTCCGAGATCATGGCGTGCATCCATTCGATCGACTGATGCCTGCGGCGGTTCTCCAGCGCGCCGGACTTGCGGGTGGCGGTGGCGAATTCGCCGATGGTCTCCCACAGCGCGGCGAGTGTTTCGGGAACCAGTGCGGAGCAGGTGGTGCAGCGGGTTTTCCAACCGGGGGTGGCGGGATGCAGGAAGTTGAGGACGCGGTTGTATTCGGCGCAAGCCCGCCTGGCGCTTTGCTGGTTGTCACCGTCGGCCTTGTTGACGGCTAACAGATCGGCGATTTCAATGACGCCCTTCTTCATGCCCTGCAGTTCGTCACCGGCGCCGGCGAGCATGATGAGCAGGAAAAAATCGACCATCGAGCGCACGGTGATCTCGTTTTGGCCGACGCCGACGGTTTCCACCAGGATGACGTCATGACCGGCGGCCTCGCAGAGCAGCAGGGTCTCGCGGCTTTTGCGGCCGACGCCGCCGAGTGAACCGCCGGAGGGGGACGGGCGGATGAAGGCGTCGGGCCGGCTGGCGAGGTTTCGCATGCGGGTTTTGTCGCCCAGAATGCTGCCGCCGGTGATGCTGCTGCTGGGGTCCACGGCGAGTACGGCGACGCGGTGGCCTTGCTCGCAGAGTTGGCAGCCGAGCGATTCGATGAGCGTGCTTTTTCCGGCACCGGGCACGCCGGTGATGCCGACGCGGATCGAGCGGCCGGTTGCGGGCAGCAGCCGGGTGAGGAGCTCCTGGGCCATCGCCTCATGCGCGGGGTGGTTGCTCTCCACCAGCGTGATGGCGCGCGCGAGGATGCCGGGATCGCCGTCGAGCACGCCGCGCTCGTAATCGTCGAGCGTGAGCTTGCGACGCTTGACGGGTTTCCGCAGCACCGCATCCGGCGGGGGGGTGACGACGCCCGGCATCAGGCGGCAGGCGAAGTGAGGGTCGTCCTCCATGCCCTCGGGCACCCATTCCGGTGCGGTTGATTGGTGCGGTTGGTCCATGATGGGATGATGCATGCGGCTCAGGCGGCGGCGAGGTGGTCCATGGCATCGCGGGCGCGGTGGATGGCGAGGGAAAAGTGACCTTCGCCGGCGTCCACGTCCAGCCTTGCGCCGGGGATCCTGGCGACAAAATCCCGCACCATGTCCGCCGAGATGTTGCCATCGCGGCCACCGTGCCAGTAGCGGATGGGGCCTTTGACGTTTTCCAACGGGATTTCCCACGGCTGAAGATAGATTTCCGCATCATCCATCACGCCCCTGCCGCCTTGTCTCACGCCTTCGCGGAAACTCTCGGCCAACACGCGCCGGACTCCGGGGTTATCCAACAGCAGCACGCGGTCGGTTTCCGGCAGGCTGCGCAGGACCCATGACAGGGGCGGTTTTTCCGGATCGCTTGTCGCGAGGCGTGCGGCGACATGCAGAGGTGGTGAAATCAGACACTGCGGCAGCTTGCGCAGCGGGATGAGCATGCGGTAGCCGGCATGCAGGCCGCGGCGGTTCCGCCCCGTCACCGGTACGGCGCCACAGAGCACGGCGGAGCCCGTCACGCGCTTGGGGAGCAGCGCCGCACAGGCAAGCACATACGGACCGCCGCCGGAAACGCCAAGTTGCGCGAAACTGCCGATCCCCTGCGCATCGGCAAACGCCGCCACCAGCGCCGGCCATGACTTGAGCGTCCGGCCCGCTTGATACGTCGATTGCCCGATGCCCGGGCGGTCGAGCGCCAGCACGCGCATGCCGCGCTCGCGGGCGAGGTGGTGCAGCAACCTCGCCTGCAGACGGCTGCTCGGCCAGCCGTGTGCGTAGATCAACGGCCGGCCGGCCGGATCCCCGTATTCATCCCATGCCACGCGCCGCCCTTCGCCCGTCTCCCAGAAACGCGGCGGCTTCAGCGGCGGCGGGTCTGTTAGAAATTCCGGGTTGTCTGGATTTCCTCTCACGCCGCCGAGGATGGCGCAGCCTGCGGCGCGAGGGAATCCCGAATGATCGGCCGCCCGATGCAAGATCCGGACGGCGGGCCTTGTATCCCGGGCGATCATTGAGTAAGCCTACGCCGATGGAACTGTCGCCGGAAAACCGCGAATCCTGCCACGCCTGCGGGGCGAGGATGGATGTTTCGGCGCTGTCCCCCTTCACCATGGTCGAGTGCCCGCAATGCGGCGCGCAGCTGCGGGTGAAGAGCCGTTTCGGCCCGTTCAGGCTGTTGCGCAGGCACGCGCTGGGCGGCATGAGCATGGTGTTTGCGGCGCAAGACGAGACGCTCGGCCGCGAGGTGGCGCTGAAGATTCTCAACGAGGATTTTTCCGCGGACGAGCGGCGCATCGCGGCCTTCGAGCAGGAGGCCAGGCTCACCGCCTCGTTCAGCCATCCGCACGTGGTGCGCGTGTTCACCACCGGCCGTGCCTTCGGGCGTTTTTACATCGCCATGGAAATGGTGCCCGGCGGCCATCTGGAACAACGCATCCATGACCTTGGAAAAATCCCCGAAGCCGAGATGCTCCCGCTGGCCATCGAAGTGGCGCGGGGGCTCAAGGCCGCCATGGCTGCCGGGCTGATCCATCGCGACGTGAAACCCGGCAACATCCTGCTGGACGCGGAGGGCCACGCCAAGCTGGTGGATTTCGGCCTTGCGCTCGTCACACAGGGTGGCAAGGCGCGCGCCGCCGAGTTGTGGGCCACGCCCTACTATGTCCCCCCGGAAACCGTGGATGGCGGCGAGGAGGATTTCCGCTCGGACATCTATGCCTTTGGCGCCACGCTCTATCACACGCTCAGCGGCAAACCGCCGTGTGGCCAGGATTCCATGTCCACGGACGCCTTGCGCGAGGCGAAAAAACACGTGCCGCCGCTGGAAAAAACCGATCCGTCGATCTCGGCCGACACCTGCCGGCTCGTCAACAAGGCGATGGCCTACCATGCCGCGGACCGTCATGGTTCCTACGACGAGTTGATCGCCGATCTCGGCAACGCGCTGGCCCGCCTCAACAACGGCGGTGTGGACACCGCCTCCGGTCGTTTGCGCGCGCGCCGTGCGCGCATGATGCTGCCTGCGGTGGCGGCGGTCATCGCCGCCTTCGCCGCCGTAGGCTGGTTTTCGTGGCATCTTTCACAAAGCGCCCCGCAAGTGACCGAGGTCGTGAACCCGCCGGTGATCGCGCCGCCGCCCGCGCCGCCGGAGGAAGTCGATCAGTCCGCGGAGATCGCGCGCGGTTTCCGCGAGGCCCATGCGGCCCTGGAGTCCGGCGATTACCAAAAGGCCGGGCGTGAATTCATGGCGCTGTATCAGAACCCCCGCGTGCATGAGCCGACGCGCACCTGGGCGGTGGTGGAGGCGGTGTTGGCCGCGTTTCTCGACGGCCGTTCCGGCGAGGCACGCAAGGCCGCCGCCATCGCGCGGGAGCATGTCCGCACGCTGCCGCCGGATCATCCGCTCGCCGGCGCGGAATGGATCGAGCTGCTCGACGGAGTCGGGAAACTCAAGCCGCTGACGTCATCCGGCACGGACGAATCCGCATCCGCGATGGTGGCCGCCATGCTCGCGGGCCTCAAGAATTGGGAACAGGGACTGCCCGATGCCGCAGTGCCATGTTTCCGCAAGGTCGTGGACGCCAAACTCCCGGAGGAGGAGAAATGGGCCGTTTTCTATCAGCAAATCGCGGCCAACTACCTCGCCGACCATGAGATCCTCAAAAGCGCGTTGTTCACCGGCGAACCGGCGGACGCGGCGGCATGCGAGACGACGATATCGCAACTCGACGAGGCGCTGGCCCTGCTCAAGACACGCGGCCGCGCCCGCTTCAATCTGCGCGCCTGGCAGCTCGATCTGAAACGCCGCTCGAACCTGTGGGCGGCGCGGGAGCAGGCGCGCTCCGCGGACACCCTGGCGGATCTTCCGCCGCAGCCGGCGCCGCCCCTCGATGAAGTGCTGGTGAATCTGGCCGGATTTGCGCGCAACTGGCGCTTCGCCGAAGCCGCCGCATACCTCAAAGGCCTTCCGGGCGATCCGCCGGGTGCCACGCGCGACTCGCTGGCGGCGGTGGCCGAAGCCGCGGGGGTTTTCCTGACAGACATCGGCGACGATCTCGCCCAAGAACCGTATGTCGGGGAGTTGCCGTTGAAGGACGGCCGCGCGGTGAAGGGTCTGGCAGCGGCGGCCGACGGTTCCTTGCGCGCTTATCTCAACGGCGGGGAAACCATCGCCTGCGAGTGGAGTGATTTCACCGCCGACGCGCTCATCGCCCTGCACCGCGTGCTGGTGAAGAGACCGGAAAGCGAGACCGAGCGCCTGCGCCGTCACGAGTGCGCGATTGCCTTCGACTGGCTGGCCGGGGACCGCCAGCGCGCGCTCGCCGCCGCCTCGAATCTCGCGCAAAGCAGCCCGGAATTCAGCAAGCGCTGGGAAACCATCGCCGCCGGTCTTCCCGAATGAAAAAAGCCCGGCACGGCGAACCGCACCGGGCTTCGAAACAACCCGATTACCAGGCAAAAAGGCTTAGAAATTCCAAATCAGATCGAGCGTGAAGCGGTCTTCCATCAGGCTGCTTTCCTCATCGGTGAGCGGAAGTTCGTAAGCGAAGCCGACGTTGACGCTGTCGGTGATGCGCGAGCGGAAACCGATCGCCGCGGTGACCATGTCGCGTTCCTCGCCGGCGTTCCTGACACCGAGGTTGAACAGGTCGCCGCCTTCGAAGTTGATGGCCGCGGGCAGCGCGCCGCCCAGATAGGCCGGGAAGTTGCCGGTGCCGTCACCCGCATCCAGCACGTGGAACCAGTTGAGTTCCACCAGCGGGATGAACCACGAGCAGACCTCGTAACTGGCGTGCGCGCTCAGGAAACCATTGGTCGATTGTTCGTCGGAGATCGGAATCATGAATCCGGCGGAACCGGCGAACTGCCAGTCATCGACGAGTTTCAGGCCGTTGAGGATCAGGTTGACCACGCCGTCGCCCTCGCCCTGCAGGACGTCGCTGTTGCCGGTGGGAAACTCCACGGTCAGCGTGCCGCTCAGCGCGGTGCGCGAGACGGGATCGAGAATGAAGGCATACTTGAGACCGCCGCCGAGGTTGGCGAAGCCGCTCTGGTCCTGGAAGGTGTTGTCGTAATTCATGTCCACGTAGCCGTCCTTGGTGGCGACGATCGAAAGCCGCTCGTTGAGCGCGATTTCGAACTGCAGCGCATAAAGCTGCACATCGCCGCCGAGCGGCACGGTGCCGCCGTTATTGGCCAGGGTGATCTGGTCGGGCAGATTGTGATAGAGGAAGATCGGATGCAGGTTGGTGCCCGGCAGCGCGAGATCGAACAGCGTCG
>JALOUA010000387.1 GCA_025457625.1 Akkermansiaceae bacterium
TTCATGGGGTAAGTATATGCTTACACATATAGATTGCAACAAAAAAATACCCCGACAGGCGGAATTTACGGCTTCTCGAAAAAATCTGTCCTGCGCCCAGTGCGTGGTTTTGCCTGTCTTTTGCCTTGCAGGCGCGGGGGCGGCCATTAGTCTCAACCACGAAACGGACCTGTCTGCCGGGCCGCATCACACACCCCTAACCTGATTCACCAGATGAAAATCGCCCTCATTGCCGCTGCCGCCGTGTTTCTCGCCGCCTCCTGCTGCCCATCCACACCCGCGCCTTCCGCCCCGACGTATGTGGCACCTTCCAAGTGATCCCATCGGCAGGTTATTCATTTTCCAAAAACATCCGACAAACTCCATGATCCGCATCCTTGCCTTATTCGTCGTATCCGCCAGCGCGCTGCTTGCCGCCTCTTGCTGCTGCACCAGTGACACCAGACCTCCCGGCCTGCGCCCGCTGCCCCAGTTCCAGGAAATCGAGAGCGCGCCCGCGCCCGAGGTTTACGGCACCAAGTAAGCATCCGCACCTCGCGGCAAACCACCTCCCAGCAGCGCCCCTCCGCTTCGGCGGTCGGGCGCTTTTGTCTTCACAATGCGCTGCCATCGCGGATCGATCGGATTTCAGGATTGTGCATTGCATTTGCAGGGATAGGTTTTTTAATGAAACATTCAACCCATTGATCATGATGCCATCCCGACACCACCGCGCTGCCGTCGCGCCAACTTTTCCCGGACATCGGCCCAACTCTTCCGTCGGCGCATGGTCGCGGCTGCGGCGCAAGCTCCTGCCACTTCTCTGTCTGACCGTGGCAGCCGGACGTGCCGTTTGTGCGGAGGTGGACCTCGTCCCCACCACGCCGCCGCCGGGGGATGGCGAATTCACCCAGACCACCGTGGCCGGCGAGCCGGTGTGGCAGAATACGGGCGGTGACTCCTTAATCTATTTCAAGCGGCCCACTTCCTTCGCCTTCACCGCGGGGCAGACGCTCTACCTGCGGGTCACTTATTACGACGACTCGGGCGGCGGCAGACTCGGCATGCGCTACGACAGCCAGACGAACGCTTTCACCGATCCGGTGGTCCACACCCGCACCTCCCGGGTCGCTTCCAACGAGTTTGTCGATGGCTACTTCGAGATGACCGACGTGCGTTTCACCGGACGCGTGAACGGTTCGGACCTCCGCCTCATCGCCGGGGCACCGGGCGGGGTGCCATTTTCGATCCGTCGCGTCACGCTCTCCGACGTGCCGTTCACCAATCCGGATTTCCAGCTTGCCATCACCCGGCCCTGGCAATCGCGTTACACCGGCCCGGCCAAGGATTACGTCGATCCCAGCACGCTCAAGGGCAAGGTGATGGCCGGCTATCAGGGCTGGTTCCGCGCGCCCAACGACATCGAGGACGGCGGCTGGCGGCATTGGATCTCGGGCCAGACGATGGCTCCGGAAAACTTCACCATCGACATGTGGCCGGACCTCACGGAATACGATCCCGCCAGCTTGTTCCGGGCCGCGGACATCATGACCGCCGGCGGCGCGCCCGCGCACATCTTCTCCTCCGCCTCCTACCCCGCGGTGTTGAAGCACTTCCGCTGGATGCGGAAACACAACATCGATGGTGCCTGGCTCCAGCGCTTCCGCATGCATGCCGGATCGGAAGCCGATTTCGTCCTGCGCAATGTCTCGCAGGCCGCCGCCGAAGAGGGGCGCGTCTGGGGCGTCGAATACGATGTGTCCGGCAAGTCGGACAGCGCGGTCCTCGGCCTGCTCCAGGCCGACTGGTTGTGGCTGACCAGCCAGTTCGACATCCTCAACGACCCCCGCTACGTCCGCCAGGGCGGCAAGCCGGTCGTCTTCATTTGGGGGCTGCCGGTGCCGGACCGGAATTTCACCCCGGCCACCGCGGATGCCGTGGTGGATTGGTTCCAAGCCCAGGGCTGCCACGTGATCGGCGGCATTCCCAATGTCTGGAGCACGCTCAGCGCCGCTTGGCAGACCCATATTGCGAAATACGACGGTGTCCTCGTCTGGCAGAGCACCAGCACCTCCGAGGTGTCGTTTTTCAACAACCGCGGACAAGACTACTACCCGCACATCTGGCCCGGTTTCTCTTGGGCGCATCTCAAGAAACAGCCCGCCAACCCGCCGACCCAATACACCGACCGCAATGGCGGCCAGTTCTATTGGGACAAAGGCCGGACATGGATCAACGCGGGTGCCGACCGCCTCTTCATCGGCATGTTCGATGAATACGACGAGGGCACCGCGATCATGCCGATGACCGACGACCCGCCGCCGCCCTACACGGAATGGGGACGCTTCGTGACCAACGAAGGCAAACCCAGTGACTGGTGGATGATGCTCAGTGACGAACTCAAGCGCATGATGTGGGGCCAGCGCGCGAACACCGGCACACTGCCCACCGTGGCCTCGCTCGCCAACCGCTCCAACATCGGTGCCGAAGCCTCGATCGACCTCGGCGTGACCGACATCAACAACTCCCTCACCCGCGCGAACAATGCCGACGGCAATACGATCGTGGAAACCGTGGGCGGCTTGGAATGCCGCGGCAACGCCTCGCAAACGACCACCCACCGCT
>JALOUA010000388.1 GCA_025457625.1 Akkermansiaceae bacterium
GCCGCGCCAGCGGCGGCCGCCGCCGGGTGAGAGGCTCTGGACGAGCGTGCGTTTCGAGTCATCCGGCCTGCCGATCCCGGCGGCGGCGACGGGATCGAAGCGCAGGGCGGAGTTGGGCACGACGAGGATGTCGCGCTTGTCCACGATGGCGATATCGACGGTGGCGGTCATGCCGGGTCGCAGCGAGAGGTCGTCGTTGGCCACTTCGAGTTCGGCGCTGTAGGTGACGACACCGGTGGAGGCCGCGGCATTGTTGTTAGAGCCGCTGCCGGCGGTCTGGTTGTTGTTGGAACCGAAGGCCACTTTCTTGACGGTTGCCGTGTAGTTGCGGGTGGGCCATGCATCGACGCTGAAGGTGGCGGTCTGGCCGGATTCGACGCGGCCGATGTCGGCCTCCGAAACGGAAACCAGCAATTCCATTTTCCCGAGATCCTCGGCGATGGTGAAAAGCGTGGGAGCGGTGAAGGAGGCGGCGACGGTTTGCCCGACCTCCACCGAGCGGGCGAGCACGACGCCGTCCACCGGCGAGCGGATGACGGCCAATTGCAGATCGCGCTCGAAGGCGCGCACTTCGGCTTCGGCACCGGCGACGGATGCGTGCGCGCTTTCGAGTTCGGCTTCGGCCCGCGCGACCGTGGCGCGCGAGGTCTCCATGGTGGCGCGCGAGGGCGTGCGGCCGTCGCTCAGTTTGTGGAGTTCCTGCTGGCGGGCGAGCGCGGCTTTGGCCTCCTCCAGCGTGGCTTGTGCGAGGTGCACCCTTGCCTTGGCGACGAGCAGCGCGGCGCGGCCGCGCTCCGTCTGTTGGTCGAGCTTGGTGGTGTCGAGCTTGGCGAGCGGCTGGTCTTTTTTGACCAGGTCGTTGGTATCGACATACACTTCATCGATGGTGCCGGAGAGTTCGGATCCGATGATGACCTGGTTGGTGGGCGCGAGGTTTCCGGCGGCGGTGACGATGAGCGAGATGCGGCCGGTTTTCGCGGTTGCGGTGATGTATTCGGGTTTTCCGTTTTCCTGTTTCCGGGTTGTTAGATAGAACCACGCGCCGCCGCCGAGCAGGGCGAGTGCCGCGGCGATGAGCAGCCATTTGCGGACGGGCCGGGATTTGCCGGTCAGGACGATGGCGGCGAGGTCTTGGCTGGCTTGGTTTTTCGACATGATTCAGGATGATGATGACCAGCCGCCGCCGAGCGCCTGATAGAGGCGGATGTAGGCGGTGGTGCGGTCGGTGCGGGTGCCCAGCAGGCTGTCCTCAAGGCTGAGGAGCGTGCGCTGTGAGTCGAGCACTTCGAGGAAATCGATTTCGCCTGCCTCGTAGCGCTGGCGGGCGAGTGCGTCGGATTCGCGGGCGAGGCGGGTGGCTTTTTCCAGCGTGGCGAGGCGTTCGGCGGAGCGGCGGCAGGCGATGAGCGCGTTTTCGGTTTCCGCAAGGGCGGTGAGCACGGTGGAGCGGTAGTTGTCGATGGCCTGCTGTTCGATGGCGGAGGCGGCCCCGATACCCGCGCGGATGCGGCCGGCGTCGAAGATCGGGGAAGTCAGGCTGGTGAGGAGGTTGGCGGCGGCGGTTTCCGGATTGAGGAAATCGCGGGCGCGGACGGTGTTGAGCCCGAGCGATCCTGATAGATTGAGCGACGGGTAGCGGGCGGCATCCGCGGCGCGCGTGTTGGCGGCGGCGGCCAGTACCTGATAGCCGGCGACGCGGACGTCGGGGCGCTGGCGCAGCACATCGGCGGGGATGCCGATGGCGAGGCGGTCGGGCGGTGACGGGATGCCATTGCCGCCGGATAGCAACGGGTCGAGCGCGCCGGGTTCGCGGCCGGCGAGCAGGGCCAGTTGGTTGCGGCCCTGGGCGATGGCTTGTTCGAGCGAGGGGATGGCGGCGCGGGCGGATTCGAGGCTGCTGCGCGCCTGGGTGGATTCGAGCATGTCGGTCTCGCCGGATTGCTGGCGCCAGGTGGCGAGCTGGGCGGTTTGCTCGCGGGTGGTCACGTTTTGCCGGAGGACGACGAGACGCGCCTCGTTGGCGCGCAGAGCAGTGTAGGTGCTGGCGATTTCCGCAGCGAGCGCGGCGTGGACGGAGTTCAGGTTTTCCTCGGCGGCCCCGACATTGGCGGCGGCGGCCTGGACGGCGCTGCGCCTGCGTCCGAAGAGGTCCGCCTCCCATGAGGCGTCGAGATTCGCCGAGTAAGAGGTGCCGGAGACCCTGCCGCCGGGATCGGTGTCGATGCTGCGCGAATTGGTGGAAACCCCGCCGCCGAGGGTGGGGAAGAGGCCGGCGAATTCGGCGTCACGGCGCGCGCGGGATTCGCGGATTCTTGCCGTGGCGGCGCTGATGTCCGGGTTGTCTTGCAGTGCGGAGGAAATCAACCGGTTGAGCGCCGGATCCTCAAATTTCCCCCACCAGCGGCTGAGATCCCTGGATGGTGAGGCGACGGGGAAATCCCCCGCGTTTTTCCATGCGGGCGGCACGGTCATCGGTTTGGAGGCGGTGCCCGAATCCATGGCGCACGACGCGGCAAACACGGCGATCGATGCGACGGACAAATTCAGATGGAGAGGATTCATTCAGCGGGAAAGCGGGCAACGCCGAGGCTTGCGGTTTTC
>JALOUA010000131.1 GCA_025457625.1 Akkermansiaceae bacterium
CTACCCCTTCACCGCAGCGATCAGCGGAGCCGTGAAATCCCTCACCGCATGCGCCGGGTTTTCCGGATGGAGTTCCACCTGTTTGACGATGGCGGAGCCGACGATCACGCCATCCGCCGCTTCCGCCACCATCGCCGCCTGCTCGGGCGTGCTGATGCCGAAGCCGACGCAGACCGGCACGTCGGTGTGCGCTTTGATGGAGGAAACGAGCGCCGCGATGTTGGCGGATGGCGCGCCGTGGGCGCCGGTCACGCCGGTGCGGGAGAGGGCGTAGATGAATCCCTCCGCAGACTCCGCCAGCAGCTTCACCCGCTCCGGCGGCGTGGTGGGCGCGATCAGGCGGATGTGTTTCAAGCCCGCGCCGATGGCGAGGTCGGTGTTGAGCGCGGCCTCGTCGGGCGGCAGATCCAACAAAAGAATGCCGTCCGCGCCGGCGGCCGCCGCATCGTGGTGAAAAGCCTCGAAACCATAGGTGAAGACCGGGTTGAGGTAGGTGAAAAGCACGATCGGCGTCTCGTGTGTTTTGCGGAATGCACGGATCAAATCGAGCACGCGCGGCGTGGTCATGCCGGCTTTGAGCGCGCGGTCGGCGGCCATCTGGTTGACGATGCCATCAGCCAACGGATCGGAAAACGGCAGACCGAGCTCGATGATGTCCGCGCCCAGGTCCGCGAGGGTTTCCATGATTTCCAGCGACAAGTCGAAGTCCGGATCCCCGGCGGCGATGTAGGCGACGAAGGCTTTCTCATCTGCGGCGCGGAGTTTCTCAAAAGTGGCGGAGAGGCGGTCGGACATGGGCGGCACGGGTTGCGGCAGAGTGCTTAGGGCAATGCATGGCCAAGGTCCAACCCGGAAACGCAGGCGAGTTTTCCGGAAAACTCCGTTGCCAGTCCCGGATCGCGGGGTTATCCACCGCGCATGTCCATTATTGCCGAAGATTCAGCCGTCATCACCAAAACCCGTGAACTGTGCGCCCAGATCGCCAGCGATCCCGCGTTTCTCAGCTTGCAGGCAAGCGTCGAGCGCTTCCTCAACGACGATGGCGCGCGCCTCCAATACCAGAGCGTGCACGAACGCGGCGAGGAGCTGCACCAGAAACAACACGCCGGCATCCAGCTCGGCGCGCAGGAAATCCGCGAATTCGAAGCCGCCCGCGAGGCCCTGTTCGACAACGAGGTCGCCCGGGAATTCCTCACCGCCCGCGAACAACTTGAGAAGCTGCAGAAGGAAATCTCGAAATACGTCGGCATGACCCTCGAACTCGGCCGCGTGCCGACCGCGGAAGACCTCGCCGAATCCGGCGGCGGCTGCTGCAACGAAGGTGGTTGCGGCTGCGCGCATTGACGCCGGTGCCGCACCAATGGACGGGCGGTCGGTTGATTGAACCGGAAAAAACTCACCGCCCCTTCGATCCGGCCTGCCGGAGGCCGGCGCGCAGGCGCCGGACGAGATCGCGCGCCTCGTCCCCCACCCGGTCGAGCCAGAGGCTGACGTTTTCGTCATCGGCCATGGCTGGCACGGCGGCCATCGTCACGCGGTAAGGCTGGAGGAACCGCGCGGCCTCCGCGCCGGTGGCCAGGCTGAACAAACCGGCGTAAAACCACGGCTTGGGATCTTCGAGCGGTTCGCGCAGGCCGCACATCGCCCGCGCCGCATGGCAGGACTCCAACAAACGTCCGTCGCCCGACGAGGCCAGGTAATCGAGCCATTCCCGCGCGCGCTTTTCCAAGCCGCCGCGGACGATCCACGAGTTGTTGACACGTTTCACCCACTCGACGGGCGGCAGCTGGGAATGGTGTTTCATTTCACGGCTCGGCGCATGACCCTTGAAACGATGTCCGGCCCGTGCAACCCGAAAGTCGGGTTGCGGTCAGGAAACGCGCGGGCAGCCCCCGGCAAGGCCGTTGTGGGTGAGTGTCCACTGCCAGACCTGGAGGTCGCGCGCGCGGAAGGCACCCGCGCAGGAAAGCAGATAGTATCTCCACATGCGGTGGAATCGCCCGCCCATGGCAGCGGCGAAGCGCGGCCACGCCTCTTCGAAGTTGGCATGCCACGCCATCAGGGTCTTGTCATAATCCGCGCCGAAATTGTGCATGTCCTCGGCAACGAACAAGCCCTCGATCGCGCCGCAAACCTGCTTGAGCGACGGCACCTCGCCGTTGGGGAAGATGTGTTTTTCGATCCACGGGTCTGACGGCGCGCCGTGATCGTTCCTGCCGATGGTGTGCAGCAGGAAAATGCCGTCATCCGCGAGGCAGCGGGCGGCCGTTTGCATGAACCTGCGGTGGTTGCGGTGGCCGACATGTTCGAACATGCCGATGCTGGCGATGCGGTCGAAACGCTCCCGGAGATCGCGGTAATCCTGCAGGCGGAATTCGACCGGCAGCCCGGCATGTTGGTCGCGGCCATAGGCGGCCTGTTCCCGGGAAATGGTGATGCCGACGCAGGACACGCCATGGTGGCGCGCGGCGTGGGCCATGAACGAACCCCAGCCGCAGCCGATGTCGAGCAGGCGCATTCCCGGTTCGAGCCGGAGCTTGCGGCAGATGAGTTCGAGTTTCGCCTCCTGTGCCGCGGCGAGCGTGCCGGCATCCTTCCAATAACCGCAGCTGTAAACCATCTCCGGCCCGAGCATCGCCTGATAGAAGGAGTTGCCGAGGTCGTAGTGGACGCGGCCGACATGCCACGCGCGGCGCGCGTTCTGGCGGTTGTGCAGTCTTGCGAGCACGATGTGCGGCAGCAGGCGCAGCGGTTGCACCTGCCGGTCGAGCCGCGCGCGCAGGACGCGGGCGAAGAATTCATCCAGGTCATCACAATCCCAATCGCCGTCCATGTAGGCCTCGCCCAGGCCGAGGCTGCCATACGCCGCCACGCGGTCCAGCACACCCGGCCGGTTGAGGCGCAGGTCCCAAGGCCGCGATCCATCGAGCCGGATGCCGGCCTTGGACAACAAATCCCCGATGGCATGCCGGGACGAGCGCGTTTCGCGCCCCGCCGCATGCGGCAGGCAGGAGGATGTCGCGGTGGAACCCATCGTTTGCCGGGGGATTCGTGGTTTGCCCAAACCTACGCCGGAAAAAACCGCGGATCAAGTTTCCGGAAAAAACGGCTGCGTGAATGATTGCATCGCCGGTCCCCATGGCCTAGGCTCGGGAAAATGCGCGTGGACCGAACCTTGGAAGCAGCCACCGGGTGGCTTGAACTCGGGCTTGCCGACGAGGCACTCGCCGAACTCGGGTCGCTGCCCGATGAGGCGCGCCACCAGAGGGCGGCGCTGGAACTCAGGCTGGCCGCGCAAATGATCAGCGAGTCGTGGAATTCCGCCGCGGATACCGCGCGCCTGCTGTGCCTCAAGGCGGCGGACGAACCGGTGTTTTTCCTGCGCGCCGCCTTCTGCCTGCACGAGACCGGCGACACACTGGCGGCCTGCAACTGGCTGCTGCGCGGGCCCAAAACCCTCTTCAAAATGCCCATCTCCCACTACAACCTCGCCCGCTACCTGTGGACGCTGGGCGAGGCCCGCCGTGCCCGCCTGCACCTGAGGCACGCGATCACCATGGACGAGTCGTTCCGCGAGGAGGCGCGCCAAGACCGCGATCTGGCAGGCATCGGCCAGCTTCCCTGATGCTGGGATATCAATACCTCCGCCACGCGCTCGGGAAAAACAACACCAGCAGCGCGAAGAGTTCGAGGCGCCCGAGGATCATCAACCACGCCAGAAAAACCTGCGTCGCCTCGCGGAAATGACCGAAGTTCTCCGTGGGGCCGACCGCGCCGAAGCCCGGGCCGATGTTGGAAATCGCGGCAATCACCGCGCCGCCGCAGGTCTCCATGGAAATCCCCGTGCCCGCCTCAAGGACCGCCACCACCAGCGTCGAGAGCAGGCAGATCATCAGATACATCACAAGGAAGAACATCGTGCGCGAACGACCTTCCTCGTTGATCGAGTTGCCGTTGACCGTGAGGCGGAACACCAGATTCGGCCGGAACGCGCGCACGATCTCGAGGCGCGCGGATTTCAGGAAAACCAGCAGCCGTCCCACCTTGAAGCCGCCCGCCGTCGAGCCGGCGCAGCCACCCATCACCATCAGCAGGGCGAGAATCATCTTCGACCACGCCGGCCAGAGTTCATAATCCGCCGTGCCGAAGCCGGTCGTGGAGACGATGGTGACCACCGTGAAGGAGGCATCGCGCAAAGCGGATAGAAATCCCGCGTCACCGGTCCAGAAGCGCCCTGCCGCGATGACGAGGACGCACGCGGCGCAGATGCCCAGCAGCCACTTGCCGTCCTCCTCCTCGCGCAGCCGCCGCCAGTTTTTCCGGAGCAGCACCACATAGAGCAGGAAGTTCAGGCTGCACAAGAACATGATGAGCGTGATCCATGACTCGATCAGCCAGCCGTTTGACCATTGATAGTAGTGGCCGATGCTCTTGTTGTGGGGGCTGAAGCCGCCGGTCGAGACGGCGGTCATCGAATGGCACACGGAGTTGAACCAGGACATGCCCAACGCGCGCAGCCCCGCCGCGCAGAGTGCCGTGAAGAACAGATAGATCTTCAACAGGGCGAGCGACGTGTCATGAATCCGCGCCATGCCGGATTCGCCGCCGCGGAACGACGATTCGTTTTGAAACAGCGACTTCGACCCCAGCCCCAGATACGACAGCACCGCGACGAACAACACCAGGATGCCGATGCCGCCCAGCCACTGGGTCACCGAACGCCACAACAGCAGGCCGCGCGGCCAAGCCTCGATGTCCGACATCACCGAAGAACCGGTGGTGGTGAAGCCCGAGGCGGATTCGAAAAACGCCGCGGCCCAGTCCATGTGCGGAGGACACAGCACGTAGGGCAGCCCGCCGAAGGCGCTGCAAACCAGCCAGCCGAGACCCACGACGATCACCGCGTCCCGCCGCGGGATGCGCTTGATCACCTTGCGGAAGCCGCCCGCGGAAATCATCGCCGCGGCCACCCCGCCGGTGATGCCCGCGGACAGGAACAAGGCGGCCATCGCCTGTTCGTCGCCCGCCACCACATCAAGGCGCGCGAAGATTCCGCACGCAACCATCGCCACCGCCTCCAGCAACAGCAGGATGCCGGTGATGCGTGTGACGAGCCTTGGATTCATGAACACACGGTGAGGTTATACCTCCAGCAGTTTGACAAACGACTTGAGAACGCCGTGCGCCACCACGGCGTAAAGGTGGTCGCCGGCGAGCAACACCGCGTCCGGCCCGGGAACCTCCGCGTGAATGCCGCGCAACTGGCCTACCAGCACGGTGCCGGCAGGCCACGCGACCTCGTGCACCATGTGACCGGCGGCGATCGATCCCTTGCCCACGCGGATCTCGATGAGCGCCGCACCCTCGAGGTTTCTCAGCACATGATAGCGGTCGGTGGTGATGAAGCGCTGGATCTCCTTGCGCGTGGCCTCGCGCGGACTGACGGCGGCGCGGATGCCCAGATGATGACCGCTGGCCGAGATCGCCGCCGCGTAATCCGCACGGTGGATCAGCGTGAGGCAGTTCTTCGCGCCCAGCGTGTGCGCCTGCAGGCAGGACATCACGTTGTCCTCGTCATCCGAACTGGTGCCGATGAAAAAATCCGCCTCGCCCACCTGCTCCTCCTCCAACTCGGCGACGACCGTGGCGTCGGCATGGATGACGGTGGTGTTCACCAGCCGGTTGGCGATCTTCTCGCACAACGCCGCGTCGCTCTCGAAGATGCGCACGGAGCAGTCCAGGCTTTCGAGCATTTGGGCGAGCGTGAAGCCGTATTCGTTGCCGCCGAAGATCACCACCCGCAGTCGCTCCTGGCGCGGCTGTTTGCCCTGCAGGCGCACGGCGAAATCCCGCAGCTTGCGCGGCTCGCCGAAGATCGTGACCAGATCCCCGGCCTGCAGCACGGTTTCCGCATCCGGCACGAAATGTTCACCCCCACGCGAAACCATCGCCAGCCGGATGCCGGCCGGCGCGTTGAGCTTGCGCAGGCTCAGTCCGCAGGCATCGGCCGCCGCGCCCACCGGCAGTTGTTGCAGTTCGATGCGGCCGCGCGCCAGCTCCTCGATCTCCACCGAGTCCGGGTTGCGAACGTATTTCGCCAGCTCGATGGCCGTCAGGCGCTCCGAGCTGAACAGATGGTCGATGCCGAAGTGCCCCTTGAAATCAAACAGCCATTCCTCGCGCTGGAGTCCCGGATGCACGCGGCTGATCACCTTGGCCACGCCCATGCTCTTGGCCATCGAGGCGGACATCAGGTTGGCGGTGTTCGACGAGGTCAGCGAGAGGAACAACCCGCACTCGCCCACATCCGCCTCCACCAGATCCTCGACGCTTGCTCCATTGCCATGGATGACCTTGGCGTCGATCGATTGTTCGAGCTCCTGCGCCAGCGCCGCGTTTTTCTCGATCACCGAAATGTTGTGCGCCTCCTGGGACAGGCTCGATGCGAGATAGCGCCCGATTTCTCCCGCGCCGACGATGATGATGTTCATGCAGTTGCGCCCGGATGTCTGCCGCCCGGATGCGGCAGACTAGGAGCCACACCCCTCCGCCGCAATCCCAAATCAAGGGCGGCAAACCGTTCATTACCGCAAACCAACGCAGCGGCTGAACGTGAATTCCCACCCACTGCGCTGGCAATCAGGTCGGATTTTTTCCAAATGAATCCGCATCATTCCGCCCGAAAAACACGGCCCAACCACCGATCCCCGCCTGCTTCCGGTTCTGTCTCCGGGCCGTGCAGGCTGTGCCGCATTCCTCCCGGCCGGGCCCTCACGCAACAGTCCGGCTCGTTGAACCGTCACACCGGGGTTCCGCCGGCCGCTTGCGCCTTGCCGGCATTCTAACAGCTCTTGATGTTGAAATCCAAGGGCCGGACCCGTCCCCCATGGCTGCGGCGTTCGGCGTTTCGGGGGGACGCGAAATCACCTTCAGGCGGCGGGTCCGCGGGTCCGGATTTTCCGGCGGCGTGAGTCTGAAGTCCTCAATCCACTGGCAGCCAGAATTCTGCGACACCTTGCCGGCGGGTGCTTGCCCAGCCGCAAGCACAAAGATTGATGGTTTGTGTCTCTCGTAATTTCTCTCGTAATTTCCACCCAAGCACGGCAGTTGGCTCAACATCGCGGAGATCGAATTCAGCGCTCTGCAAAGCCAGTGCATGAACCGCCAAATACCCAGTCTCGAGCGACTGCAAACCGAAATCTCCGCCTGGGAATCGGCACGCAACACCCGCAGAGCACCGATTCATTGGCGCTTCACCTATGAAAACGCCAGAATCAAACTGACTCGTCTTTATCCGAAACTTTAAGGGTTACAGGATACTAGCGTCGACGGCGGAGGAGTAGGGCGATGCCGAGCAGTCCGAGGAGGGGGGTGGTGGGCTCGGGGATCGAGAGGGTGAGGAAGGAGGAGATGTTCGGGTCGTAGGTCGCATTAACGAAGGAGTCGGACGGGAAGACATTGTAGGAACTCTCGAATCCGGAGCCCTCGTAAAGCATGTAGCTAACAAAGGCCAGTTGGGCGGGCGAACCGATGTCGCCGGCATCGACGGCGGCTTCAAAAAAGTTGCCTGCCTCGATGGTGCTGACAGTGATCGAGGAGGCGTTCCAAGAGCTTCCGTTCCATGCAAGGACGGCGTTGTAGCCATCATCAAGGCGGTGGATGAAAGCCAAGGTGGCGGAGAAGTTGATGGTGGGTTGCTGGGTGTTGAAGTTCACTCCGGGAGTGCTGCCGCCGACCGTTCCGGCATAGGCGATGGCAAAGTGGGAAGAGCCCCCAGTGGTGATCTCGGGGGAATCAAAGCCGAAGTGCAGGTAGGTGGAACTCAGCGAGGCATAGCCAGTGTGCGACGGGCCGCCCGAGGTGGCATAGGTTTCGGAGGCCAAGAAGTCGTTCACTCCATCGATGACTGCGGCCCCGGACACGCCGCCGAAGCCGATGGTCAAAAGAGCGAAAAGGGGACGGAAGCGAAGAAAACGGGTTTTCATGGGTCGACCAAAGCTTTAATCTTTTTGGTAGTTAAGAGACTAGAAAAGCGGTCCGGGGGCGTTAATAGGATTTTGACTGCATGTCGCCCGTGAAGCCCAAGAACCTGTTCGCGCAACTCGCGGCTGACCACCACCGGAGCCTCGACCACACTCTGCGCACCGATAGTCCCCGAAAGAGCCAGCAGCGCCGGCAAGACCACCCCTTGAAGCAGGAGCAAGCCTCCCTGATATCCACAAACCTTCTGCTGGATTCTAACACCCATGATTCCACATTCAGTCGCAAAAAAACCGCCGACCGCAAGACTTCGGATCAGAAATCACCTTGCGAACCGCAAACGAAAGAAGCGCGCAGCGGGCACCACTCCATTCAAGCGGATCGTCCGCAACCTGAAGCCGCCTCCGAGATCGGACTCTCCGACGAAAACATAGTCTTCCTCCGCAAGCTCTGCCCATCCCGAAGAAAGCTCCGTCGAGACCTCCATGGTGTAGTCCAAGGCTGTCACCGCACCGTCCATTCGCACTTTGTAGGAAAGCAAGAGTTGCCCCCCGGATCCCGGCGGATCACGCGAGATGGAGATCAGGTTCGGCGCTCCATCGGAGGCCATCGGATCGAGCCCCAGCGCAAACTCCTCGAGGTTGCTGTAGCCATCTTGATCCGGATCCGCCGACTCACCCCAGATCGTTGCCTCAGTCTCACGCGAAAGTGGGGCAAATTGATCAAACGTCCACGCATCATAGGCTGGTGCAGCCTCAACCGTCACATTCACCGTCACCGTATCCGTTCCCCCCTGGCCATCCGACACCTCCACCACAAACGAATCCACCCCGAGATAATCCAAATCCGGCACGTAGCTCAGCAGCACGCTCCCACCCGTCCCCGGAGCCACCACCGTCGCCGCGCCATTCGTCGCCGCCGTCGAAA
>JALOUA010000389.1 GCA_025457625.1 Akkermansiaceae bacterium
TCTCCGCATGGCAGGGTTGCAGATCGTCTGCCTTCTCACGCTGCTCGCAGGTTCCGCCCGCGCCAGCATCGCCTACGGCAGCATCAACAACTTCGACACGGTCAACGACACCGGGACCGAATGCCACGGATTCGAAATCGAAATCGAGGACTGCCACAGCACCGACATCACCTACACCTACAATCACTACGGCGCGCCGCACGACATCTAGCACGATGTGGAGGTGGCCGATCCCGCGCCGACACATCTCTTCTTCCGTCTGAAGAAACCATAAGAACATACCACCATGACTCAAATCCTCGTATGGGACATTCCAACCCGGCTCTTCCACTGGGCTTTCGCGGCATCTCTCACGGCGGCCATCGCCATTGGGTTTTTGGTCGATGATGAACAGCCGCTGTTTCAACTGCACATGATTTTTGGAATCGTCGCGCTGTTTCTGCTCCTGATTCGCGCAGTGATGGGATTGCTCGGCTCGCGTTATTCGCGATTACAATCCCGGTTCGGCACTGGCGGCGGTGCTGATGTTTCTGCTCGTTCCCGCCTTGTTCATCTCGGGCAGCGGCTATGGTGGTGAAGAGGTCGAAGAGCTGCATGAGACGTTTGCGTGGGCCTTGCTCGCGGTCGTGGCGCTGCACCTCGCGGGACTGGTGTGGCACACGATCCGGCATCGCGAGAACATCTCGCTGGCCATGGTCACGGGCAGGAAGGAAGGCAGGGTGGAGGATGCCATTTCATCCGGTCATGCGGTCTGGGGCGTGGTGATGACCATCGTGGCCGGAGTCTGGATCGCCGCTCTGTTTGCAGCGCGTGACGCCCGCACGGCCACGGTCAAGGTTCCCGGCACCGGAGTGACTCTACAGCTTGGTGAAAACGAGTCGGGTGACGGGAAGTCAAGGCACGGGCACGACGACGACGATTGATATCATGAAAAACATTCTGCTACTTTGCCTGTTTCTTTCCGCGCTTCCCGCACGGGCAGGCGTGGTCTTCGAGCAGTCACACGATGGCAGCGGCACGTTGCATCATTCCTCGCGCTATCAAGCGAATGGCACGGACTATGATCAGTTCGTGTGGGACTCGTTCAGTGTGACCGAAGCTCAGGCGGTGACCGGGATCCGCTGGCGCGGCGGCTACAACCCCGGCTGGTCTTACTGGGCGGGGCAGATCGCGAATTTCCGCGTTTCCATCTATGCGTCAGTGCCCGGTCTGGCGCAGCCGTTTCTCGGGCCCGGCTATCCGCACACGCCCGCCACGCTCATCGCCTACGACACGGGAAACAAGGCCGGCGAGACGAGTGCGGGCGTGTTCGACGGAGTGGAAATGTTCGATTATCACTTCACCCTGCCCACACCGTTCCAAGCCGCGGCCGACACGCTTTATTGGGTGCAGGTCGAGGCGGAGTTTGTGAATGGCATTCCATCGTGGGGCTTTGCCAACGGCACGCCGAACGGCTCGCACTTCCGCCGGATTCCCAACCAGGCCGACTATTATTTCCAATACGCCCCGGGCAACGCGGCCTTTTCCATCGTCACCAGCGACGGCCCGGTTTACACCATTGCCGCAGCCGTCTCCCCCGTGGAAGGCGGCACGGTCAGCCACACCGGCCTCTACCCGGAAAACTCCGCCGCGCCGCTGATCGCGACGCCTAACGCGGGATACGCTTTCGCAAACTGGACGGAGAACGGCGCAGTGGTGAGCACGAATCCGAACTACACCTTCACCGTCACCGGCGATCGTTCCTTGGTGGCCAACTTCTCCGCCGGCTCGCTCATCACCGTGAGCTCATCACCGGTCAATGGCGGCACCGCGGAGGGCGGCGGAAGCTTCGTCAACGGCAGCAGCGTGACCGTGCAGGCGCAGCCTTCGGCAAACTACGCGTTCGTCAACTGGACGGAAAACGACATCCCTGTCAGCACCGACGCCACCTACACCTTCACGGCGGGGGGAGACCGTGATCTTGTCGCCCATTTCACCTCGGCGGCCACCAATCTCGGTCTGGTCTTCCGCCAACCGCCCTCGGGCACCGGAACGCTTTACGAGTCGTCCTATCTCGCGCCGGACGGCAACACGGACAACATGTATTACCGCTACGAGCGGTTCTCGCTCGCGGCCACCCAGGCCATCTCCCACATCGCCTGGCGCGGCGGATACTCGGGCAACAACCGCGCCAACAATCCGGTGACGGATTTTGTGATCGAAATCTACGCCGCCTCTGCCAACGGCTTTTATCCCGACTTCGCCACCCGGCTCAAGAAATACCAGATCAGCGGCAACTGCAACGAGACGCCCGCCGGCATCTTTGGCGGCGTGCAGATGTATGATTACTCGCTCACGCTGCCCACCTCCTTCACCGCCCAGGCCGGGGTCTATTACTGGGTGCAAATCGAGGCCTGGCAGTACGGCTACCCGCTCACCTGGGGGCACAACTCCGGGATCGGCACGCACAACGCCCACTACCGCCGCTACATCAACTCCTATTCGGGCCAGACCGGAGACCTCGCATTGAGCCTTTCCGCCGACGTGCCGACCACTTTCAACATTGATGCCACCGCATCTGCCGGCGGCACCGTGGGCGGCGCCGGGACATACGCGCTGGATGCCGGTGTGAATCTCACCGCCATGGCGGATGCCGGATACGTTTTCGTGAACTGGACCGAGGGCGGAGTCATCGTCAGCTCCTCCGCGAACCATTCCTTCACCGCAACCGCCGACCGCACGCTGGTCGCCAACTTCGTTCCCGCCTGCACGCTCACGCTCACCAGTTCCTCCACCACCATGGGCACCGTCGCAGGTGCGGGCACTTTCCCCATCGGAAATACGGTGACCGCCTCGGCCACGGCGAAACCCGGTTATGTGTTCGTCAACTGGACGGAGTCGGGAACCATCGTCAGCACCTTGCCGGG
>JALOUA010000132.1 GCA_025457625.1 Akkermansiaceae bacterium
CGATCCGCTCGTCGAGCGCGGCATCGACACGTTGCTGCTGGCCTGCACCCACTATCCGCTGTTGATTCCCGTGTTGGAAAAACTGCTGCCGGATTCCGTCCGGCTCGTCGATTCCGCCACCACCTGCGCCGAGCACTTGCGGCGCGAACTGACGCAACTCAACCTGCTCGCCGCCGGACCGGACGAGGGCAAACTCGAAGTCCATCTCACCGACCTTTCCGACGAGTTCGAGACGCTGGCGCGGCGCTTCCTGAAACGCGCACCGGGCAGGATCCACCGCGCGGTGCTCGGTTGACCATTACGCCAACGCGGGCAAATGCGGCTTGCCTGCCCGTCTGCTTCAGGCCATAAAGCTTTGTCTTTTTTTGTGATTCAGCACCCGCGCGTTGCGCGCGCAAGCCCCGGAAATGAGCAAACATGCCGGCTTGTTTCAAACATGCGGCACTCGCTGGCGGATGGCGCTTTCCACCACCAGAGTGGTTTATACACCATTGATCACACATATTCTCCATGACTTCCCAAAATCACAAGAAACTATTCGGCACCGACGGCATCCGCGGGCGGGTGAACGAGTTCCCGATCACCGCCGAGGTGGCCTTGCGCACCGGCAAGGCGGTGGCCAGCGTGCTGCGCTCGTCCGGCCCCAACCGCAACCGTGTGCTGGTGGGCAAGGACACCCGGATTTCCGGCTACATGCTGGAAACCGCGCTCACCAGCGGCCTGGTCTCAATGGGCATGGATGTGTTCATGGTCGGCCCCCTGCCGACACCGGCGGTCGCGCACCTCACCAAATCGATGGGTGCCGCGGCGGGCATCATGATCACCGCCTCGCACAATCCCTACGAGGACAACGGGCTGAAAATTTTCGGGCCTGACGGCTACAAGTTGTCGGACGACCTGGAGAACCTCATCGAGCGCCACATTCTCGGTGCGGAACCGGAAGCCGCACCGCTGCCGCCGCGCCAGATCGGCAAGGCGCACCGCATCGACGACGCGCGCGGACGCTACATCGAGTTCGCCAAACACACCGCCGACAACGTGCCGCTGCATGGTTTGAAAGTGGTGGTCGATTGCGGGCACGGCGCCGCCTATTTCATCGCGCCGCTCATTTTCAAGGAACTCGGAGCGGAAGTCATCACCACCGGCATCCAGCCGGACGGGCTCAACATCAACAGCGGCTGCGGCGCCCTGCATCCGGAAAACGCGGGCGAACTCGTCCGCCGCCACAACGCCGACCTCGGCATTTCCTTCGATGGCGACGCCGACCGCGTCATTTTCACCGATGCCAACGGCCAGGTCGTCAGCGGCGACCGCATCCTCGCCCTGTGTGCCATCAGCCTCAAGGAGCAGGGAAAACTGCGCAAGGACACGCTGGTCGCCACCGTGATGAGCAACCTCGGCCTGATCGAGGCGATGAAAAACCATGGCATCAAGGTGGAAACCACCGCCGTGGGCGACCGCAACGTGATCGAGTGCATCCGCAAAAACGGCTACTCCTTCGGCGGGGAAAACTCCGGACATCTGATCTTCGCCGACCATGCGACCACCGGCGACGGCATCCTCAGCGCGCTGCAGGTGTTGCGGATGATGCGCGAACGCAACGCCACGCTGGCCCAGCTCGCCACCGTCATGCACGAGTATCCCTCACAGCTCGCCAACATGCCGGTGCCCTCCAAGCCCCCGCTCGATTCGCTGCCGGGCCTTGGCAAACTGATGAAAAAAGCCACCACCGAATTCGGCGACCGCGGCCGTCACCTGATCCGCTACTCCGGCACGGAAAACAAGATCCGCGTCCTCGTCGAGCACCGTGATGCGGACGAGTGCCGTTCGTGGGTGAGCAGGTTCGCCGCTGCCATCCGCGAGGAAATCGGCTGAAACCCTCCATCATGTCCGAAGCATCCAACGCCTGTCCGCCCTTGTCGCTGAGACATGGCATCGGGGATTTTCCCATCGGAAACATTCCCCTCGCCGGGCACCAGCGGCGCTGGCTTGCCGACACCGGTTTGTCCATCGCACCCCATGCCTGGCTGGATGCCGCCGAGATAACACAATTCATGGCCTCGGGCGCGGCACGCTTGCTTGATTCATCCGGCCAAGCGCTCGCATGGCGTGAGCCGGGCGAGGACCCTGTCACGGCGAAAACCTCGTTTCAGATCCGTCATCCATGGGACCTGCTGCGCGCCAACGAACTTTACGTCTCACAGCTCACGGAGAATCTCATCGAGGGCGATGTGCATCCCTCGGCGGTCATCGAGGGCGTGATCCATCTCGGCGCGGGCACACGCATTCTGCCGGGCGTCTTCATCGAGGGCAACGTGATCATCGGCGCCAACTGCAAGATCGGCCCGAATTGTTATATCAGAGGCAACACCAGCATCGGCGACAACTGCCACATCGGCCAGTCGGTGGAAATCAAGAACTGTCTCATCCTTTCGAAAACCAACGTCGGCCACTTGTCCTATGTCGGCGACTCGGTGCTCGGTGAAAATGTCAACTTCGGCGCGGGAACCATCGTTTCCAACCTGCGGCATGACGGCAAAAACCACCGTTCGATGGTCGATGGCGCGCTCATCGACACCGGACGCCGCAAGTTCGGCTGCATCGCCGGCGACGGCGTCCACACCGGCATCCACACCGCCATCTATCCGGGCAGGAACCTCTGGCCCGGCACCTCAACGCGTCCGGGCGAAATCGTCAGCAAGGACCTCCAACCTCCAATCTCCAATCACTGATCACCATGTGCGGCATCGTCGGATACATCGGCAAAGCGGACGCGGCCAGCGTCCTCATCAACGGCCTGCGCCGCCTCGAATACCGCGGATATGATTCCGCGGGCGTGGCGGTGCTCGATGAGGATCAAATCGTCGTCGCCAAGTCGCCGGGCAAGGTTTCCTCGCTCGGCGAGAGGACCCGCGCCGAATGGTCGGCCGAGCGTTTCGCGCGGGTCACCACCGGCATCGCGCACACCCGCTGGGCGACCCACGGACCGCCCACCGAGGTCAACGCGCACCCGCATCTCGACCAGTCCGGCGACATCGCGCTCGTTCACAACGGCATCATCGAAAACTACCGCTCGCTGCGCGCCCGGCTCGCGGGCAAGGGACATCATTTTCATTCCGAGACCGACACCGAAGTGCTCGCCCATTTGATCGGCGACTGCGACAAGGGCGACTTGTTCCAAGCCGTGTGCGATGCGCTCCACCAGGTGGAGGGCACCTTCGGCATCGCCGTTCTATCCGCCCGCGAGCCGGAAAAAATCATCACGGCGCGGCGCGGCAGCCCGATTGTCATCGGCGTGGGCGAGGATGAAACGATCATCGCTTCCGACGCCTCGGCCATTCTCGCGCACACCCAGCGGGTGATTTATCTGGATGACAATGACATCGCCATCGTCACCGCCGATTCGGTGGACATCCGCGATCTGAACAACGTGCCGGTCACCCGCGAGATCGCCGAGCTGGGCCTCGATGCCGCCGCCGCCGAGAAGGGCGGATTCGAGCATTTCATGCTCAAGGAAATCCACGAGCAGCCGGACTCGCTGGCCAACGCCATCCGCGGCCGGCTGGATTTCAACCTCGGCTCCGCCGTGCTATCCGGCATGGGCACCTCGCCGCGCGAGTTGGCCGAGCTCGAACGCGTGGTGCTCGTCGGCTGCGGCACCTCGCTGCATGCCGGGCTCGTCGGCGAGTATGCCTTCGAGGATCTCGCCGACGTCCATGCGGAGGTGCAGCAGGCGGCGGAATTCCGCTACCGCAATCCGATCCTCGGCAGCCGGGATTTCGTGGTCGCCATCTCCCAATCCGGCGAGACCGCCGACACGCTCGCCGCCGTGCGCGAGGCGCAGCAGAAAGGCGCCTTCGTCATGAGCTTGTGCAACGTCGTCGGTTCCACCATCGCGCGCCAGACCGGCCGCGGCGTCTATCTGCATGCCGGTCCGGAAATTTCCGTGGCCTCCACCAAGGCCTTCACCTGCCAGGTGGCGGTGCTGCTGATGATGGCCCTCAAGCTCGGCCGCGGCCGCCGGTTTTCCCGCCAGGATGGCATCCACTTCGCCAGGGAGATCGAGCGCATCCCGGAACTCGTCGCGCAAGTCATCCGCCAGAACGACCGCATCGCGGCCATCGCCGATGCCTATGCGCACAACGAACACGCCTTTTTCATCGGCCGCGGCCCGATGTATCCGGTGGCGCTCGAAGGCGCGCTCAAGCTCAAGGAAATCTCCTACATCCACGCCGAGGGCTATCATGCCGCCGAGTTGAAACACGGCCCGATCGCCCTGCTCGTGGATGGCACGCCGGTGATCGCCATCGCCTGCGACATCCCCGGCAAGGACAAGACGCTCGGCAACGTCGAGGAGTGCCGTGCCCGCGGCGCGCGCATCCTCGGTCTTATCACCGAAGGCGATGACGAAGCCGCCGCTCACATGAGCGACTCCATCACCATCCCGCATTGCCACCCGTTGGTGGCCACCATCCCCGCCACCGTCGCGCTGCAACTGCTCGCCTACCACATCGCCCGCATCCGCGGCTGCGAGATCGACCAACCGAGAAACCTGGCGAAAAGCGTGACGGTGGAGTGATCCCGCATGCGCCCGGCATGCGGCTTGGCGGCGATTGTGCGCCAAAAACCCAACGGAAGTGATGGTCGCTGAATCCCTACGGGATACCGCGTCCCGGCCCTGAAGTGTGGGGTTATCTCACATTCCCCGCCGGCCCAGCATGTCGCGTGGGAGCGTGAGTTCGTCGGCGTGTTCGAGGCCGGGAGCCGGGCGCGAGGAGAGGAATCCGATTCCGCCGTCTCGCCCCGATCGGATTACCGAGGACTCCCACGCATGGTCGTCCGGATTTAAGCAGCCGCCGATCAATCGCCTCCGGCGGACGGATGATGATGAACGCCGGGAAAACAAGAGAGCTGAACCGGGCATCGACCTTCGCAAGTCGATAAAACTCGTCCTTCACTGCGGCAGGAGCCGGCACCTCAACGAATCGGGATGCAAGCAGATCCTCAAGCCCGGGCTGGCAGAGATTCAGGACAACGGACGTGACCCGGCCATGCTTGTTGTCTTTTTTGCATGCGGCCATTCCGCCCTTGATTCCCGGCCACCCCGCGCCGATTCTCCCGCCACATGACCGCTGCTGCCGCCGTTTCTTCCAAAGTTCCCGACGCCGCCGGCCACTTCGGCCAATTCGGCGGCATGTTCGTGCCGGAAACGCTGATGGCGCCCTTGCAGGAACTCGCCACCGCCTACGAGACGGCGAAGAACGATCCCGCGTTTCAGGCGGAACTCGACGACCTGCTGCACAACTACGTCGGCCGGCCGACGCCGCTGTACTTCGCCGAGCGCTGGACCGAACTGCTGGGCGGCGCCAAAATCTATCTGAAACGCGAGGACCTGCTGCACACCGGCGCGCACAAGATCAACAACGCGCTCGGCCAGATCCTGCTGGCCAGGCGCCTCGGCAAGAAACGCATCATCGCCGAAACCGGAGCCGGCCAGCACGGCGTGGCCACCGCCACCGTTTGCGCGCGCTTCGGCATGGAGTGTGTGGTCTACATGGGCAAGGTGGACATGGAACGGCAGGCGCTCAACGTCGCCCGCATGCGCCTGATGGGCGCCGAGGTCCGCGCCGTCACCGCCGGCCAGGCCACGCTCAAGGAAGCGGTCAACGAGGCGATGCGCGACTGGGTGGCCAGCGTCGACCACACGCACTACATTCTCGGCTCCGCGCTCGGCTCGCATCCGTTCCCGATGATCGTGCGCGATTTCCACCGCGTCATCGGCGTGGAGGCGCGCAGGCAGATTCTTGAAAAGGAGGGCAGGCTGCCGGACCTGTTAGTCGCCTGTGTCGGCGGCGGCTCGAATGCCATCGGCCTGTTCCATCCGTTTCTAACGGATGAAAACGTCCGCATGGTGGGCGTGGAGGCGGGCGGCGACGGCATCATTCCCGAGCGCCATGCCGCGCGTTTCCAAGGCGGCAAGCTCGGCGTGCTGCAAGGCACGAAAACCTGGCTGCTGGCCAATGCCGACGGCCAGATCGAGCTGACCCACTCGGTTTCCGCCGGCCTCGACTATGCCGCCATCGGGCCGGAGCACGCATACCTTCACGACATCGGCCGCGTGGAATACACCTACGCCACGGATGCCGAGGCACTCGCCGCCTTCAAGGAGCTCGCCCACTGCGAGGGCATCATTCCCGCGTTGGAAAGCGCGCACGCCATGGCTTACATCTCCAAGATCGCCGGCAGCCTGCCGGTAAGCGCCATCCTCATCGCCAATCTGTCAGGCCGTGGCGACAAGGACGTGGAGCAGGCGTCGAAATACCTGCTGTGACGCCTGTCCCGCCACGCGCCGCGGCCTCACTTCTCCCTCACCGGCACGGCGCGCGGCGGCTTCTCGATGAAGCCGCCGTTCGACTCAAGGTTCTCCTTAATGAGAAACCAGATCGCGGTCGCCAGCAGCAGTGACAGAATCTTTGCGAGCCAGTTGTGGGTCGGGTTGAATTTCATGGGATGGTTTGCCTGAGAAGAAAATGTCGGAGATTTTCTCGCGGAACTGCTGGTCACTGAGGTTGCGCAGGAGCACGCCGTTTTCACAGATCGAGACGCCGCCGGTTTCCTCGCTGACGACCACGGCGATGGCGTCGGTGCGTTCGGTGAGGCCGATGGCGGCGCGGTGGCGCAGGCCCGTCGAGCGGTCCTGCATTTCACGCTCGGTGACGGGAAACACGCAGGCCGCGCCGGCCACGCGGTCGTCGGCGATGATCATGCCGCCGTCATGCAGCGGGGATTTGGGATTGAACACCGCCATCGAGAGTTCCGGCGAGAAACGCGCGTCCAAGACCACGCCGGTGTCGAGCTGCTCCTTGAGGCTGATGTCGCGCTGGATGGCGAAAAGCGCGCCAACACGCTTTTTGGAGAGGTTGAGCACGGCATCGATGAAACGTTCGAGGAAGTCGATGCGGCGGCGGCCGTAGAATGAAAACAGGCGGTTGCTGCCGAGACGGGCGAGGCCGGTGCGCATCTCGGGCTGGAAAATCACGATCAGCGCGAAGGCGAGCACCGCCGCGGCGCGGGTGATGATCCACTGGATGACCTCGAACTTGAAGATCGCCGAGACCAGCGTGAGGACGACGAGGATGGTGACGAGGCCCACCAGGATCTGCGCGCCCCGCGTGGCGCGGAAGGCGCGGTAAATCTGATAGATGCAGGCGGCAAGGAGAAGGATCTCAATGCCGTCCCGCCAGTGATCGATGATGAAATTCCACATGGTGCCGGATCGACGGCAAGACTACATCCGCCACAAGGGGGCTGACAACCATCGAAATGCGCGGAATGAAAACGCCCGGCTCCGCGCGGGGCGGAGTCGGGCGTGGTGATGGGTTGCTTGGAGGAAGGGGGACTTACCAGTCGCCGCCGCCACCTTTGTTGCCGCCGCCTTTGTAGCCGCCGCCACCCTTGTAGCCGCCGCCACCGCCGCCGCCCTTGTAGCCGCCGCCGCCACCCTTGTAGCCGCCGCCGCCACCACGGCGTTCACCGCCGTAGCCGCCGCCGCCGCCGCCGCGGCGTTCGCCGCCGTAGCCGCCACCGCCGCCACCGCCGGGCTTGAATTCCTTGGGTTCCGAGGCATTCACACGCAGGGCGCGGCCTTGGTAGTCGTAGCCGTTGAGCGCCTCAATCGCGGCGTTCAACTGGCTCTGGTCGCCGAGCGTGACGAAGGCGAATCCCTTGGATCTGCCGGTCTCGCGGTCGGTGATGATTTTAACCCGCTCAACGGGTCCGTGTGCGGCGAAGAGTCCGGTGACGTCTTCTTCAGTAGCGGAGTAGGGCAGGTTGCCCACGTAGATGTCCATTTTAGTCGATTCGAATCACGCCATGACTGCAAACACTTCCTGAGACCATGGCGTTCAAGACCAGACGAAGCGGGTTCGAACGGATATTTGCCGAGCGAACTTTCGGGTCTTTAGAGGGGCCGCATGCGCTTGGCAAGCACTGTTTTCGCGGCGCAAAATCCGCGGAAAAACGAGGCTCCCGCCTGAGATTTGCATGGGCAAGGCGCGGATTTCATGATTTTTCATGAGCCGAAGCCATGATGCACCGCCGCCATTTCCTCACCACCACCACCGCCGCCATCGCCGCCAGCACGCTTCCCGGATGTTCCGGCGGCGGCAAGAACACGCTCCGCGTTTACAGTTGGGCGGACTATCTGGACCCCGACCTCGCGGAGCGCTTCGAGAGGGAAAACTCGTGCAAGCTGCAAATCGACACCTTCGATTCCAACGAGGCGATGTATGCCAAACTCGCGGCGGGCGCCACCGGCTATGACGTGCTGGTTCCCTCATCCTACATGGTCAAGACGCTGGTCCGCGAAAACCGCCTCCAGCCGCTCGATCATGCGAAGCTGGAGAGCCTGCAACATGTGGACCCGGACTATCTGAAACGGGCGCTCGATCCGGAAATGAAGCACTCGGTGCCCTACATGATGGCACCCACCTGCCTGGCGTGGCTGGCTTCGAAGGTATCCGATCCGGTGGCTTCTTATTCGATGCTCGACCGCGAGGACCTCAAGGGCCGCATCACGTTGCTCGACGACATGCGCGAGGTGCTCGGCGCGGCCCTGCGCTCGCTGGGTTTCTCCCTCAATTCCACCGATCCCGCCGAGCTGGCCAAGGCGCGCGACGTGGCCATCCGCTGGAAGAGGAACATCGCGAAGTTCGACAACGAGCAATACAAGAGCGGCATCGCCTCCGGTGAGTTCCACCTCGTCCAGGGCTACGCCGGCGACCTGCTGCAAGTGGCGGATGAAAACGGCGACATCGTCGTCAAGATTCCCAAGGAGGGCACGGCGTTTTCCTGCGACGATCTCTGCATCCCCAAAGACGCCGCCCAAGCGGATCTCGC
>JALOUA010000133.1 GCA_025457625.1 Akkermansiaceae bacterium
CCCTTCGGGCACGTCGCTTTACTCCTGTCCAAACCACCTACATGCCTTCGCTGGTTTTCGGCGAAACCGCGCCACCCATTCCCATGGACTTCACCCTCATCACCCCCTCGCTGAACTACGGCCGTTTCCTGGGCGACTGCCTGGAAAGCGTGGCGGTGCAGGTGAATGTGGAAGAAATGCGGGCGGGACGCCCACGCTCCTTGACTCATGCACTTCACCCTCATCACCCCGTCGTTGAATTACGGCCGTTTCCTGGGCGAGTGCCTGGAAAGCGTGGCGGCGCAGCAGGGCGTCACGCTGGAGCATCTCGTCACCAGGAGCCCGACGAGGGCATGAGCGATGCGATCAACAAGGGCTTCGACCGGGCGAAAGGCGAATGGGTGATGTGGCTCAACGCCGACGACCGCCTGAAACCCGGCGCGCTGGCGGCGATGCTGCCGTTGCTGGAAGCATCCACGGCGGACGTGGTCTATGGCGACTGGGATTTCGTGGATGAGCGGGGGGAGTTCCTGCGCCATGTGAAATCATTGCCGTGGTCGCGCTTCGTCCACATCCACCATCATTGTTTCATCGGCTCGACGGCGGCGTTTTGCCGCAAGTCCACGGTGATCGACGGCGGCCACCGCCTGCGGAAGGACTTCCGCTATGTGATGGACGGCGAGTTTTACGCCCGTCTGGATGCGGCGGGCATGAAGTTCGAACACGTGCCGGTGACGGTGGCGGATTTCCGGATGCACGGCGGCAACCTCTCGCAGCGCCACCGCGGAACAAGCCGCGACATGGAGCGCATCCTGGCCGCCGAGAGACAATACATCGAATCGCGCGCGATCCGCCGGGCTTATGGGGTCACCTTGTTCGAAGATCCCTATCTGAACGGACTGGTCGATGGATTCCTGTGGCTGGCGGCGAAGGGCTGGAAGGCGGTGAGGAAGAGTTTGAAGATCTGAAAGGTAGGGTTCCACCGCCGGTGGAACCGGAGAATGGGTGGCGAATGATGCGATCTTGACCGGCGCTACGAATTCCCAAGAGCTTTCCATTCTCATTCCATTCGCGCGGCGGCCCCGGCGGTGCCGCCCTACCTTGCATCCCATGCGCGCGGCGGCCCCGGCGGTGCCGCCCTACCTTGCATCCCATTCGCGCGGCGGCCCCGGCGGTGCCGCCCTACCTTGCATCCCATGCGCGCGGCGGCCCCGGCGGTGCCGCCCTACCTTGCATCCCATGCGCGCGGCGGCCCCGGCGGTGCCGCCCTACCTTGCATCCCATTCGCGTGGCGGCCCCGGCGGTGCCGCCCTACCTTGCATCCCATTCGCGCGGCGGCCCCGGCGCTGCCGCCCTACCTATTCAAATCATGAAAAAAATCATCACTTACGGCACCTACGACCTGTTGCACCGCGGCCATATCAACCTGTTGAAGCGGGCGAAGGCGATGGGTGATTATCTGATCGTTGGCTTGTCCAGCGACGAGTTCAACGCCATCAAGCACAAGAAGTCGTTCTACGCCTATGAGGAGCGCAAGCTGGTGCTGGAGGCCATTCGTTATGTGGACGAGGTCATCCCCGAGCACAACTGGGAACAGAAGGAAAGGGACATCATTGACCATGGCATCGATGTGTTCGTGATGGGCGATGACTGGGAGGGCAAGTTCGACCACCTCGCGGATCTCTGCGAAGTGGTTTACCTGCCGCGAACCGAAGGTGTGAGCACCACGGAGACCAAGGCGCATTTGCGGCTGACGGAATCCTCCAACGTCGAGTTCACGGAATGAGTGGAACATCTGCGGGGAGAGGACTGCCTGAGTTCGCGCTTCAGCGTGCTTTTCCGACGCGGAGAGGAAGATCGGCTGAAGCCTTGGCTCGGACGCCTGCAGGGTGAGGACCGCCGGAGGCTTGCAGGTGTTACGGACAGTTCAAGACTCCCTTATCTCCGTTCCATACTTGCATCCGCAACCTGGTTCGACTAGTTTCATTCACCTTATGAAATCACGCCACCAAATCCATGAGATGCGAAGCCTGCACATGCATCGCCTCGTGGAGAAACTTTATCGGGAGACCCCGGCTGAGGTCATTCGGTTCGGATTGGAGAATCTCAAACGCTGGCAGCACAATGGGGTGGACTGTGATGATTTCGGGATTTGGGAGGAAATTCTCCGTCTGGCTCCGCAACGCCTGCCTGAGATTCTCAGCGGCTCGAGCGAGGAAGCCATCCGACTGCGTCAGTCATCACCCTTCGCCGGTCTTGTGCCGGAAGAATCCCGACAGCAGATTCTCACTGCCTCGCAATGAACGCCGAGCAACTGCGGCATATCCTGCGCGCGGCTGCCGCCGTGACTGGAGAGAAGGTTTTCGTCGTGATCGGCAGCCAAGCCATTCTCGGATCCCATCCGGACGCACCGCGAAGCCTGAGAAAATCCGTAGAGGGCGACACCTACCCGAAAAATCATCCGCACAAGGCCATCGAGGTGGATGGTGCCATCGGTGAGCTATCACCGTTTCACCATGAGTTTGGTTACTACGCCCATGGTGTCGCTCCAGACACCGCAACACTACCCGACGGGTGGGAGCAACGTCTGGTTGAGTTCCAGGTGAACGATCCGTCCGGCACAATCGGCTTGTGTCTCGAAAAGCACGACCTCGCGTTCAGCAAGCTGGCCGCAGGCCGGGAAAAAGACATCGAATTCATTCGTGAATTGCTCAAACACCGGCTTCTCAACCGAGGCAAACTCCGCCGCCTGATCGACTCCGAGAAAAACGAAGGTCTCAAACAGCTCCTGAACCGCAATTTGACCATCGTCACATCAGCGAAATCGTCGCTTTGAAAAAGTGAGTTGCCTTGTAGCATGGCTTGCTGAAGCAAGGCGAATGCTTCGCGCTTTTCTTGTGGGGAAGAAAAAGATCGGCTAAAGCCTTGACTCAGGCGCCTGACGGGTGATTCGTAGATTGAAAATAATGGTTCGCTCTTTGCTGGGATTCGTTCACCGCGTGGTTCCGAAGTGGAACCACGCGGTGCTCTGGGGCTGGCCGGATGGCGAGGACAGCGTGATCGCGCTGGAACAGGCATTGCAGGCCACGCGGATCCGCAGGGTCGTGATGCTGATGAGCGAACCCGCCGCGCCGCTGTCATGGCAGCCGGGAGGGAAGACCAGGCGCGTGAAAAAGAATTCGGCGGCCGGGGTCTTCTGGTTCTGTTGCGCGAGATATGTGTTTTTCACTCATCCGTGTTTCACGCGCGAATTCCCGCCATGCGTGGTTTCCGTGAATGTCTGGCACGGCATGCCGATCAAGAAGATCGGCCTGATGATCCAGGGCGATCCGCCGATTTCGTCACGCTTCGCCCTCGCCACCTCGCCGTTCTGGGCGGACATCATGCTGCGGTCCATCGCACCGCAAAGCGGCCTGCTAACAGTCGGGCTTCCCCGCAACGACCGGCTTTTTTCCAATCGGGAAAAGGTGCTTGGAAAACTCGGCCTTTCGGGCGAGGTGCGACTGCTGGCATGGCTGCCGACCTATCGGAAGAGCGTTCGCGGCCTGCCGAGAACCGACGGGGTCGATGCGGGCAATGTGTTCGAAATGCCGGACGTCGATCCGGACGGGCTCAATGCGTTTCTCAAGGCGCGGAACGCCGTTCTGCTGGTGAAGCCGCATCCGATGGCGGCCTGCGACACATCCGGATCATGGGACCACCTGCGGATCGTGGATGACGCGTGGTTGAGGGAGAAATCGCTTTCCTTGTATGAATGCCTGGGTGCGGCCGACCTTCTCATCAGCGACATTTCGAGCGTGGTGATCGACTATCTGTTGCTCGACCGGCCGGTGATTCACGCGTTTTCCGATCTCGGGGAGTATGAATCCTCGCGGGGTTTCACGGTTGAGCCCATCGCGGATTACTTCGCCGGGCCGGTCGTCAGCCACGCACGGGAGCTGATGGCTGCCGTGGACTCCGTGTTGTCGGGAAATGATCCGGAAGCCGCGAAAAGGCGGCGCCTGCTGGAGCTTTCGCACGCCCACCGGGATGGCGGGGCGACGCGGCGTTTGTTGGAAGCGGTGGGGCTGATTGACGGGTAGGGCCGGGCAGCCTTGCCCCGCCCCTAACTTCTTTAGCATCTTCCGCCGGGGGCTGTCCTCATGTTCTTTTCATGGGCATCGACGGTCATAGACCGCCGCTACATTGCTACCGCCTCACATCGGGATCATGTCCCAGTCGATTTGTTCCTCGCCGAATTGCTTGAGAAAGGTCTGCAATTTTTCGTCCGCCTCCTCGAGGGTGACCTCATTTTCGATCCACGGCACCTTGCCATACCACATCGAGGCCGAGACGTAGGCCCAGCGCTGGTCCATGCCGAGCACCAGCCGGTCCTTCATGTCCCACAGGGTGCGCACGACATGGTCCTGGGTGATGCGGTGGTGGCCGACGAAGAAATAATAGGTCACACAGTTGAAGTTGGCGTATTCCGTGTGTTCCTGATTGGTCGGGATCGACTGGACGGAAAGCAGGCGTCTGGCGGAGATATGCCTGCCGTTGGGAAGATCCAGACGCACGTTGGAAGAACTTCCGATCGCATGCCCTTGGGAAGGCATGCAGCGTTCGGGGCGGTGGATCGAGTTGTTGAGGTCATGCCCCGAGAGCACGATGGAAAGGTCCACCCGGTCGGGTATGGACATGCCGGTGGCGAGGTCGAACTCGCCTTCCCTCGGGCTGAGGCAGATCGCCTTGGAGAAGCGGGTGTCGGCGGCAAGAATCGCCTGTTCCAAAGCGGTGACGGGGATCGGGCGCATTTCCCAGTTCCCCGCTTTTGGCGGGAGGTCCATTTTCACGGCGGATTCGGCCATTTCCCCGGCCTCCGGCAGGAGATGAACGGTGGACAGGAGGCCGCCTAACAAGAGAGGCAGGATGAGATAGGTGGGTTTCATGGCTTTCCGGGTTCGCCTTGCAGGGGTGATGCGGTCACCACCGTCCGGCGCAAGTGCCGGCGGTTTTCCGCCTTCCACGGCAGCCCCCCTTCCAACAGAGAGTGGATGACCAGCAGCAGCATCAGGGAAAACGGATAGAACAGCAGCAGTCCGGACCAGTCATGCCATGTGGTGGAGGCCCATTGCGCGTCACCGTGCTCGGCGATGAGGAAGATGGAAATGACACGCAGGGCGTTGCCGACAATCGCCAGCGGCACGGCGCTGAGGAACAGGAAGACCTTTTTCCACATGGCGATCTTCGCCACATAAGCCCAAGCGGCGGAGATCATCAGCAGGGCCATCAGCGAGCGGATGCCGCTGCAGCCGTGGGCGATGCTGAGGGGTTTCCAGTCACCATGGACCGGCAGGACCGTCGTTCCCTGGGTGTAGGTTTCCACACCCAGCAGCCCGGATCCGTGGTGGGCCATCGCGGTGGCCAGCAACTGGAGGTGGGTGGTGGCCTGTTGGAAGGTGGGTAGCGGAATGGCGATCCAGAGGAAAAACAACGGGAAGGCGAGCATTTTGGCAACCCGCCAGCCCCAGAGGAAATGCGCCGATCCCCAGAGGATGAAGGGCAGCCCGAATACCGCGACACGGGGTTGGAGCGTGCGGTAGGCCGCCACATACAGCAGGCATCCGACGATCACCGACAGCAGCCCCCACAGGCTGCCCTGCGTGACGGAAGCCCTCAGTTCCTTGAAGCGGTAAACGATCAGGCCGATCATCACCAGGGGCACGAGTTTGCCGTGTTCGTAATCGGTGGCCGGATTCCACGCGCTTTTCAGCCATGCCAGGGCCGACTGGAAATGCTTGGGGCCAAAACGCGTCTCGAAGCAGAAGAACCAAACCAGCACGGCGGCTGACGCGATGATGACCGCGATTTTCAAAACCCCACCGCGGGAGGGGCCGGTGGTCGCGGCAGTTGCCTCGCCGTTGTCAGATGGAGTCGGATTCATGGGGCTGGATGTCCGGCGGGATGGCGGATGGTAAAGCCGGACGAAGGAGTGTCAACCCGTGAACCAAGCGCCGGTGGATGCGGAGCGCGAGCCAGATGCCGATGCCGTCGAAAGCCAAATCCACGAGATCGACCCAGTCGAAGCCGTAGCCGAAGGCGACTTGCGCGGCCTCGATGGACAGCGCCAGCGGAATGGCAAGCCGGATGGCGTTTCGGCGGCCCAGCAGCATGGCGAATGCGAGCGTCGGAGCCGCCAACAGGGCGACGTGCAGCAGGATGCGCAGATGCTTGAGCACGTCCCTCACCCGCAGGGCCAGGCCGCCTTGCGCCCGGACGTCGCCGGATGGCTGGATCGCGCCAGAGGAGATGGCCGGCGTCATGACCGCCCTCACCAAGGGCGGAGCTGGGTCGGTTTGCGTGGTTTCCCTGATCTGGAAATCCCGGATCACCAAGGGTCGCTGGAGCTTCCAAGGCCCGGGGATGACGAATTCGATGATCATCAGCAGGCAGATCGCGGCGGCGGAAAACACGCGCCAGGCGGGAAGCCGCTGCCACGATCGGATGCAGGCCACGACCCATGCGAATGCCGCGAAAAGCAGAAACCAGCGGCCGGTTTTCCACATTGCGCGCTCGCGGACCGGGGTGATTTGCAGGCCGGACACATCGAACTGACCGGCCGCTCCGAGATGTTCGAGCACGATGGCCGGGACGGCCGGCCCGCTCACTGGCACCGCGACAAACGAGAGCCTGCCGGAATCCAGATCGTGCTTGATGCCGGCCACCGGCTCCTTCTCGACCGCCGCTCTGCCGTCCGGCGGATGCCACTCGATCATGAACCTTCCCGTTTCCCACCTTTTCCCGCCCGGCGTGAGTCCGCGGGCGGCGAGCTGGAATTTCAAAAACAGGCTCTCCACCGCGGGCGCGTCCGGAATCGCCAGTCGCACGGCCACCCGTGGGTTCCGCCCATCCACACTGAGGCGCAGCACGGGCTGGTCCGGCGGGCCCAGCCATTCGACGCCCGGCACTCCGGGCACGCCCTGCCGCAAGATCGCAAGGTCCCAATCCGGCAGACCCGGCACCCTTTCATAGCGATGGTTCCACATCAGCGCCAGCGCCGCAACCAGCGCGACGAAGGATCCGGCGAGAAAAACGCGGCGCATGACGGCCGGCAGCCCAGCAGGCATCGCGCCGCATTCCAAGCGCCAATCCGGGCCCGGATTTTCCCATCTTTGGCCTTGCCAGAGGGGTCTCGGTGCCTAGTCTCGCCCTCCGTTTTTCTTTCTCCCACAGGCGGTTGGCGCCCCGGTGCCGGTGGGAATTCCTTTCCGGGGCAATGTCGGAAGGAGAACGAACCCCTAACCTAACCCCAAACCAAACCATACCATGAGTTCCGCACTTGCCGAACCTACCAACACCGAACTGAACGACCTGATCGACTCCAAATTCCGCGAATTCAGCGCTGGATCGATTGTCAAAGGCACCATCCTCGAAATCCGCCCGCAGGTCGTGCTGGTTGATATCGGCTACAAATCCGAAGGCGCCATCCCGTCCAACGAATTCGAGGACGAGGAAATCGAAGTCGGCGACGAAATCGAAGTCCTGCTCGAAAAACTTGAAAACGACGAGGGCATGGTCGTGCTCTCCAAGGAAAAGGCCGCCCACAAGCAGAACTGGGAGAAGATCGTCAAGGTCTTCCAGGACGGCGGACTCGTCCGCGGCAAGGTCAAGGGCGTCGTCAAGGGCGGCCTCACCGTCAACGTCGGTGTCGAGGCCTTCCTGCCGGGCTCGCAGGTGGACATCATTCCGCCGAAGGATCTCAACGAATACATCGGCAACGTCTATGAGTTCAAGATCGTCAAGGTCAACGACGAGCGCAAGAACATCGTGCTTTCCCGCCGCGAGGTGATCGAGGCCGAGCGCTCCGAGCAGCGCCAGAGTTTCCTCCAGTCCGTCAAGATCGGCGACAAGGTCACCGGCGCGATCAAGAACATCACCGACTTCGGCGCCTTCGTCGATCTGCAGGGCATGGACGGCCTGCTCCACATCACCGACATGTCGTGGGGCCGCATCAACCATCCTTCCGAACTGCTGCACATCGGCCAGTCCGTCGATGTCGTCATCCTCGACGTGGACAAGGAGAAGGAGCGCGTTTCGCTCGGCCTCAAGCAAATGTCCGAGAACCCGTGGGAAGACATCGAACGCAAGTTCCCGATCGGCCAGAACGTCAAGGGCCGCGTCACCAAGCTGCTGCCCTACGGCGCGTTTGTGGAAATCGAAAAAGGCGTCGAAGGCCTGGTGCACGTTTCCGAACTCTCGTGGGTCAAGCGCATCACCCGCCCGAGCGACGTGCTTGAGATCGGCCAGGAAATCAAGGCCGTGGTGCTCGGCATTTCCATCGAGGAGCAGAAGATCTCGCTCGGCGTGCGCCAGCTCGACGCCAACCCGTGGGACGAGATCGAACTCCGCTACCCGGTGGGCGCCACCATCAAGGGCCCGGTCCGCAACCTCACCGCCTATGGTGCGTTTGTGGAACTGGAGGAAGGCATCGATGGCATGATCCACGTTTCCGACATGTCGTGGACCCGCAAGATCAACCATCCGTCCGAAGTCCTCAAGAAGGGCGACGAGGTGGAAGCCTGCGTGCTCGCCATCGACAAGGCCAACCAGCGCGTCTCGCTCGGCATCAAGCAGACCGAAAACGATCCGTGGAGCCTCATCGACAGCCGCTTCAAGGTCGGCGACCTCGTCAAGGGCACGGTGGCCAAGATCGCCTCCTTCGGCGCCTTCGTTTCCCTCGATGGCGACATCGACGGCCTGATCCACATCTCGCAGCTCAGCGAGGACCACGTGGAGAAGGTCAAGGACATCATCAAGGTGGGCGAAGAGATCGAGGCCCGCGTCATCAAGGTGGACAAGGTCGAGCGCCGCATCGGGCTCTCGATCAAGGCCGTCGGCTACTCCGAAGAGCAGCTCAAGAAGGAAAGCGCCAGCTTCGAGTCGCTGCGTCCGTCCTCCGAGATGGTCGGCCTCGAACAGGCCTTCAACCTCGCCGCCGCCGCTTCCGAAGAATGGAGCCCCAGCCAGGATTGAGCAAGGAGCGGCGTGGGCGTC
>JALOUA010000134.1 GCA_025457625.1 Akkermansiaceae bacterium
CCGCAAACAACTCGCCGGCCTGCCCATCGGCGACGCCATCGAGACGCTGCTCACCAACCTCAAGGGCACCAAGACCAACGCCGAGCTGCTGCTGCGCGGATTGCGGTGAATCCGAACCGCAGCGGCGGCCCGTGACGGTCCGCACTTGGCCCAAACTGCCTGATTGACAGCCCCCCGCCGGGCCGCCTAGTTTCCCGCGCCCTTCGCCGGGCGGGCTTGTTTTCCGCGTTTTCCGGCGACTTCCGTTGAACCCCACCATATCCAATCACAAGATGGCCACGAAAAAGAAGGCGGTGAAAAAAACCGCCAGCAAACCCGCACCGAAAGCCGCCAAGACCGCGGCCAAGAAGTCCTCTAACAGCAAAAACAAATTCGTCTACACCTGGGGGGCCGGCAAGGCCGACGGCGACGGCGGCATGAAGGCGCTGCTCGGCGGCAAGGGCGCGAACCTCGCGGAAATGACCCGCATCGGTCTGCCGGTGCCTCCGGGATTCACCATCACCACCGAGGTCTGCACGTATTTCTATGCGAACAAGAAGACCTATCCCGCCGTGCTTCAGGCGCAGATGGAAGCCGGTGTGGCCAACATGGAAAAGATCATGGGCTGCAAGTTCGGCGATGCCAAGGGCATGCCGCTGCTCGTCGCCGTGCGCTCCGGCGCGCGCGACTCGATGCCCGGCATGATGGACACCATCCTCAACCTCGGCCTCAACGACCAGACGGTGCTCTCGCTGGCCGCCGCCACCAAAAACGAGCGCTTCGCATGGGACTGCTACCGCCGCTTCGTCCAGATGTATGGCGACGTCGTGCTCGGCGTGCAGAAACGCGAGGGCGAGGACCACGAGCCGTTCGAAGTCGTCATCGAGACCTTCAAGCACGAAAAGTATCACAAGGACATCGTTGACTCCGATCTCACCGCCGCCGACCAGCAGGAGCTCGTCAAGCGCTTCAAGGCGCTGGTCAAGGAGCGCACCGGCAAGACCTTCCCGAACGATCCGTGGGACCAGCTCCGCGGTGCCGCCGGCGCCGTGTTCGGCTCGTGGATGAACGACCGCGCGATCGTCTATCGCCGCAAATACAACATCCCCGCCGAGTGGGGCACCGCCGTCAACGTGCAGGCCATGGTTTATGGCAACACCGGCAAGACCTCCGGTTCCGGCGTCGCCTTCACCCGCAACCCCGCCAACGGCGCCAACGAGTTTTATGGCGAGTTCCTCATCAACGCGCAGGGCGAGGACGTCGTCGCCGGCGTGCGCACGCCCGAGCCGGTGGCCGATCTCAAGAAACAGATGCCGAAGAGTTATGCCGAACTGATGAAAGTCCGCGCCATCCTTGAAAAGCACTTCAAGGACGTGCAGGACGTCGAGTTCACCATTCAGGACGGCAAGCTGTTCATGCTCCAGACCCGCAACGGCAAGCGCACCGCCGCCGCCGCGCTCAAGTTCTCCATGGACATGGTAAAGGAGAAGCTCATCGACTGGAAGACCGCCGTGCTCCGCAACCCGGCCGACCAGCTCGACCAGCTGCTCGCCCCGATCTTCGACACCGCCGAGGTGAAGAAGGCCAGGGCCCTCGCCACCGGCCTCCCCGCCGGTCCCGGCGCCGCCTCCGGCAAGATCTACCTGAATGCCGACCGCGCCGCCGCCGCCGAAGCCAAGGGCGAGAAGGTCCTGCTTGTTAGAAACGAAACCTCTCCGGAAGACCTTCGCGGCATGATCGCCGCCGAGGGCATCCTCACCGCCAAGGGCGGGGTTTCCTCGCACGCCGCGCTCGTCGCCCGCCAGATGGGCAAGGTCTGCGTCTGTGGCGCCTCCGCCGTGGAGATCGACTACGACAAGCTCACCGTCACCGCCTCCGGAGAGACGTTCAAGGAGGGCGATTACATGTCCATCGATGGCACCTCCGGAGTCGTCTATGGCGGTGAAATCAAGACCGCTCCCTCGGAAATCATCACCGGCATCGTCGATGGCGACAAGGCCGCGCGGAAAACCGAGAAGTTCAAGAGCTTCCTCCAGCTCATGGAGTGGTGCGCCAAGACCACCAGGCTCGCCGTCCGCACCAATGCCGATACTCCGGAACAAACCCGCATCGCGGTGGCCTTCGGCGCGACCGGCATCGGCCTCACCCGCACCGAGCACATGTTCTTCGAGGGCGACCGCATCGACGCGATGCGCGAGATGATCCTCGCCACGGACGTGGATGCCCGCAAGGCCGCGCTGGCCAAACTGCTGCCCTATCAACGCGAGGACTTCACCGGCATCTTCAAGGAGCTGAAAGGCTTCCCCGCCACCATCCGCCTGCTCGACCCGCCGCTGCACGAGTTCCTGCCCCACACCAAGGAGCAGCAGCTCGACCTTGCCAAGAAGCTCGGCATGAAGGTGGAAACCATCATCCAGCGCGTGGCCGAACTCCACGAGTTCAACCCGATGCTCGGCCACCGCGGCTGCCGTCTCGGCGTCGCCTATCCGGAAATCACCGAGATGCAGGCCCGCGCCATCTTCGAAGCCGCCGCCGATGTCGCGAAGAAGAAGATCCCGGTGAAACCCGAGGTGATGATCCCGCTCGTCGGCTTCAGCAAGGAGTTCGAACTCCAGGCCGAAATCGTCCACAACGTCGCCAGGGAAGTCATGGCCGCGAAGAAGGTGAAGTTCGACTATCAGGTCGGCACCATGATCGAGGTCCCGCGCGGCGCGCTCACCGCCGACGAGATCGCCAAGGGCGCCGAGTTCTTCAGCTTCGGCACCAACGACCTCACCCAGACCGCGCTCGGCATCAGCCGTGACGACATGGGCAGCTTCCTCATGCCCTACGTCGAGAACGAGGTGTTCAAAAAGAACCCCTTCGCCACCCTCGACACCACCGGCGTCGGCCAGCTCATGGAAATCGCCGTGGCCAAGGGCCGCAGCACCCGCCCGAACATCAAGCTCGGCATCTGCGGCGAACACGGCGGTGATCCGGACTCGGTGAAGTTCTGCCACAAGCTCGGCCTCAACTACGTCTCCTGCTCGCCTTACCGCGTGCCGGTCGCCCGCCTCGCCGCCGCGCAAGCCGCCATCGAGGAAGCCGCCAAGGCCGCTCCGGCCAAGAAGGCGAAGAAGAAGGTCGCGAAGAAAAAGTGAAAATGTGGCGGCGGTCCGTGACCGTCGCACCTCATCACTGACAGACTGCGGCCACAGTTCAACCATAGCCGCCCCGGGAAACCGGGGCGGCTTTTTTGTCCATCAGACGCATGTGGCGGCGCCAAATGGTGGCAACCACTCGCAGTGAAGATGCCACCCGGTTTCCGCGCCAAAATCGAACAAGCTTCTTGCCGCAAGAGCCTCCGAAGACGGATCGCGTTATTCTCGCAACGCCCCAAGACAAACGCCACCCACTGAAAGTCCGGTTTCCGCCAAGCAGCGTCCGCATACCCGGGATCTTTCAGCCATGCGGATGATGCCGCCGCGAGAATCAACGATTCCGCGCTTCCCCGGGAAGCCCTGATTTGCAATGAATGCCGCGTCTTGATACGAACCGCCGCCATTTTGCTAACGTTGCTGGTTTTCCTTTTGTGCGGGATGTCCGCATCCGGGGCGGAACAGGGGCGACAAATCATTTTCACCGAGCGGCTTTGGTTTTCCTCGCATGTCAAAGTCACGGTTGGTGAGGGCCACATCACCGGCTTCCGCCGGGATGGCATGAGTCGCAAAAAACGCACCCTCTGGAACGAAGGCAGCGCCGTTCAGCGCACCGAACAAGCCACTTGCGAAGGACTTGTCCAACTCACCCGCATCGACCCGAAAAAACAGGTCACGACTTATCAATGCGATGCGCTGAACCGTCTTAAAGACATCCTCTATGCCGGCAACAGCGACGACAATCGCCACTACACGCATGATCTGGTCGGCAACCTCAAGACGGTCACCGACTCTGCCCACCCGCTCCGCAAGTTCACGCAGCAGTTTGACCATCTCAACCGGCTGACCAGCGAGACCTCCTCCGCTGCGACTCACATCCACACCTACGACAAGGCGGACAACCGCCGGACCACCAGTCACGATGTTCATGGGGACACACTGGTTTCGACCTGCGATAAGCTCAGCCGCCTACTGACCCTGACAGAAAATGGCATGGAGATCACCCGATACGGCTATGATCTCAACGGAAATGTCACTCGCATGCAATTGCCCAACGGCACCGAAGCCCGCTGCACATTCGATGCGCTCAACCGCAAATTTGGCGAGGCCAGCGTCAGGCCTAACACCACGATGATTCATAGATACGATTATTCGCAGCCCCATAACGGCTATTGCATCCTACTGCCACCTTGCCGGGTCCTGGATCTTACAGATTTCAGATTACGGCCACCACAAACCACAGTTCGCCGTTTGCATATACCACCGATACCGACGTCGAATATTACGACGTGAAAGCCTTATGAAATTTCAATCATGAATTCAAATTTTTTATTCTTATTGTTGGCTTTGATAAGCCAGCTTACTGCATCCGCCGCCACATTGGTTCGGATCAAGACCGCCACCATGGCGGGCACCGTCTTGCAGGATCTGACGGGAACCGCTCTTGATGGTGGAGGTCCATCGGATGGTGACGGCGCCTTGCTGGAGTTCGGTTATTACTCCCTCGCCACGGATGCCCTGCCATTTGCCGGAATCTGGACACCTCTTACCGGGCCGCACAGCGTCAGCTTGATCACTACCACCGTAGGGGATGGATTTGCTCAGGATGGGGTTTTCACTTTAGCTTTTGAATTGAGCACGGCATTGGCAGGTTTGCCAACTGATGGAACTCCGCTGGCCATGCGGTTTTACGATTCCACAACGCGCGCCGTCTCCACAGATTACAACGCGGTTGCAAAAACCGACAGCAGTTGGGATTGGAGTGGAACCGGAAGTCAAATCAACATGCTCGTGGGAACGGAACCGGCAACCGTGTGGCAGGATGGAACGGGCAGCGCCTTCCGTACGACAATTCCCGTGCCTGAGCCTTCCGGTGCGTTGATGGTGCTGGGAGGAGCGGCAGCATGGTGCTTGCGGCGGAGGAAATAAGACTTCACCTGATGACAGACTTTCCGCCGGTAGGTGCGAAATTCACATGACTACCATGGCAAGATCGATGTTTTTGAATCGAATGTGGCGGCGCTCTGTGAGCGTCGATGCGGATGACTTGCGCGATGGTTGTTGAAAAGCGGCTTGGGCAGGAGGATGGCGAGGGCCTCGGCGCAGGCGGGCGGACCGGTGTGAGGCGAGAATGAAGAAAATGTGGCGGGGCCGCCACAGTCCCGCCACCTTGGCGTTTGACCGGGCGGATTCCGCCGCCTAGCGTGCCGCCGCGATGACGATTGACTCCCATGCGAACCGCTTTGTCTGCGACCTGGTGGCTTACGAGCCCGGCAAACCGATCGATGAAACCGCCCGCGAACTGGGTCTGGACCCCTCGCAGATCGTCAAGGTGGCATCCAACGAAAACCCGCTGGGGCCGTCGCCGCTGGCCAAGGCGGCGATGCGCGAGGCGCTGGAGGACGCCCACATCTATCCGGATGGCGGAGGTTTCCGCCTGCGCGGCGCGATCGCCGATTCCCTCGGCTTCAGCCGCGAAAACGTGGTGCTCGGCAATGGTTCCAACGAAATCATCGAACTGCTCTGCCACACCTTCCTCAACGGCCGGACCGAGTTGATTGCCGCGGAGCACGCCTTCGTCGTCTACAAGCTGATGGCCACGCTTTTCGGCGCGGGATACGTCGAGGTGCCAGATCCCGGCTTCATCCACGATCTGGACGCGATGGCGGATGCGATCACCGGGAAAACCCGGCTGGTGTTCATCGCCAACCCGAACAACCCGACCGGCACGATGGTGGACCAGCAGGCGATCGACCGCTTCATGGACCGGCTGCCGGAGCATGTGATCGCGGTGTTTGACGAGGCCTACATCGAGTTCCCCGACCATCCGCCGGACACGCTGAGGTATGTCAGGGAAGGGCGCAATGTCTGCGTGCTCCGCACTTTTTCGAAGATTCACGGCCTGGCGGCCCTGCGCGTGGGATACGGCATCGCGCCGGCCCACCTGGCCGGGCTGCTGCAGAAGGCCCGCCAGCCATTCAACGTCAACGCCATCGCGCAGGCTGGAGCGCTGGCCGCCATGCGGGACTCGCAACACATGTCACAAACCCGCGAGCTCAACCGCCAGGGCCTCGCGTTTTACGAAAAGGCCCTCGCCGAACGCGGGCTGGAATATGTGCCCAGCCATGCGAACTTCATCCTGCTGAAGACCGGCGAGGGGGATCACGTGTTCCGCGAAATGCTCAAACAAGGGGTCATCATCCGCGCGATGAGCGGCTACAAACTGCCGGACTGGGTGCGCGTCTCCATCGGCACGCATGCCCAGAACCTGCGCTGCCTCGAAGTGCTGGACGACGTGCTCGCCGCACGGCTGGCCGCATGTTAGATCATTGCCAGGCCCTCATGGGAAACCGGATGGAACCCGTCCCTGACATCCATCGCACCACCGTTGCCGCGGTCGCCACACCGGTCGGCACGGGCGCGGTCTCGATGATCCGCATCTCCGGACCGGATGCGGTGAAAGTGGCGGATCTTGCGGCGGGCGGCCGTGTTTCACCGCAAGCGCCGCGGCTTGCCTGCCTCCGCGTGATACGTGATGCCGGCGGCCTGGTGATCGACGATGGCATTCTAACGGTTTTCCGGGCTCCTCACAGTTACACGGGCGAGGACACCGTGGAATTCACCGGCCATGGCGGCATCCTGGCGACGCGCGAGGTTCTGGCGCGCTTTCTGGAATGCGGCGCGGTAGCCGCCGGACCCGGCGAGTTCACCCGGCGGGCCTTTCTCAACGGCAAGCTCGACCTCACCCAGGCCGAAGGCGTGATGGACCTGATTTCCGCGCAAACGCGCCTGTCGCTGCGCGCCGCCCGCAGCCAGCTCGAGGGAACGCTCGGCCGCCGGACCACGGAGGCCCGCGATTCCCTGTTGGAAACCCTCGCCCACCTCGAGGCATGGATCGATTTTCCGGAGGAGGACATCGACCCGCAGACCGGGGAATTGCTGCGCGCGCGCGTTCGCGCCGTGCTCGCCACCGTCGAGTCCCTGCTGGCCACCGCCGACCAGGGCCGCGTGCTGCGCGAAGGGGTGAGAACGGTCATCTTCGGCGAACCCAACGTCGGCAAATCCAGCTTGCTGAACCGCTTGCTCGGCTTTGAACGCGCCATTGTCAGCGAGATCGCCGGCACCACCCGCGACACCATCGAGGAAACCATCAACCTGCACGGCATCCCGCTGCGTCTGGTGGACACGGCCGGCGTGCGCGAGGCGGCGGACCGGATCGAGGCGGAGGGCATCCAGCGCACCGTGCGCCAGATCGAGGCCGCCGACCTGTTGCTGGAAATCGCCGATGCCAGCCGCCCGAAGCCGGAGGATGCGGTGTTCCCCGCCTCCGCCGCGAAACACCTGCTGGTGCTCAACAAGACGGATCTCGGCGAACATCCGTCGTGGCAGGGAACCGCGGCCGTCAGGCTTTCTTGTGCCAGCGGCGCGGGTTTTGATCATCTGTCGGAAACCATCCGGGATTCCCTGCACTTCGGCGAGGTGGACTGGGGCGAGCATGCGGTGGCCATCAACGCCCGCCACCAGCAGAGCCTGATGCTCGCCCGCACCGCCCTGCTCGCCGCCTTGGAACTGCTTGATGATCCGTCCTGCGATCCCGAACTCGCCGCCATCGACCTGCGCGAGGCGCTCGACGCCCTCGGCGAAATCCCCGGCCGCGTCGATACCGAAGACCTGTTAGGCGTGATCTTCAGCCGCTTCTGCATCGGCAAGTAGGCCGCGCGTCAGGCCTCCGCCGGGCCGAGGATCCTCGCGCTGTCGAAGTCGTAAGGCGTGAGCTCCAACAGCAGCATCTCACCGGCGGCGAAGGCGGCGTTTCCCTCCGCAAGCCGCTTCGAGAGGTGCGCCAGGATGATTTTGCCATTCGGCAATGAGACCCGGTAAAGCACGGGACCCGCCTGCTCGATAATCCTGCCGTGGGTGTGGATGCTGGCGTCTGGCATGGCTGGGCGGGAGTTTCAACCCGTCCGGAACCCTCGCGCAAGCAGCGTATCGGCCCGCCCCGTCCGCCCCGGCATGCCGCGCTTCGATGAGTGGGATTGCGCGGGGGCGGGGCAACTTGGGATTTGCAGATGAGCTTGCTTGACGTGTGATGGAAGAAGACGTTCATTGCGCCTGCGCCTGATGCCCCGCCCGGTGGAGGCGCGCATTCATCCAACTCCGTTCATTTCCAACGCCATGAAGATCCGAATTCGCACGGGATTTGCCGCCGCCCTCTGCTTGATGCTGGCCTCCTGCTACCCCTACCCGGAAAACCCGCAGCAGAAGAAGGCCAATCAGGCCGCACAACGGCAAACGGCGGCAGAGCAAGCGAAGCTCAAGGAGCAGGAAGCCCTCAAAAAACAGCAGGACGAACTCAAAAAATCCCAGGAAACCCTGGTCGAACCCACGACACCGGGCACCACGGATCCGACGACTCCCCCGCCGCCGCAGCCGCCCGTCGAGCAGAAGCGCGCCGACTATCCGTTTGCCAACAAGGTTCCAGGCAAGGAGGGATTTGTCTTCAGCCCTTACAACAACAAGGTGGTGGACGTGCGCGAGATTCCGAGCGGCACGCTGGTGCAGGATCCGACCTACCCGGCCTCGGAAAAAAAATACTTCCGCGTTCCCTGAGAATGCGGCTGCGGCCCGGCCCACCTGATACCGGGCAAGCGACCGGGTCCGGCCATCTGGACCCGGTCTTTTTTTACGAATGAGCGCGGATTTCACCAACATTGCCATCCTCGGCGGCGGCTTGCT
>JALOUA010000390.1 GCA_025457625.1 Akkermansiaceae bacterium
GCCATTGTGATTGATTTTCTATTTCAAGGCGAACAGTGAATTCGACCAAGTTCTAAGTCAAACGCAACCCGGAACTCCAGGCTTCGCCCCGGCCGCGTCTGTTCAGCGACTGTCATTGGCTCATCCAACCACTTCGCCCTCGTCCCGTCAAGCCTCTTCCTCGGGAAATTTCCCCTGGGGTGCATGACAAAAAAGTCAAAGCTGCCGTGCGGCTTTGCTTTTTTTGGCCTTGACAGTTTCTATGCTCATAGATAATCGTTTCCCCTATGAATACTCCAACCGCCGCCGCCAACCGTGAATCCATCCTTGAGGAACTCGGCTCCATCACACTGATGCGCCGGGGCATGAGGAACTCGGCTCCATCACACTGATGCGCCGGGGCACGATCTCCGAACAATACTTCGAGCGACAAGGCCCCGGCGGCCGGAAGGTCCGGTTCGGCCCCTATTACAAATTCCAGATCTGGCAGGACGGCCGCAACCAAACCCGCAGCGTGGCGGCCGGCGAGGCCCGGACCCTGCGCGAGGACATCGGCAACTTCCACCGCTTCGAGGAACTCTGCGAGCAACTCGCCCGGATCAACATCCAGCACACCATCGCCCTGCGCACCCCGGCAGCCCCGACCCCGGAGAGCGCGGAAAAAAAAACCTCCAAGCCCACTGCCTCGCCGAAAAATACAGCGGGATGGAGCGCTTCCTCGCCCGGGCGCGCCAGCGGCTCTCGCGGGAGGAAGGCGTCGAAACGCTGACCCGTTGGTTCGAGACCGGCCTGCGCGACGCCTTCCTCCTCGATGCCCGCCGCATCGCCGAGGACTTTTTCAACGACCGCCGCCTCGTCCCCGACGACACCCCCCCGCTGCCCGGCGAAACCGTCCACAAAGACCGCCCCGTCAAGGTCCGGACCATCTTCGGCGCGATCACGCTGAGGCGGGACTATTTCCACCACGCCAACAGCCGCAGCGGCCGCGCCCCGCTGGACCTCGCCCTTGACCTGGCCGACCACCACACCCCCGCCCTGGCCGAACTCATCTGCCAGGCATCCGCCAACGCCGGCGGTTCCTACGAGGAGGCGGCGGGCATCCTCAACCTCTTCACCGGCCTGCGGCTCGAACCGCGCTCCTTCCACCGCCTCGTCAACCGCCTTGCCCCCGAACTGGCCGATGCCCAGGCCACCCTGCCCCCGTCCGGGGACAACAAGCCCATTCCCATCCTCTACATCCAGAACGACGGAACCGGCCTGCCCTGCCGCCCCGAGGAACTCGCCGGACGCCCCGGCAAACAACCCGACGGCACCGCCCGTACCCGCGAGGCCAAACTCGGATGCGTCTTCACCCAGACCACCACCGACGAGCACGGCGAACCCATGCGCGATCCCGCCTCCACCAGCTACGCGGGCACCATGGGGGACTGCCGCGACAGCGGCGCGCAACTCCGCGCCGAGGCACTGCGGCGCGGACTGGCCCTGGCACGAATCGTCATCTTCCTTGGCGACGGAGCCGCCTGGATCTGGGAAAACGCCCGCCTCTTCTTCCCCGGCGCCATTCAGATACTCGACTTCTACCATGCCGTCGAGCACCTCGGCGCGCTCGCCCGCGCCCTCTACGGCGAGGGCGCCTTCGCAACCGCCAGACAACGCGCCTGGGCCTCCGAACTCAAACGCTCCGACATGCATGGCATCCTCGACCAGGCGGCCCGGCTGCTGGCCGCCAACCCGGACCTCCCCGCCCAGCGTCTGGAGGACGCGCAACGGGAAATGACCTACTTCACCACCCACTGGGAGCGCACCCGCTACGGACTCTTCCGGCAACAGGGTTACTTCATCGGCAGCGGCGTGGTCGAAGCCGGATGCAAAACCGTCATCGGGCGGCGGCTCAAGCAATCCGGCATGTTCTGGGGACACGCGGGCGCGGAGAACATCCTGCAACTCCGCTGCTTGCTCAAAGGCCCGCACTTCCATGCCGCCTGGCAAGCCCGACGCCCAATCCTCGCCGCACGCCAAGCAAAAGCCCGCCGCTGGTCAAAGGCATCCTGACTTTCTTGTCATGCACCCGCGCCGACCCCATGCGGATTTCATCCGCAGTCGGCCCGCCGAAGCATCGTCATGTTTCCCTCAACGAGAGGCCGCAAGATTCCGCCTTTCATCCGTAAGGAGCCGCCATGCAACGAGAACAAGCCCTGGAAATCGTCCACGCCTACATCAAGAATCCAAACCTGGTAAACCACATGCTGTGCGTCGAGGCCACCCTGCGGTTTTACGCCCGCAAATATCCTGTCCGTCTTGTAACCCAGTATGAAGAAAATCCGGGTCGTTGTGAACGTAAACTGGGTATATAGGTCCGGGTTTTTGTACTTATACCCGAACCAGTAGTATGCGATGATCGGGGAAAGGTTATTTGACCCATTACTGAAAGGCTGGTTGGCGCCAATCGCAATGACGTGATTGTATTCCTGGTGCGTTTCCCGGGGGTCCATATCGCTTTCCGAGATTTTGTTGGCGTCCTGGCCGAATGCCTGGACCGAAAGGATGCCGAACGCCGCAAGGGACGCCAGACAGACGATAAAACGTTTCATAGAAACCTCCGAGAAATTTTATTCAGCCGGACCGGTCCGGCTATTCGTTCTTGACAAAACCCATGACCAGCATCACCCGGAACTCATGATTGCCGCGGCTGTATTTTTTGAGATACACTTCATGTGACGCATTGGCGCGCACGGCGTCAATGCCGTATGCGTAATCCACGAACAGGGGCAGCAGGTTCCCGAGCTTGATCGAGAGCTGGCAGGAAACACTCTTGTAAAAACGTACCGGATATCCGCCCTTGAGCCACCAGTTCGTGATGTTGCTCCTTCCGATGCCGAT
>JALOUA010000391.1 GCA_025457625.1 Akkermansiaceae bacterium
TTTCTGTAAATCAAGCGCTCGCCCTCACGCACCGGACCGATGTTGAGCAGCAGGCGGATCTGCTCGATGTAGGGTGGCAGCGCGGTTTTGCCCGCCCATGCCGCCCCGAACAACAATACGGCGGCAAGCGTCAGCAGCAACCAATCCCCCCGGAGGTAGAAGACCAGCAACACCGCGGTGATCGCAACAAGCACCGCCAGAACCACGGCGGTAATGTCCGAAACACGGCCCATCAAGCCATTTTTCCCACTCCGATGCAGTGGATTGACCTTCCGCAGCCAGCGGTAGGAACGCCGGACCGCGAAAAACCCCGCCACCGCGGTCAGGATCGCGAGCAGCAGGTTGATGCCGCGCGTTTTCCAGAAATCGCTGACCATTTGCGAGACGGATTCCCAAACGCCGGGCGTGTTGCTCTCCATTTCCTCGAGTTGGAGTCTCAATACTTCGGCCTTGCCCGCGGCCTCAGCCTGGCGGCTGGACCAAATGCGACGCAGCGACTCCAACTCGCGCCGCACCCGGTCGTGCTGGATGCGTCTGAGGAGATCGTCGATCCGCTTGATGACGCGGGCGGACTCTTTTTCGCGGACTTGCGCATCATCCAGCGATCCGCGCAGCGCGTCCGCCTCCCTGAGCTTGGATGTGGTCTCGCGCAAGGACCCCACAAGCGGGTCGAGCAGCTCGCTGATCTGCTCCTGCAAAGTGATTTTTTCCCCGGTGCGGGGCTCAAAATCGGCGGCTTCCGCGCCGCCGACCAGGTCACGGAAATTGGCGCGGAGTTTGCCGATGCGTTCCCGCTCCGCCTCAAGGCGTGCCGTGAGCTGCCGCATCCGGTCGTCGGAAGGATTCGTTTCCAGTTCGGCGGCAAGCGAGTCCGCCTCGCGGATGGCCGCGTCGAGGGAATCCGCCAGCGAGTTCAGGGTGGCGACGCTGCGTTCCTCGGTGCCGGCGGGAGCGGAATCCCGCCCCTCATCCGCAGCCGCATCACCGGCGGCGACGCAGCAAAATGCCAGCCATATCAGGAAAATCCACCGAACTTTCATGGAGACAGCCTGCAGCATTCCCGATGACAACGCAACCACGGGCATGGTCCGCCGCCCGGGCGTCAACCACCGGTCCCGCGGGAAATCGCGCACTGCCGCGGCGGGACGCGGCTGTTGCACGGAGGCTTGCGTGGCCCGGAAGTCCGACAATTTTCCCCCGCACCTTCCCCGCGCGGCATGCGCGTCAAGTCAAGGGTGGGTCTGATCAGATCAAGCGGCGAGCAGTCCAAGCAGAGGCGGATGTCACCAACGCGCAAGGAAGCAAGGCGGGTGATCCTTTCAATTGGGTTGCCGGCGGCGCGGCCCCGAATGATCACGGCCGCCGTCGCCGGCGATCCCCATCTCACCGGTGACCCGTATTTCAGCGACGGACTGCGTTTGGTGATAATCCTTTCAAGTGAGCCGGTCGCCCCGGAGAAGGTGCGCAATCCCGTCTGGGACCAGACCCGCGAGGGCCCGATCGAGTCGGGACAAGGAACGGCCGGGCGATGAGCCCGGAGACTCAGGGCTGGCGGTCGAAGGTGAGCCCGGAGTCGCCGCGGGGGCCGTCGGCGAGCACGAAGCTGAGCTTGGAGTCGTCGGTAAAGCTGACTTTGCCGACCAACTGCGAATCCGGGGAGGAGAGCACGAGCAGGTTGTCCTCCTTGACGGCGAACTCGCCGGCGAGATTTCCCGCGTTACCAGTCTTGTTGAAGGCCCATGAGAATTCACCGTTTTCCTTGAGAACGAGGGTGATTTTGCCGTCGTCACCGCGGGTGCTGATCCAGGTGCCGACGAGTTTTGCGGGATCCACGGGGACCGGCGCGGGGGTCTCCGCCTCCTCATCCTCTTCGCTGTTGATCGAGTCGCGGAGGAGATCCCGGAGGCTGGCGGAAACGACATCCGTCGGTTCGAGTTCGGCGGAGCGGCTGAAGAGTTTATAGGATTCCTCGAGGTGGCCGAGCACGAGGTAATGATAGCCTAACAGGAAATTCGCCGCGGCGGAGTCCGGATTGGCGTCGTGGTGTTCCTCCAGTTTGCGCAGCAGTTTGGCATAGGTGTCCTGGGAGTCAAACAGCCCGGTCATGGTGGTCCAGTCCCAGCCGGGCCCGGAGGCCAGCACCGGATTGAGAACACCGGCGGCGTCGTTGAAGCGGCCCATGGCGAAAAAGACCAGAGCGCGGAATTCGTGCATCGCGGGATCGCCCGGAACGACGGACAAGGCGCGATCCACCGCGGTGAGGGCGGCGGGGTAGTCGCCCTTTTTGAAGGCCGCGAGCGATTCGTTCATGGCGGCGTCGGCCTTTTCGTCGGCGGCGGCCTGCGCGGCCTCGTCACCTGGCGGAAACTCCGCGGCGGCCACCGTGATGGGTTGGGCGTAGTTGATGATGGTGGTGCCGGCGCTGTTGACCACGGGCGGCGCGGGGAAGGGATTGACGAACGTTTGATAGCCGGAGTTGAAGATCAGGTTGCCCACTCCCCATGTGGCCACGCCCCAGAAGAAGCCGCTGGCAAAGCTGCTCCTGCGGTGGCGGCTGTTCCAACCGTAG
>JALOUA010000135.1 GCA_025457625.1 Akkermansiaceae bacterium
GCGTTGGGCGTGAGGTAGAGGAAAAACGGCTTGTCGCGGTGATCCTCCACGTAGCGCGTGGCCTCGCGGAACCAGACGTCGGTGCAGTAGCCCTCGAACTTTTGCGGTGTGCCGTTGGCGGTGAACGTGTCGTCGAAATAGTCATTGTCCCAATGATCGGGCCCGTTGCCGATTCCGCCGCCGTGATGCCAGACGCTGTGGTCGAACCCCTGGTCCTGCGGCCGGCAAGGATAGTTGTCACCGAGGTGCCACTTGCCGATCATCGCGGTGGCATAGCCGTTGGCCTTGAAAACCTCGGCCAGCGTCAATTCGTCCGGCCGCATCATCGAGCGGCCGTTGATGGTGTGCCAAACGCCGGTGCGCGTCGAGTAACGGCCTGTTAGAAGGGCGGAGCGCGTCGGCGAGCAGGTGGGATCGACGTGGAAATCGGTGAGGCGCACGCTTTGGCCGTGCAGCGCGTCGAGGTGCGGCGTCTTGATGACCGGGTTGCCGTGTGCGGCGATCTCGCCGTAGCCCTGGTCGTCCGTCATGATGAGGATGACGTTGGGACGGCGCGGGGGTTCGGCGTGGGAGATTTCCGTTAGAGCCGGGGCAAGCGCTCCGGCGATGAGGACCGGCAGCAGGCGGACAATCGTGGAGTAACAGGTTTCCGGCATTTGTTGTGACTGGGTCGGCGGCGTGTTTTTCAAATGATTGTCCGGAATGTAGGTGGGAAGCAAGGCACTGACAAGAGAAGACGTTGCGCCCTGCCGCATTGGGCATATCCTCATTCCGGCCGCCCACCGTGGCTTCCTGCCGGGACCGGCTCAACGCGGGAAGCTTTCCTCGTGAACGACCGCGCCTTTCACGTCGTGATGGCGGAACGAGATCCGCGGCTTGTCTAGGGCGCGCTCCACATCGACGGAAAGGAAACCGCCCTTGATGCGGAGGAAGCGGTGTTGCGCGGTGCGTTGGTTCATGGAGAATCCGCCGGCATGGGAATCGGAGCCGGGGCCGCACGAGAATTCCGTTAGACCGGTCTCCGGGGCGCGTGTCACGTATTGCCAGTGGCGGTCGCCGCAGATGACGAAGGCTCCCGGCAGCGAGGCGAGGAACGCGCGGACCTCGCCGCCTTCGTGGGCAAAACCCTTGTTGGCGAGGTTGTCGTTTTTTCCGCCGCGATCCGGCCCGAGGACGGGTGTGGGGCTGATCAGGATGCGGAAGGCGGCGTCGGACGCGCGCATCGTCTCGAACAGCCATTTCTTCTGCTCCGCGCCGAGGAGGGTTTTTTCCGGGCCGTCGGGAATGTGGTTGGGGCTGCGGAAGTCGCGGCCCTCGACCATCCAGATCTGGAGGTCCTTGCCCCAGCGGAAGGTGCGGTAAGTCTTGTCCCCCATCGGCACCTGCTCGCGGAAGATGGCGAGGCCCTGTTCCCATGTGAGGTCGCCGTATTTCTGGCCGGGCCAGCAATCGTTCTTCAACGTGTCGTGGTCGTCCTTCATGAAGTAGGACGCGAACCTGCGGTGGAAATCGCGCTGGTTTTCCAGCGAGTAGAGACGGTTCCATTTGAAGCGCGCGAGTTCGGCGGACATGGCCCGGGGGCCGGGTTTGTCGTAGTATTCGATGTCGCCGGTGTGGACCAGAAACGCCGGGTTCAGCCGCTTGATGGCCTGATAGATGAGATGGCCGCGCCCGCCATCGTCGCGGCGCGGGAAGTCGTGGCAGGTGACGACGGCAAAGCGGACGGGAGCGGTGTCCGACGGCAGGGGCGCGGTGCTGAAGCCGCCGCCACAGGTGTTGGTTGACGCGCCTTCGCCTTGGACACGGGCTTCGGCGGTGAGGGTGTATGAAGTCGCCGGCTTCAGACCGGTCAAGCGGATCTGTGTGGTGAAATCGCGCTGCGGATTCACCTCTTGCCAGGGGGTTTTGGATACCGGGCCGCCATCCCGGGCTTGGTAATGCAGACGAACAAGGCCCGCAGTGCCCATCAGACTGTCCTTCATGTCCCGAAGCGAGAGTCCTGTCGGAACTTTTTCGTCGTCAGCCTTGAAATCGGTTCCATCCGCGCGGCGCTCGGGCGCGTCGGTGAGGCGCAGCCAGACGATGGCCGAGGTGGCATCGACCTCGCCGATCTTGAGACCGTTGCCGAAGTGGACGCGGTTGGATCCGGCAGCCTGGCCGCCTGCCAATGACAGGAGGAAAACTGCTGTTAGAAAGGGGACGGGATTCAATGGATTCATGGCCGGGGAAAGGTTGTCCCCACCACGGACCGTGACTGCAAGTCCCGGCCACAGTCCATGAAGACATGGTTCACGGCGCGACGAGCTGCTCGCGCAGCACGGCCGCGGTGTAGTCGCGGTTGAGGCGGGCGATGTGTTCGACGCTGATTTCCTTGGGGCAGGCGGCCTCGCACTCGTATTGGTTGGTGCAGTTGCCGAAGCCCTCGGCGTCCATCTGGCGGACCATGCCGAGCACGCGGCGGTCGCGTTCCGGCTGGCCCTGCGGCAGGTGGCCGAGGTGGGAAACCTTGGCGGCGACAAACAGCATGGCCGAGGCGTTCTTGCAGGATGCCACGCAGGCACCGCAGCCGATGCAGGCGGCGGCGTCGAACGAGGCGTCGGCCTTGTCCTTGGGGATCGGGACGGCGTTGGCGTCGATCGCCGAGCCGGTGCGCACATCGACGTAGCCGCCGGCCGCGATGATGCGGTCGAAGGCCTCCCGGTCCACGATCAGGTCGCGAATGACGGGGAAGGGGTTGGCGCGGAAGGGCTCGATCCAGATGGTGTCGCCGTCGCGGAACTTCCGCATGTGGACCTGGCAGGTCGTGATGCCGCGCTCCTTGCCGTGCGGGATGCCGTTGATGGTGAGCGAGCAGGTGCCGCAGATGCCCTCGCGGCAGTCGTGGTCGAAATGGATCGGCTCTTCGCCCTTGAGCACCAGGCGCTCGTTGACGATGTCGAGCATTTCAAGGAAGGAGGCCTCCTCGGGGATTTCCTTCGCGTCGTAGGTTTCAATCCTGCCCTGGGCCTTGGGCCCGGCCTGCCGCCAAACTTTGAGTGTCAGATTCATGGGTGCGTGATGCGGAAAATCGATGGGCGGCCGATCCGGCCCGCCGCGGGGAGATTAATCCGCTTCGCCCGCCGGGCTAGGAGAAAAATGACGATTTGTGGGCGTTTCCCGCATTTTTCCGCGCATCACTTGCGATGGTCGGCCTCGGCGGAAATTTTACCGGGTTTGCCGACAACTTTTGCATGGCATGGCATTGATATACCTGCGAGGCTGTCGCAGGACACATCCACCCGCACATTCATGAAAATCCACACATCATCCGTCCGGAAGCGCCGGGCCGCCGGCTTCACCCTGTTGGAAATGGTCATCGTGCTCGGCATCATCGCCATGATTCTGGGCGGAGCGATCTTCGCGATGCGCGGCATCGGTGACGCGGCCAAACTCCGGCAGGTGGAAGCCGACTTCAAGAGTTTCGAGAGCGCGCTGGCGATGTACAAACTCAATGCCGGCAGTTTTCCGACATCCCAGCAGGGACTCAAGGCATTGGTTGAAAAGCCGACCTCCACCCCGGTGCCGCGGCGCTGGGTGCAGGTGATGAGCAAAATGCCGCTTGATCCATGGGACAGCGCCTACCTCTACCGTTTCCCTGGCAAGAAACGCGCCAACCAGTTTGAAATCATCAGCAAGGGGCCGGATGGCATGGAAAACACCGCAGATGACCTCAGCAGCCAGGACGAATAAGCGCCGCAGCGGCTTCACACTGCTGGAGATCGTCATTGTGCTGTCGATCGCGGCGGTGGTGATCGGCGGTGCGGTGGGTCTGATGGTTTATTCGTCGGACGAGCGGGTGCTGCGCAACGCTTCCGGCGAGATCGAGGTTTTAGCCAAGCGCGCCCGCACCACGGCCATGCTGTTGCAGACGCCGTATGCGCTGGAGTTCCGCGAGCGGGTGGTGCGCCTGCTGCCGCTGGCGGAAGCCGGGCAGGACGAGAAACGCACGGTGGGCGGCCGGCGCATCGGTGGCGAGAAGGTGGTCACCGACGACGCCGAGCGCTGGGAATATCCGCTGGAGGACGGGGTGGAGGTATCCATCCGGCGTTGGAATACCACCGACTGGCTGCCCACCCGCAAGGACACGGTGCACGTCTGGCGTTTCGATCCCAACGGCCTGTGCGAACCCTTGTCGGTGAAGCTGACTCTCGGCAAAAGCTGGTCGGAAGACATCTTTAACCCGCTCACGGCCGCGGTCCGTGAGAACTTCATGGAAGCCCGATGAAATCCCCCGTCCACCACTGCCGCAACGGTTTCCTGCTCCTTGAAATGGTGCTGGCGCTGGCGGTTTTCGGCATGGCCGCCACCGGTTTCGTGGTCGCCCTGCACCGGATGTCGGAGACCGCGTCACTGGCCCAGAGCGAGCTGCGCATCACCCGCATTCTGGACAGCGCGATGGATGAGACGATCTCGCTGCCGGTGCTCGAGGAAGGCAAGACCAGCATCGAGGTCGGCGAGACCGGCATCGAACTCAACACGAACATCGAGTTGATCGAGGATCTGGAAAACGAGGATGGGGAACTGCTTCAGGAGATGTACCGCATCGAAATCCAGGCAAGATGGTTTGCCAACGGCGCCTGGCAGGAGCGGGTGGTGGAAACCTGGCGCTACGGCCGCATGTATCAACCCTCATGAAGAGGCATCCCGTCAGATCACGGCGCGCGGGTTTCACCTTGTTGGAACTCGTGATCGCCATGGGCCTGCTGACCATCATCGTGGGCATGGTCTTCGGCATCGCGCGCACCTCGCTCGCGTTGGGCAAGACGATCGTGGAGACGCAGAACGAGGAGATGGAGCACCAGGCGTTCATGGATCTGGTGGGGCGGACTTTCGGCACGCTGCCGGGCAACGCGCGGCTCGATCTCCAGGTGCAGGATTCCGGCACGCATTATCTATCCGATCTGACGTTGCAGAACGTGCCGCTCGGTTTCACCTGGGGTGGTGTGGAGCGCGTGGCCAAGGCCGTAAGGCTCTCCACCGTCAAACGCCGCAGCGGTTACCTCGACATCGTGCTCTCCTATTACGAAAACGAGATTCTCGAGGACCCTGAGGACGCGGTCGGCCGCGCTCCGACCGAGGAACCCTTCGCCGAGATCGTGCTGCTCGAGGATGTGGCCTATTTCGAATGGCGCGTGCTCGATGGAAACTCGCTGGAATGGCTCTATGACTGGGAGTTTCCCAGCCGCCTGCCGCTGCAACTCGAACTCGTCATGGCCGTCGGTGCCAAGGGCGAGGAAATGCGCCAGGTCTTCTGGCTGCCGCCCAAACAGAATCCCCTCATTCAGATGCGCCAGATGATGCAGGACGGCGAGGCCAATCCGCCACAACCGGCCGTCAATATCCCGGGGCAGACACCCGGCGGCGGGAATCGTCCCGGCGGCGGTTCTCCCGGTATTCCGGGGATCAATATCAACCCGCCCGGAGGAGCTGCTCCGCGATGAGAAACCCCATCCCATCCTCCGGAACCCCGCGCCGCGGCATGGCCTTGCTGGCGGTCATCTGGCTGATCGCGATCCTGGCGCTCGCCACCATGACCGCGCTGCGTGTGATCTCCTTCGACATGGAAATCGCCTCGGCGAAAATCCACGGTTCGCGTGCCCGCCACGTCGCCGAAATGGGGATCGCCATTGGCGCCAACCCGGTGGTCAAACGCTCGGACCCGATCCTGCGGCAGTTCAATGCGGAGGCGGGCGAGGGTTTCGAGGTGCGGGTGATTTCCGAAGGCAGCCGTTTCAACATCAATGCCATCCTGCTGAAGGACGATACGGCCTTGCTGCGCTCGATGTTCGTTGACTGGGGCCTGGAACTGGACGACGCCCAAGCCGTGGTGGATGCGCTGGGCGATTGGGTGGACGCCGATGGAAACGTCAAACTCAACGGCGCGGAGATCAAGGAATACGAGGCGCTCGGCCGCATCAACCAGCCGTTCAACCGGCCGTTTTACGATCTCGCGGAAATGCGGCTGGTGCTCGGCATGGATCTGGTGGAGGCGGTGCGGCCCGACTGGCGCGAGTGGTTCACCATCTGGAGCGGGGGAGCGCTCGACTTGAACGACGCGCCCGCCGAGTTGATCGCCGCCGCCGCCGAGGTGCGCGTCGAGGAGGCGGAAATCATCCCCGAGACCGTGCGCGGCAGCGACGGCCAGCGCGACACGGAGGACGACGTGCCTTTTGAAAATGCCGCCGCCGCGCTTGATCTTTTGGGCGTGGACATCAATGGTCGTCCCGATATCGTCCGCCGATTTACCGTGAACGACCCCACCACCCGCATCGAAAGCATCGGCCAGGCCGAAGGCGCGAAACGCAAAATCACCGTCATCGTCCGCAACCGCACCGGCAAACCGGCCCTCCTCGAACGCACCGAAGAAATCATTCCGTGAGCAAATCCAACGAACAATTGTTGCTCGTCCCCGGTGAATCCGGCTGGGAAGTCTGGCAGCGCGGCGCGGAAGGCGGCTTCACGCTCCTCAGTGAAACCGGCGTCACCCATGCCGGCGAGATCACCAGCTTTCCGGCCGGCGAGATCACCATGCTGTTCCCGGTGAAATTCCTGACCGCCGTGCCGATGCGCGTGACCAGCGATGACGAGTCGTTGTTTCCCGATCTCGCCGCGCTGCATGCCGAGCGCCTCGGGCTGCGGCCCGACCCGATGGCCGGCCAACTCACCGATGTGTTTGTGGTGGCCCGGGAGAAGGAAAACACGGCCTTGGTTGCGGTTTTCCTGCGCTCGCCGGCGGATGGCGACCTGCCGCGGCGCGGGCCGAAGGGTTTTGACATCTCGGCACGGGCCTACCCGCCACTGCATGCGCCGCTGGTCGTCTGGAAGGAATTCGGGCGCTGGGTGTTCGCGGTTTTCCATGAGGGCAGGCTCGCCTATTGCCAGGCCACGGCGGTGGATGCCGCACAACCGGATGCCGCGCTGGCCCGCGAAATCCGGCTGTCCCTGATGCAGCTCTCGATGCAGGGCCTGCACTTCGATGTCCCGCGGGTGGTCGTGTGGAGCTCTCAAGAGTTGCTCGAAACCGCGGCCTTCCAGTCGGTTTTCAAAGCACCGGTGGACGTTGCGCACCGGCCCGCGCCGGTCTTGCCGGAGCCCCTCAGCAAGCTGTTGCCGGCCGATGTGCGCGCCGCCCGCCGCGCCGCCCAACGGCGCCGCACCCTCACCCTGGCCGTCTCCGCAGCCGCGCTCGCTTACCTCGGCATCATCGGCTGGTTCGCCTACGGGCTGTGGCAAACTTCCGCGGAAACCCGCAAACTGACCGCCCAGGCCAAGGCCGCGGCCCCTGATGGCGAGGCCTACGCCGACCACATCGCCCGCTGGGACGAACTCGCCCATGCCATCGATCTCACCTATTCCCCGGTGGATATCCTGCATCGCATCGCCTCCTCCATCCCTGTCAACAGCGGCCTGCGTCTCAAGACGGCGGAAATCAGCGCCACCGAAGTGAAACTCATCGGCGAGGCACCGCAGCTCCAGGCCGTCAACACCTTCAGCCTCAACCTCGGTAAAAACAACGGCCTGACCCATTTCACCTGGCAAACCCCCGAACCCAACCAATCCACCCGTGGCTGGGAGTTTGTCTTCAGCGCCGAGGTCCCGGCAGCGGATTCCCAACCCTGACCGACAAATTTCCCACCATCCGGCATTCTCTCATCACGAGAATCTCAAATCCCGAATCTGAAATTTTAAATTTCGCATCATGTCTCCCCGCGAGAAAAAACTGCTCATCTTCTTCGCCAGCGCGGGATTCATCGTTTTGAACTTCCTGGGCTTCGGCTTTTTCCAGACCAAGCGTCTTGAAGTCATGCGCGCCCGCGATCAGGCGCGCCAGCAGTTGGACACGGCCGAGATGTACCGCGCCAGCCGCGAGCAGGTGCAGCCGCAGATGGAGTGGCTCGCCGCGCACGAGCCCGAGCCCGCCGCCAATCAGGATGTGCAGACGAAACTCCAGCAACTCGCCGAACGCGAGGCCCAGAGCGTCGGACTGACCATCAAATCCCAGAAACCCCTGCCCACGGATGCCACCGAAGGCCGCCACTACCACCGGGCCAAGATCGAGCTCGCCGTCAGCGGCACGGAAGAAGCGCTCTACCGTTGGTTCGACAAGCTCAACATGCCGGACCAACTCCGCGCCGCCACTTTCATCCGGCTCTCGCCCAACCAACAGGACGACACCAAGATCGACTGCCGGGCCACTGTCGAGCAGTGGTTTGTGCCGCTGCCACCCTCCGCCTGAAATTTTAAAATTTCAAAATCCGATTTTTAATTTTATACCATCGCCGATGTCACACGCTTTCCGGATCATCCTGCTTTTGTCCGCCCTTGCCGGTTGGGTGGCGGCGGATTTGCCAAGGAAAGCGCCCATCACCAAGTATTCCGGCCTATGGACCAATTCGCCCTTCACTTCCAAGCCGCCGCCACCCGAGGCCGGCCCTGCCGTCAATCCGCTCGAAGACTACACCCTGGCCGGTGTTTCACCGGTCAAGAGCGGCTACCGCGTCACGCTGCTCAACAAGAAAAAACCCGAGGAACGCATCATCGTCGAATCCGACAAACCGAGCGAAGGCTTTAAAATCCTCGGCGTCACCCGAAGGGCAGGGGACCCGCTCGGAACGGTCGTGCGCATGTCGTCCGGATCGGTCACCGGCACCGTGGCGTTTGATGAATCGCTCCTCACGCTCAATCCGCCGCCGGCCGCCGCGCCCCAGCAGCCGCCCGGAGTGCAGCCACCGCAGCCCGGCCAGCCGCCACAACCCG
>JALOUA010000392.1 GCA_025457625.1 Akkermansiaceae bacterium
CGTCCTTGAGCGGGATGCGGGCCTCGGGGAAGAGCGGGCGGCCGATCGAGAACCGGGTGTCGCCGGGCGCGACCTGATAGATCCCCATCGCGCTGAGGATGTACCAGGCGGACATCTGGCCGCAGTCCTCGTTGCCGATGAGTCCCGCCGGCGCGGCCTGATAGAACTCGGTCATGATTTGATAAAGCAGTTCCTGGGCGCGCCACGGCTGGTCGACCCAGTTGAAGAGGTAGGCGATGTGGTGGCTGGGTTCGTTGCCGTGGGCGTATTGGCCGATCATCCCGGTGATGTCGCCGGAGATTTTTTCCCCGGTCAGGGTTGAGTCGGTGGTGAAGAGTTCGTTGAGTTTCTCCGCGAAGGGTTCCCTGCCTCCGAACAATTCGATCAGGCCGGGCACATCGTGCGGCACGAACCACGTCCACTGCCAGGCGTTGCCCTCGACATACTCGCCCTTGCGATGGTTGGCGTTGTTGGGATCGAATGGCTCGACCCATGAGCGATCCTGGTTCCGCCCGCGCATGAACCCGGTCTTCGGGTCGAAATACGTGCGGTAACGCTTACCGCGTTCAAAATACTCCCGGGCGATCTCCTCACGCCCCATGTCCTTCGCCATCTTCGCGATGACCCAGTCGTTGTAGGCGAACTCCAGAGCTTTGGAGACGGACTCGTTTTCGAGATCGGCGGGGATGAAGCCCATGGTGGCGTTGTAGAGCTTGGCCTTGGGCATCAGGTCTTTTTTGACTTCCTCCGTGTGATAGGGAATCGGTTTTTTGTCGTCATAGACGGAGGAAAACACGATCGCCTCCATGGCCTTGTCGGGGTCGAAGTCGCGCAGGCCCTTGGCATAGGCGTCCACGATGACGGGCACGGCGTGGTAGCCGATCATGCAACCGGTGTAGTTGGAGGCCAGGTCCCACATCGGCAGGATGCCGCCCTCGTCGTATTTGCGCAGCAGCGAGCGGATCCACGCCTGGTCGCGCTCGGGATCGATGATGGTGTAAAGCGGGTGCTGGGCGCGGAAGGTGTCCCAGAGCGAGAAGACGGTGTGATTGGTGTAGGCGGGATCCTGATGGATCTTCTGGTCCATGCCGCGGTAGCGGCCGTCCACGTCGCTGGCGAGGTTCGGCGAAATGGCGGTGTGATAGAGGGCGGTGTAGAAAATCTTGCGCTGGTCATCGGTGCCGCCGGAGATCCGGATGCGGTTGAGTTCGCGGGTCCACATCTGTTCGGCTTGCGCGACCACGCCGTCGAAGTCCCATTCGGGAATCTCCGCCATGAGGTTGCCCTTGGCCCCGGCGAGGTCCACCGGGCTGATGCCGACCTTGACGAGGACCTGCTCGTCCTCGGCGGTGGCGAACTTCAGTTTCGCCTTGAGCTGTTTGCCGTTGGCCTTGCTGCCGTCCACCAGGGCATCGTTGGAGTAAATCCCGGCGGTGAAGGGCTTGGAGAACACGGCGTGAAAATAGATCCGGCGGTTGGGTGCCCAGCCTTTCATGTGCCGCCAGCCGCGGATTTCGCGATCGTTGACGACCTCGATTTCCGCCTCAAGCGTCTGGCGGTTCTGGATGCTGTGTTTGAGGTCGATGATGATGCCGGCCTGCTCCGAGGCGGGGAAGGTGTAGCGATGGATGCCCGCCCGTGGCGTGGCGGAGAGTTCGGCCTTGATCCGGTAGCGATCCAGCAGCACGCGATAGTAGCCGGGGCTGGCCGCCTGGTTGCTTTTCTGAAACGCCGAGCGGAACGCGTAGTCGGGTTCTGCCGGGGTTCCGGTGCCGATCCCGACCTCGCCGGTGAAGGGCATCATCAGGACATCGCCGTAGTCGCCGATCCCGGTGCCGCTGAGATGGGTGTGGCTGAAGCCCCAGATCTCGGTATCGGCGTCGTAATAACCGCCGCAGGCATCCCAGCCGGAGGTGCGCGTGTCGGGGCTGAGCTGGACCATGCCGAAGGGCACGGTGGCTCCCGGGAAGGTGTGGCCGTGGAAGCCGGTGCCGATGAACGGGTCCACCTGTTTCAGCACGCTGTCATCGGCGGGCGTCGCCACGGCGCTGGCGATGGAACCGCCCGCGACGGTGAGAGCGGCGAGCAGGGTGCGGATGGAATTCCGGTGTGAGGCTTGAAGATGCATTGGAATGTGGGTTTGATTCTGTCTGCCGTAGCTTGAATGGGCGGTTGGTCCGATCAAGCTGAATTGATCCAAAAAAGCCGGAGGGTGCCTTCGTACGGTTTGTCAGATGATCCTCACCATGGCACTCTCGATCCGCTTGGCGGCCACTGTTCCGGCGGACCGGCTCAGTTCGATATCACCCTGAGGCGGAGGAAATGATTTCCCGGAGCAGCCGGGCTGAGGGTGTAGGAAATGGTCGAGCCGTCGTTGACATAATCCGGAGGAACTCCAGTGACTTCCGTCCAGGCATCATTGATGCCGAGGTCGGTGGATTCCTCGATGGCGTAACTGAGGCCGCTGGTGCCCTGGCGCTTGGTGAAGCTGAGGGTGGTGCCGGTGAAGGTGCCGATGGTGGCATTGGGCACGGTGGGATCCTGGCCGGCGATGGC
>JALOUA010000393.1 GCA_025457625.1 Akkermansiaceae bacterium
ACGCTGCCACGCCGGAGAAGTGGTATTTCCCCACGATGTCAGCGCGAACAGGAAAAACAGCGCAACGAATATCCCGTTCGCCATCAAATCCCCGCCGGAAACGAATTCATACTGGGCCGCCACCGACAAGGCCAGCGGCACGGCCAACAGCCAGAGGGCCGCCGCCTTGTCATTGAAGAACATGGCGGCTGCGAACAAAAAGACGGCCAGCCAGAACACATTCTGATAACCGGCGTTGCCGAGAGCCACAAACGGGGCTGCCAGCAGAATGGAACCCGGCAGGACGGACAAGGGCCCGGCGACCTTGTTGGACGGGTAATATGGAGTTTCGCCGCCAGACAAGCGGGTCACGGCCATTTCCAGACCCTCGTCGCGGTCACTGCTTTTCCCCGGTCCGCGCTCGTCCTCAAACGGATGAAGCACCACGAAACCGGCCGCCATCATCGCGATCGCCAGAACCGCGAGACTGCGGAAATGGCGGCTCAGCCACGGGGCGAACCGCCGTGTCACATGGGCTGTTATATAAACCAGCGCAATGACTCCCACCACATAAGCGGCCACACCGGCCATGCCCGTGTATTTCTGGATGAATCCGGTCGAGGGAAACGCCAGCAACAACGCCAGGATCCAAAGATCGCGGGCGCGGGGTGTGGCGTGGGAGGATTTTGAGGGGGCGTTACATGTCATGTAATTAGCGGTCGAATCGCATGTAGCGGCGCTCTATGAGCGTCGATGCCAATGAGATGCATGTAGCGGCGCTCTATGAGCGTCGATGCGAACGAGATGCGCGAAGCCTCTTCCCTCATCGGCTTTTCTCCTGAGTCCCGCCCTCAGGGATAGCCAGCGACAGGTCATCGACTACAGACTTCTTGCGGCGGGAATAGTCGATTGGTATCAAGTCCCCATGAGCCGTCTATCACGTCTGGACACGGTTTTCACTGAGGCTCCGGTTTATTTCATCACGGCCTGCACGGAAAAGCGCAGAAATCTGCTGGCCAATAATGACACGCATGAAGTCTTCCGCCGCTTCTGCTCGTTCGCCAGGCAGCGCGGTGTGTTGGTCGGGTCTTATGTCCTCATGCCCGATCACCTGCATCTCTTTGTTTGCATTCCTCCCGGAGCGGTGGGTCTTTCGATGTGGATCAAATCATTGAAGAACATCCTGTCCAAACACTGGCGCGAACATGGCATCGAGTCCCCGCACTGGCAGAAGGGCTTCTTCGATCACCTGATCCGCTCCAGTGAATCCCATGCAGAGAAATGGAAGTATGTCAGGGACAATCCGGTGCGCGCCGGTCTCGTCCGAAATGCAGAGGACTGGCCCTACGTCGGCACCATCCAGCCGGACTCATGGACGTGAATGCATCGCCTGTAGCGGCGCTCTGTGAGCGTCGATGCTTATGAGGTGAATGTAGCGGCGCTCTGTGAGCGTCGATGCGTATGAGGTGAATGTAGCGGCGCTCTGTGAGCGTCGATGCGTATGAGGTGCGCGCAGCCTCCTCATTGGCATGGCTTCTCGATGGCTTCGACGGTCATAGACCGCCGCTACATGGCTTCTCGATGGCCTGACGGTCATGGACCGCCGCTACAAGCCACACTCAGAACCCCGGCGCGGCCACAGTGGCGTTGTCGCGCTCCTCGATGCGGCGGCGCAGGATGCGGTCGGCGATTTCACGGACCATCTCGGACAGCAGCAGCCAGAGGTGGGATCCCTCGCGGTAATCGGCGGGGGCGATGTGTTTCACGCGGCCGGCATGGGTGGAGAGCTGGAAGCACTTGCGGAACGAGCGGCCGGTGGGATCCTCCGGATTGTAGACGGCGATGCCGTGGCCGCCGTTGCGGTTCATCACCGTGAAGCAGGGCACATCGGTCGGCCCGTCGCCCACATAGACCATGTTCTCGAACGGGATCGGCCGCTGGTCGTTGGGCATGTGGTCGTTCACGTCCTGGTCGTAGCGCAGCATGCCCTTGTTGATGCGGAACAGGAACTGCGTCTTGGTGGTGTGCGAGATGACGCGCTTGGGAAAGCTGATGCGCCCTTCCGCATCCTCGCCGAACTCGCAGCCGAACATCGCCTTCACATAGGGCTGGAGGCGCGAGCCTTCGAGCAGGGCTTTAAGCCCGGAGGAGATGATATAATGTTCCACCTTGATGCCCGCCAGCTCGTGCTCGGGACTGAGCGAGGTTTTCGGCAGCGCCTCGAACAGTTCGGGCAGTCCGGGGAAAAACCGCAGGCCTTTTCCGAGCTGGGTGAGCCGCGCGTTGGTTACGTTGTCCATGCCGAGGTAGTCGAGCAGGCACTTCATGTAGGCCAGCTCGCCGTCCCAGCGCTGCTCCTGGACCAGCGCGTTGCATTTCTTCCAGAACTGGGCGGGGTCGATCCCGAACTCCGGAAACAACACGTCGTCCTGCATGTAGCGCGGGCTGAGCGTCTGGTCGTAGTCATAAACCAGCGCGATGATGTTTTGCGGAGCGGCCATCGGCTGACAGGCAAGCAAGGCCGGCCCCCGGCGACAAGGCGAAAGCGGCGAAAGCGCCGGGCGTTCAGGCGCTCGCCATGCCGCAGGGCGATGTGCCTTGCGGGTTGTCGCGGCGCAGGCGCTCGACCGCCTGTTTGACGATGGCGGCCGCATCGCGCGCCTCCGCGGGCGTATTGAGGATGGAAAAACTGAAACGCAGGCTGCCGCGGCCGCGCGCGCCGTCGATGCCCATGGCGAGCTGCACGTGCGACGGGCGGATTCTCCCCTCCATGCAGGCGGAGCCGGCGGAACATTCGATGCCCGCCTCATCGAGCAACCGGATCAGCCCGACCGCCTCGCATCCGTCGAACGAAAGGTGGCTGGTGTTGGGCAGCCGGTGGACGGGGTCGCCGTTGACGGTCACGCCGGACAAGCCGGTGAGCAGCGCGTTTTCGAACATGTCGCGGATCAGGTGAAGGGCGCTGTGTTCCTGCGCGCGCTGCCGCAGTGCCATGGCGGCGGCAGCCATGCCGACGATGCCGGCGGTGTTCTCGGTTCCGCCGCGGCGGCCGTTTTCCTGGGAACCGCCGCGATGAAACGGGAAAAACCGGATGCCGCGCCGCACATAGAGCGCGCCCACGCCTTTGGGGCCGTGAAACTTGTGGGCGGAGAATGACAACATGTCGGCTCCGAGATGGCGTGCGTCGAGCTCGGTTTTCCCGGCGGCCTGCACCGCGTCCGAATGCACTGGAATGCCGCGTTCGCGCGCCATGCGGCAGACTTCGCGCAGCGGCTGGATCACGCCGGTCTCGTTGTTGGCGGCCATCACCGAGATCATCGCCGCGCCGGGCAGCAGCGCCTCGAATCGTTCCAAATCCAGACGCCCATCCGCGTCCACCGGCGCGTATTTCACCGGCCGCGGCAGGTCCTCCGCACAGCGCAGGACCGCCGAGTGCTCGATGGTCGAAACCACCGCCGCACCCGGCCCGACGAGCCGGTCGAGCGAGTGCAGCGCGGTGTTCACGCTCTCGGTGCCGCC
>JALOUA010000136.1 GCA_025457625.1 Akkermansiaceae bacterium
AACCCAGAGCTGTTAAACGAAGGCCGAAGCCACATCAGTTGCTCAATGTTCCCCGGAGACAAATGATCGAGATCAGTCATCGCTCCCGCTACAAGAAAACCGCAGATGAAATCATCCCAAACAACCCTTAAGTTAGCGCCATTCGGGTCAGTCCTTGGGTTTGAATGTCGCATTTTGTTAGATCGTTTCCCGAAGAGCCGAAGCCCGCAAGTCCCTCAAATCGTCGCTCCGGCCCGCCTTTTGGCTCTCCATCCCGCTGCGTGCTGATCACAAAAATTACGATAGACAGAAATCATACCGCCCGGTTTATCAAACAACTGTGTCCAAAATTCGGGTTACATGCGTGCGTGGATTGCAACGAGGCGGGCGATGGCGGCGGGCCAGTCGCGTTCCTGATCGGGATGATTCTTCAGCCAGCGGATGAACTTCACGGTTCGCTGGGTGAGAGGCTGGAGGGCTTGGTGGATATGGCCGGGTGATGCCTGCCTGGGGCCGGGGTGATCGAGGTCGGGCGCTTACGTTTTCCGCGCCGTGTGAGGATTGCCACCGCTACCTCGTCGCGATCACCTCGACGGTGAAGCCCTTGAGGTATCCGGTCTCCGGCAGGGTGATGAGCACCGGGTGATCGGCGCGCTGGCCATGCTCGGCGACAAGCCGCAGCGACTTCTTCGCATCGACCGAGGCGTCGGCCAGGTTTTCCAGAAACAGCTCGCGCGACGCGTGATGCGAGCAGCAGAAGGTGGAGAGCACGCCGCCCTTCTCCAACAACTTCAGCGAGCGAAGGTGGATCTCCTTGTAGCCGCGCATGGCGTCCATGAGCGTCTTCTTGTTGCGGGTGAAACTCGGCGGATCGAGGATGATGAGGTCGTATTCCGGTTTCGCGTGCTTGAGGAAATCGAAGACGTTGTGTTCGAGCACTTCGATGTCGAGTCCGTTGAGTTGGGCGTTGCGGCGCGCGGCCTCGCAGGCACCGGCGGAGACATCCACGGCGGTGACTTTCGCCGCCCCCGCCTTCGCGCAGGCCAGCGCGAAGCCGCCCTGGTTGGTGAAGCAGTCGAGCACGCGCCTGCCATGCGCGAGCTTTGCGACCTCCGCGTGCGACTGGAGCTGGTCGAGATATAAACCGGTTTTCTGGCCGTCGAAGAGATCGATCTCGAAATCCAGGTCGTTGGCCCGGACGATGAACGGGCCGGGATTCTCCCCATATATCATTTCGATGCCGGGTTCCATGCCCTCGGCCTTGCGGAACGGCGAATCGTTTCTCAAGACAATGGATTGCGGCGAAAGTAGTGAAACCAGCGCGTCGCGGATGAGCTCCTTGCGCTGGTCCATCGCCAGCGTGAGCGTCTGCACCGAGAGGTGGTCGCCATAGCGGTCCACGATCAGGCCGGGCATGCCGTCGGACTCGCTCCAGACGAGCCGGCACAGCGTTTCATCCACGCCGCGGCGCTGGCGGTATTCCATCGCCTGGCGGATGCGTCGGCAGAAGAAATCGAGGTCGAGATCCTGTTTCCGGCGCGAGAACCTCCGGGCGACGATTTGCGAGAGCGGATTGTAAATCGCCGATCCCAGCGGCCGGTCGCGGAAGTCCTTGAGCGTCACGACGTCCCCCGGCTGCGGATCGCCGAAGGACTTTTTGATTTCCGTGGCATAAACCCACTCGTGACCATGAAAAATGCGCGCCCGCGGGGCGATGATGAGACCTGCCATGCGCGGAAGGGTGGGGCGGGGGAACCGGGCTTGTCCAACGTCAATTCCCCCTTGCATCGCCACGCATCGCCTCCGCAGGCCGCTTGCACGCACCCGGCAACCAAGCCGCAAGCCCCGCTCATGCCGTGGACACGGGGTCAGGCTGTTTCCACCCAGATGCGGCCGGCGCGGCGACTGAGGCGTCCGCCGCCCGGCAGGTTGATGACGGAGGGTCCGTCGGGTTCCAGCAGGGAGAGGGCTCTTTCCAGGAGGGCGCGGTCGATATCGGCGATGCCGCGGCCGGTTAGATGGGTTCCAACGGCCAGGCGGGCGAGCAGGGGAGGGAGCTTGCGCAGCGCGGGCAGGTGCAGGCGCCCTTGGGGATCCTCGACCTTTGCCTGATGCAACATCGCCATCTCGAAGGCGGCCCTTTCCGCGGCGTCCTCCGCGCCGCGGGCGAAGGCCGCCACCGGGTCGCGGCCGGTGATTTCCGCGAGCAGCGGGAAGACCTCGTGGCGCAGGCGGTTGCGCACGGCGACGGCCTCGCGGTTGCTGGCGTCCTCGCGCCAGTCGAGCGAGTGCTCGCGCAGCCATTGCACGAGTTCGGCACGCCGCAGGCCGAGCAGGGGGCGGATGATGTGCAGCGGCTTGCCGGCGATGCGGATTTCCTGCGCGGCGCGCATGCCGCGCAGGCCGTGCGATCCGCGCAGCAGGTTCCACAGCACGGTCTCCGCCTGGTCGTCGGCATGGTGGGCCAGCAGGATCCGGCGGCAGCGGTGTTTGGCGGCGCATGCCGAGAAGAATTCGTGGCGCGCGTGGCGGGCGGCGGTTTCCATCGACTCGCCGTGGCGTTTCATCCGGGCGCGCACGTCCGCCGTTGCGGATTCGCAGGGGTATCCAAGGCGATCCGCCAGTTTTTCGACGAAACGCGCGTCGGCGGCGGAAGCCCTGCCGCGCAGGCGGTGATCGAGGTGACAGACGACCACCTTGCGGAAACCATGGCGGTGCAGCAGGTGGAGCAGCGCCACCGAATCCGCCCCGCCGGAAATGCCCGCCAGCCAGCGCGCGCCGCGAGCGGCGCTTCCGAGCCAGGGAATACGGGAATCGATCGCCATGCGGCGCGCATGCTGCGACCGCCGCCGGGTCGGCGCAATCCCATTCCCGGGGCCCCCGGCAAGCCCGCTGGCATTTGGTTCTGAATGGATTCCGGCTTGACCTTGCGGCAGGCAAGGCGGAGTCTCACCCGCTTTTCCCGAAAGGTTACCGCCCATCTCTTCGTTCCCAAACGGCTGATCCGCCGGAACGAGGCGGCGTCCGGACCCGCTCAGGGCACTTGAATTTTCATGTCACTCTCTCATTTACAACAACTTCCATGTTCAAAAAGCTTTTTGGAAATTTATTCTCCAATGACATTGGCATCGACCTCGGCACCGCGAACACCCTGATCAACGTCAAGGACCACGGCATCGTCCTGCGCGAGCCGTCGGTGGTGGCGGTGAAAGCCGGCACCAATGAGGTGCTGGCCGTCGGCGACGATGCGAAACGCATGCTGGGCCGCACGCCCGGCAATATTGTGGCGATCCGCCCGTTGAAGGACGGGGTGATCGCCGACTTCGAGGTCACGGAGGCGATGTTGCGCCACTTCATCCGCAAGGTGAACAAGGGCCGCCGCTCGAATCCGCGGGTGCTGATCGCGATTCCCTCCGGCATCACCGAGGTGGAACGCCGCGCCGTGCGCGAGTCGGCGGAACAAGCCGGCGCGCGCGAGGTTTACCTGATCGAGGAGCCGATGGCTGCCGCGATCGGTGTGGGTCTGCCGGTGCAGGACGCCTCGGGCAACATGATTGTCGATATCGGCGGCGGCACCACGGAAGTGGCGCTGATTTCCCTCTCCGGCATTGTTTACGCCCGCAGCGTGCGCACCGCCGGCGACGAGCTCGACGAGGCGATCACCCAATACATGAAGCGCGCCTACAACCTGATGATCGGCGAGCGCACTTCCGAAGACATCAAGATCCGCCTCGGCTCGGCCGCGCCACTGCCCAAGGAAATGACCATGGAGGTCAAGGGCCGCGACCTCGTCGCAGGACTTCCCAAGACCATCACCATCACCTCGCAGGAAATCCGCGAGGCCATGGCGGACCCGCTCAGCACGATTGTTGACGCCGTCCGCACCACTCTCGAACGCTGCCCTCCGGAGCTTGCCGCGGACCTTGTGGACCGCGGCATCGTGCTCGCCGGCGGTGGAGCGTTGTTGAAAGGGCTCGACCGCCTGCTTCGCGAGGAAACGGGGCTTCCCGTCCACGTCGCCGAAGACCCGCTCAGCGCGGTGGCGGAAGGTACCGGCAAGGCGCTGCAGGAACTCTCGCTCCTCAAGCGGGTCACCAACTCGGACCGTTGAGCACTCCGATCGGAGTCACCCGGCCATGAAGCCGCTCAATCTCATCGCCTTGCTGCTATTCCTCGGTGGTGCCGTGTGGGCGCTCACCCGCAGCGAGCGCACCGTGCGCGAGATCCAGAACGCCTACTATCAGGCGATCACGCCGTTTCTCAAATCCGGCTCGCAATTGGAAACCAGGGCGCGGCTTTTCACCAAGGAAACGCGCCACTCGAAGGAGCTTGAGGCCGAACTCGAAGCGACCCGCGAACAACTCGGCCGGCTCAAGCTCATCGAAGCCCGCTTCCGCGAACTCGAATACGAAAACGTCCAACTCCGCCACGCGCTCGATTTCAAGCAGACCACGCGCTTCGATGTGGTGGCGGCGCGCGTGATCCGCCGCAATCCGACCACCTGGTGGCAGACCGTGGAGATCGACGCCGGTTCGAAACACGGCATCGGCACGCAGCTCGCCGTGCTCTCCAACGAGGGACTCGTCGGCAAGATCGACCGCGTGGACAACAGCGGCGACCGCGCCTCGGTGTTGCTTCTGACCGATGAGAAATGCCAGGTCTCGGCGCGCGTCGAGGGCTCGCCGGAAGTGGGCATCCTCAGCGGCCAGCGCGGGGGCTTCGACGGCGATCCGATGCTGCGCCTGCGTTTCCTCTCACCCAACGCCGCGGTCCGCAACGGCCAGCGCGTTTTCAGCACCGGCCGGGGAGGCATCTTCCAGCCGAACATCCTTCTTGGAACCATCCACTCCGTCGAAAAAGGCGCCTTGGATTCCGAAGCTCTCGTCCGACCCTCGGTGAACTTCGCGGATCTTGGCGCGGTATTCGTGGTTCTCTCCGCCGATTCCTGACGCCGCCCGTGATCCGCTACTCGTTCATCACCATCCTGCTCCTGCTCGCCGCCTTCGTGGTGCAGCAGTTCCTGCCGGCGTTCACGGGGCTGCATCACTCGCGCATCCTGCTCGTCCAGTTGGTGTTCCTCTGCTGCGCGGTGACGGTCGGCCAGCCGACGATGCTGCTGCTGGCGTTCATGGGCGGTTTCCTCTGGGACGCGCAGTGCGCGCTCGGCCCGCATGGTGGCGATCCCGAGGTTTACACCCAGCAGGTGGAGAACCTGCGCTTCGGATACTCGATCCTGCTGTTCGGCGGCATGGGCGTGCTCATGCAGGGCATCCAGCCGCTTTTCAAACAGGGCAAGTGGCATTTTTCCGCGCTGCTAACCGGCATCGCCGTGCTGCTCTATCTGGCTGCGGAATACACCATCATCAACTTCATCCGCGGCGAGTTCGTGCTCAACCCCGCCACCATGCGCCAGATGGCATGGACCGCATTCCTCACGATGCTTTTCTCGCCGCTGGTTTTCTGGATGCTCTTCCGCGTCGCGAATCTCTGCGACCACTCCATCAACCCCGAAGCCGGCCGCAAGCGCCGCCGCCCACGCTGACCCCATGGAACCCGGATACAGACTGCGCCTTTATCTGCTGACCGCCGTCGTGCTGGTCTGCTTCGGCGCGCTGCTCAACCGCCTCTACGAGTTCCAGATCGAGCGCCGCGCCGAGTTCCTCAACATGGTGCCCGGCAACCGCACCGTCACCGTGCGCGAACCCGGCACGCGCGGCGAAATCACCGACCGCAACGGCATCGTGCTCGCCCGCAACCTGCGCAAGTACGAGGTGACCTTCAATCTGGATGAAATCCGCGAGGCCTATCTCGCCCAGCATGTCACGGATCCCACCATCGAGCGCGTCAGCGACGAGCGCGGGCTGCCCCGCAAGCACTCGGAGAAGGATATCGTGGCCATCGTCAACGAGTGGACCATCGCCCGTCTCAGGAAACTCGACCTCGCGCGCAACTACAACGCCACCGCCTTGCGCACCCACTACCTCACGCACGGCGGCCTCATCCCGTTCAGTTATCGCGCGGACCTGACTTATGATGAGTTCGCGCGCTTCGCCGAGCACAACCTGGAGCTGCCCGGAGTCTATCTCACGATGCGGCCGCAGCGGCAGTATCCGTTCCGCTCGCTTGCCAGCCATGTCATCGGTTATCTCAAACAATGGGAAAAGGGCGACATCCCCGAGGCCGACGCGCGGCGCTTCAACCATTACATCGGCGATGAAAAGGGCATCGCGGGAGTCGAGGCCTCGATGGACGGGATCCTGCGCGGCCCGGAGGGGCGCAAAACCATCGTCAAGAACGAGAAGGGCCGCACCATCCGCATGTCCGACTACACCAAGCCCGGCACCGGCGCGAAGGTCCAGCTCGCCATCGACGCACGCATCCAATACCTGCTGGAAAACACGCTGCGCCATGCCGGCCGCGCGGCGGGGGTCATCATGAACGTCAACACCGGCGAGGTGCTCGCCATGGCCTCCGTGCCGGATTACGAGCCCAACGCCTTCATTCCCAGCATCGCACCCAAGCGCTGGCGCGACTACAATTCCAACAAACAACTCTCGCCGCTGACCAACCGCGCCATCTCGCCCTATGCGCCCGGTTCCACCATGAAGGTGCCCACCGCCATCTCCGGCGCGCTCCAGGACATGGCCGGCCGCTCGTTTTCCTGCGAGGGCTTCGTCATGTATGGCAATCACCCGGTCGGCTGCTGGATCTGGAACAAGAGCAGGGGCCGCCATGGCTCGCTCACCCTGCCCAAGGCCATCCAGCAATCCTGCAATCCCTACTTCAACAAACTCGCCAACACCATCGGCTGGCGCGCCATGGTCGATGGCTGCCAGATGGTCGGCATCGGCAGCCGCACCGGTGTCGAGCTGCCCAATGAGAAACCCGGCATCCTGCCCGGCAGCCGCGCCTGGCGCGCTTCCAATCCCGGCGCCGTGATGACGCCCGCGCTCACCGCCTTTCTCTCGATCGGACAGGGCGACACGCTCGCCACCCCGCTGCAGATGTGTGCCATGACCGCCTGCGTCGCCAACGGCGGCAGATACTATCAGCCGCGCGTCGTCCGCAAGGCCGTCTCCGAAGAAGGCAAAACCCTCGTCCCGGACAAACCGAAGCTGGTCGTCGATCTCATCGAAGCCGGCATCAAGCCCGAGGATCTCGAACTCATCCGCAAGGGCATGTCGATGGCCGTCAACGTGCCGGGTGGAACCGCCGGCAGGGTCCGCATGGAAAAAATCGAAGTCGCCGCCAAAACCGGCACCGCCCAGACGGTGGACAACGGCGAGAAGTCCAACAACTCATGGGTTATCAGTTTCGCTCCTTATGAAAAGCCGGAGTATGCCGTCTGCGTGCTTGTGCAGAACGGTGGCTCCGGAGGCGCCGTGTGCGGCCCGCTCGTCAAGCTGATCTATCAGGGTTTGTTCTCCCGCGAGGAGGGCGTCCGCCTGCCGTTGAAACCACAGCGGGAGTTCGCCGGCCATACCGACCGCATCGAGGAGATCGTGATCGCGGATGAAACGCCCGCCGCCGCCGGCGGCCTGCAACCCGGTTCCACTGGCGAGTCCGGCGATGAGGAACCCGTGCTTGGCGAAACCGGCGACGAGGTCGGCGAGCTCGCCGTCACGGCCGATGCCGCCGCCGATGATTCAGTCACCCCCGTTCCCACTCTCACCCCCGAAATCGACGTCGAGGGCACCGTCATTCCAAGAGCCGTGCCCGTGCCCGAACCCTGATCCATTCACCAACATCATCAAATCAACACCCCACATCAACCCATTCAAAACCATGATCCAACACATCAAAAGACTCCTTGGCATCGGCAAGCCCGACCCGCTCCATGGCAACACCCTCATCGTCAATGTCGAAAAACTCGAGCGCCGCGTCGCCCTGTTGGAGGACGGCGTGCTTGAGGAATACACCGTCGAGCGCGAGGGCGACCAGAACATCGTCGGCGGCATCTTCAAGGGCCGTGTCAAGAACATCGAACCCGGACTCAAGGCGATGTTCGTGGACATCGGCCTCGACAAGAACGCCTTCCTCCACTTCTGGGACGCCATCCCCGCCGCGCTCGATGCCGGGCTGGAGGAAATCCAGCGCGAGGGCAAAAAGAAGCAGCAGAAGAAGATCACCTCCAAGGACATTCCCGACATCTATCCGATCGGTTCGGAAATCGTCATCCAGGTTTCCAAAGGCGCGATCGGCACCAAGGGGCCGCGCGTCACCACCAACATCTCGCTCGCCGGCCGTTATCTGGTGCTCATGCCATACACCGAGCAGTTCGGCATTTCCCGCAAGATCGAGGATCCCAAGGAGCGCGCCCGCCTGCGCAAGATCGTGCAGAAACTCTCGGTGCCCGAGGGCATGGGCATCATCATGCGCACCGTCGCCTCCGGCACCCGCGCGCGCCACTTCGTGCGCGACCTCGCCATGCTGCTCGAACAATGGGACGGCATCGAGGCCCGCCGCGCCGCCAATCCCGCCCCCGCCTGCATCTTCCAGGAACCCGGCCTCATCGAGCGCACCGCGCGCGACTTCCTCACCGAGGAAGTCAACCAGGTGATCTGCGACGACGCCGAAACCACCGAGAAAATCCGCGAGATCGCCGGCAAAATCTCCCGCCGCGCCAAACGCCGCGTCCACCTCATGGCCGCCAGCTCGCAGCCGATCTTCGAA
>JALOUA010000137.1 GCA_025457625.1 Akkermansiaceae bacterium
ATTTCGCGCGACTGCCCTTCAATGAAGAGCTCAGCCGCCGCTTCCTGGCTGATTATCTGAGCGATCTCGACTTCCAGCGGCTCTACTTCACCCAGCAGGATGTGGATCGTTTTGCCGCCGAATACGGCGATCGCCTGCATACCCTCCTCTTGCAGGGCAACAGCATGACCCCGGCCATCGAGATTTACCGGCTGTTCGAACAGCGGGTCGAAGAGCGTGTGGCGCTGGCGGAAAAGATCCTCAATGACGGTGACTTCGATTTCACCAAAAACGAGGAAGTCATGATGACGCGCAAGAACGCCCCATGGCCTCGCGACCGCGCGGAAGCGGAAGAACTCTGGCGCTTGCAGATCAAGGAGGCGGTGCTGTCTGAAATCCTGCGCCGCGAAATGCTCGCCAAGCTCGCCAAGGAGCAGAAAAAAGAGGACCCCGGATTGGACGACCGCAGTCCGACGGACAAGGTTTCCCTGCGTTACAAGCGCTTCCTCAGCAGCGTCAAGGACGTGGATGACGAGGAGATCGCCAATTATTTCCTCAGTGCCGTGTCGCGCGCCTACGATCCGCATACGGATTACATGAGCTTTCGCGAGATGAACCGGTTCAAGGACGGGATGAAAAACGAACTCGTCGGAATCGGCGCGCTGCTCCAGGGCGAGGAGGATGGTGCCACCAAGATCATGGGCATCGTGGTCGGCGGCCCGGCCGATCGCGAGGGCACCCTCAAACTCAACGACAGGGTGGTGGCTGTGGATACGCTCAACACCGGCAAGCCCGACGACATGACCGACATCATGTTCATGAAGATCGACAAGGTCGTGGACCTGATCCGCGGCAAGGAGGGCAGCAAGGTCGCGCTCAAGGTCGAGCCCGCCGGCGGTCCTCCGGGCGAAACCCGCATCATCGTCATCGAGCGCGGCAAGGTCGAGATGAAGGACGAACAGGCAAGTGGCGAACTGATCGTGTTGAAAGACGGCAAGGACCACGCCTACCGGCTGGGCGTGATCACACTGCCATCCTTCTATGCGGACTTCGATGAAGGCAAGGTCCGCTCCTCGGTGGACGTGGAACGCATCCTCAGGCGCCTCGTGGATGAGAAAATCGACGGCCTGATCCTCGATCTCCGCAACAACGGCGGCGGGTCGCTCGAGGAAGTGCGCCGCATGACCGGGTTTTTCATGGATCGCGGCCCCGTGGTGCAGGTCAAGAACACCCTCAGCCAGGTGCAGGTCAAGGATTCGGAGAACGGCAAGCCGATTTACGGCGGCCCCTTGCTTGTCATGACCGATAAGACCAGCGCCTCCGCCAGCGAGATTCTCGCGGGAGCCCTGCAGGACTACAACCGCGCCGTCATCATCGGCGAGTCCTCCACCTTCGGCAAGGGCACCGTCCAGCAACCGATGGACATCGGCCGCATGTTGCCGCTTTTTTCCGCCAGAAACCGCGCCGGCTACCTCAAGGTGACCATCCAGAAGTTCTACCGTCCGTCCGGATCATCCACCCAGATGGATGGAGTTGCCTCCGATCTGGTTCTTCCGAGTCTGATGGATGCCATGGAAATGGGGGAATCCTACCTCGACCACGCGCTGCCACACGACCGCATCCGGCGCGCTCCGGATTACAAGCCGCTCGATCCGCAGGGCTTGTTCATTCCACGACTCAGGGAATTGAGCCAGGAGCGTGTGAACGAGTGCAAGGATTTCTCCTATGTCATCGAGGATGTGATGAAGGCCAGGGAGCGCATCAAGGCCAACAAGGTTTCCCTCAACAAGGCGACCCGCGAGCAGGAGCTTGCCGAGTCGGACATCCGCCAGAAGGAGCGCAATGCCGAGCGCCGGACGCGCTTCGAAAAGATCGCCTCGCAGGACAAGGACAAACTCACTTTCTACAAGATCACGCTCGATGATTTGGCCAGTGGCGCCGATCTCAAACCATACGATCCGTCCGATGAGAGCGGCTCCTACATGCGGCGCGCCAAGGACGAGACCGAGGACCTCGATGAGACGCCGAAATGGCCCACCGGGCTCGATCCCGTCAAACGCGAGTCCATCACGGTCCTGCGCGATCTCGTCGAGTTGTCCGAAAACGCCAGGCTGGCGGGCATCAGCAAGTGAGCCCCGCGACGGGAACCCCATGTCGGACATCGCCGCGAATCTGACCTCCATCAGGACCCGCATCGCCGCGGCCTGTCATCGCGCCGGCCGCGACATCGGGTCCGTCGAGCTGATCGCCGTTTCAAAAACCTTTCCCGCAGAAATGATCCGCGAGGCGGCGGATGCGGGACAGCGGGTTTTCGGTGAAAGCAAACTGCAGGAGGCCGAGGCCAAAATCGACGCGCTGCCCGGCTGCCTCCACTGGCATTTCATCGGCGGCGTCCAACGCAACAAGGTGAGGAAAATCCTGCCGCGTTTCGATGTCATCCACGCCATCGACTCGCTGCGCCTCGCGTCATACACCGACGAAATCGCCCGCGAACTCGGCTTGTTTCCCAAGGTTTTCCTCCAAGTGAACATCGGTGGTGAGAAATCCAAAGGCGGCTTCGAATCCGGGGCGGTCTTTGACGAGATCGACGCCCTGCTCGCACTCGAACGCCTCGAGGTGATGGGACTGATGTGCATTCCTCCGCCGGGTCCGGATGCCGATGCCTCGCGTCCGTGGTTTCAGGCGCTCAGGGACTTGCGCGATGAATTGCGGCACCGGACAGGCGTTCCGTTGCCCGCTCTCAGCATGGGCATGAGCGACGATTTCGAAGTCGCCATCGAGGAGGGCGCGACTCATGTCCGCGTGGGCTCGTCGATTTTCGGCAAACGCGCCTATCGGGTGGACGGCGAGCTGGGTTGAGCCCAAATTCGCGCCATGCCGCTCACGCTTGAAAACGCCGCAGTCATCGGCGACGAACTCGCCTTGTGCTTTGCCGATGGCTTCGAGGCCTACCTGCCGCTGCCGCTGCTGCGCCGCGCCTGTCCCTGCGCCGCCTGCAATGGTGAGCCGGACGCGCTCGGCCGCGTGGTCCGCCCGCATGTCCAACATGGTTCCAATGCTTTCGAGTTGGTGAAATTCGAGCCCGTAGGCGGCTACGGGCTCCAGTTTTTTTGGGCCGATGGCCACTCGTCCGGCATCTATGCCTTCTCCTACCTCCAGAAGCTCGCCGAACTGCCGCCGCCGTGATTTCCGCCCGCACCGATCTAGCAGAATTGCCGGTTCTTCCCGCCAGGGAGGTTGCCGCGCTCGCCGCCGCCGGATTCCGCACGGCCGCCGGCGTTCTGGATCATCTGCCGAAACGTTACGAGGACCGCCGCCGCTTCGATCTCTTTCCCAACCAGCCGACCTCCGCGGCCGTCTGCCTGCGCGGCATGGTCATCGACACCTCGAAACGTCACTTCCGAAGCGGCAAGGGGTTCTACGAAGCGGTCGTCATGAACGGCGAGGGCGGCGTTTTCGGTTCCGGAAAAATCACCTGTCGCTGGTTCAACATGCCCTTCATCCACAAGCTCGTGGCCGCCGGGCAGGAGGTGATCGTTTACGGCAAGGTCAAGGATTCCAACGGCCGCCTCATCATCGACCATCCGGATTTCGAAATTCTCCGCGAGGAGGACGAACCGGGACAGTCGATCCATCTCGAACGCATCGTGCCGATCTATCGGAACATCGCGGGACTTGCCCAAAGACGTCTTCGTGAAATCATCCACCTGCTGCTGCTCCAATGTGATCCGGCGTCACTGGATGGCCCTTTCGATGCCGATCCCGCCACTCCGCGGGCCACGGCGCTGCGCACGGTTCATTTTCCGGATTCCGCCGGGCAGGCGGCCGCCGCACGCAGGCGCTTCGCGCTCGAGGAGTTCTTCACCCTGCAGCTCAATGTCGCCTGGCGGCGCATGCGCCATCTCGAACAACGCGGCCGCGTCCTCGGCAGGCGCACCACCTTGCTCACCGCATTCTACAACAGCCTGCCCTTCGATCTAACCGAAGCGCAGAAACGCTCGATCCGCGAGATCATCGCCGACATGCGCCAGCCGCGTCCGATGAACCGGCTGCTGCAGGGCGACGTGGGATCCGGCAAGACCTTCGTCGCCATGGCCGCCATGCTGCTCGCCGTGGATTCCGGCTGCCAGGCCGCGCTGATGGCACCCACCCAGATCCTCGCCGAACAACATTACCTCACCTTCCGCCGCTGGCTGGAGCCGCTCGGCGTGCGCGTGGCCCTGCGCACCGCCAACCGCGACGAAACCAACCACATCGAACTCGCAGGCGCGCCGCAGATGATCATCGGCACGCACGCGCTGCTCCATGATGAGGCACTCTTCGGTGATCTCGGACTGATTGTCATCGACGAGCAGCACAAGTTCGGCGTCGCCCAGCGCGCCGCACTGATCCGCCGCGGCCTGGTGCCCGACGTGTTGGTGATGACCGCCACGCCGATCCCGCGCACGCTGACGATGACGATCTACGGCGATCTCGATGTCTCCCTGCTCGATGAAAAACCTCCCGGCCGTGGAAAAATCATCACGGCTGTTAGAGAGAGCTCGAAACAAACGGATGTCACCAGGTTCGTCAAGGAACAGCTTGCAAGCGGACGTCAGGCCTATCTCGTCTATCCCTTGGTCGAGGAAAGTGAAAACCTCAAGGCCGAGTCCGCCACCGAAGCTTTTGAAAAATGGCGGAAACGCCTGCCCGGTCATGAAGTCGGCCTGATCCATGGAAAACTCAAACCCGAGGAAAAGGAGGAGGTCATGCGCCGTTTCCGCGAGGGCGATACCGCCGCACTGGTCTCGACCACCGTCATCGAGGTCGGCGTGGACGTGCCGAACGCCTCGGTCATGATCCTGCACCACGCGGAACGTTTCGGCATGGCCCAGATCCACCAACTTCGCGGCCGCATCGGCAGGGGAGGGCACAAGGGATATTGCATCCTGCTCACCGACGGGAAAAACCCCGAGGCAATGGAAAAACTCAAGGTGCTCGAGCAAACGTCCGACGGTTTCGAAATCGCCGAGGCCGACCTCCGCCTGCGCGGCCCCGGCGATGTGCTCGGCACCCAGCAAAGCGGCCTTGCCGACCTGCGCTTCACCGACTTTCTGGCGGACACCGTGCTACTCCGCGAGGCCCGCGCCATGGCCGACAAGGTCATCGCCGAAGATCCGGCTCTTGAAGGTGCGCACCGCGCGCTGCGGCAGTTGATTCAAGACGGTCTTCACGGCACCTGATCGATGGCCCCTTGGACTGCGGCAGCCTGCTGCCGCTTTTTGACCCGCAGCCTGCTGCGGGTGTCAATGGGGAGGCGAAGGAGGAGCCTTCAGGCTTTCGGCTTCGACGGTTCATTGGCCTCCGGGGCAGGCTGCCGCAGTCCACGGACATGTCCAAACTCAGAAATCCTGGTCTTTGGCGGCGATTTCGTCGTATTGGAAGCTGGTGATCGTCTTGAGCCAGGCAGGTGTGACGGCTTTCCTGAACGCTGCGGCGCTGCACCATTTGTAGTCGGAACCCACGGCGACGAGCTTGTGATGCACGGCGTTCTGATGGACGTAATGAAGCCTCGCAAGATAGCTGCGCTGGTGCGTCAGACAGGTTTCACGAAAAATCTGCCACAACCGGCTACGACCCGGTTGATTCTGCCGACGATTCAGTTCCCGGGTCGTCACGCTGTGAAGCTTGCGGATCATGTCGCGCAGGGATTCAGCTCCTTCGGGACCTTTCGGGCTGTGCCCGATGAAATGATAGTGATTCGATAAAATCGCCCAAGCCTCCAAGGTCCAGCCGAACTCTTTGGCGAGGGTGAACAAGGTGTCCTGGAACCAGTCCTTCATGTCATCCTCCGCGAGAAGATGCCGACGTTCCGCACAGCGGGCGGTCACGAAATAGACTCCTCCCAGACTCAAGCGGTGAGGCGGTGCGTGTGGCCAGTGTTGGGTGCCTTTGGCGGACCGATCGTCATCCGGAAGTTCTTCCATGATGAATGCGATGTTAGGTGTCCGGGGCTGGGATTCGATCTTGTTTTCGGAGGTGTCCATGGACATGGACTGCGGCAGCCTGCTGCCGCTTTCCCGGAGCCAGCCTGCTGGCATGGGGGCCAATGAACCGCCGAAGTCATGAGCCTGAAGGTCGCTTCCTCGTCTCCTCATTGACACCCGCAGCAGGCTGCGGGTCTGAAAGCGGCAGCAGGCTGCAGCAGTCCAAGATCCCGAAGGAAACCTACTTCACCAACTCCATCAGCTTCCCATAACCGGGACGGGCTCCGCCTTGCAGTTCCCTGAACGCACGGTGAACAGTCGGAAAAAATTCGATCCAACGGTCCCGGACCCGTGTTTCGGGTGCCTGTGCGCGATGAAAGGGGGTTCTCCCGGGACTCGAGGGATTCCTGGAGCACGGACATGATTCCGCACGGAATTACTCCGGAGTGGCTGACTCCGGGCAGCCATGAATCGCAGAGGCGGATTCAAGCCGCCCGTGCGATCCATGGCGCTTTCAAAGCGCCACTCGTGCGAACGCACATACATGAAATCAACCAGTGAAAGTCTGAGTCATCCCGAGACGAGCAACGGGAGAGCAGCCGGAGGCAACTGCGTCGTCGCGAGACGGGGTGGGGAGCAGCCCGAGGCGGACCTGCGGTCCCAAACAAAAGTGAACTCGATTCGGTTTACAACAACGGCGAGCCTTCGAGTGACTGGCGAAGCCTGCCGCATGAGCGGCTACCGATCCGGCCAACATCCCTCGTTAAATGCCAGGGATTGGGTTGTTGTGGATGGTTGGGGTGAGAACGCAGGGAAGGGATCATGTGGAAGCGTTGAGAACTGTCCGGGCAGGAATCCGCGCAAGCGGAGCCGGGCAGAAGTCAGAGTCGCCATAGTAGCGATGAAGCGGGGTAATGCCCGTGGAGCGAAGGGCGGCAGGAAGGTGGAAAGGCAAATGCCATGAATCGCGAAGAACCATCCGCGCGAGTTCCCGAGAGGGATAAACAAGCGGAAGAGGACCTGTGGCAGCGCCACAAGGCCGAACGCGGAGTGTGGACCGAGCCGATGCTTGCGGCCCTCGAAAGGGGGTTGAAAGGAAAGAAATGGTTCAGCCTGATTGACAAGATCAGCACAGAAAGAACCCTTCAACTGGCATGGCAAAAGGTGCGGAGAAACGCCGGGAGCTGTGGCGTGGACGGCATCACGACAGGGCACTTTGAGCAAAACAGCCAAAGCCGGCTGCTCGCCGTGAAAGAGCACCTCAACAAGGGCACCTATCAACCCAAGCCAGTCAAACGGGTGTGGATTGAAAAACCGGGCAGCGCGGAAAAACGGCCGTTGGGTATCCCGACGGTCACCGACCGCGTGGTGCAGGCAGCGGCAAGAATGGTCATAGAACCCATTTTTGAAAACCGCTTCGCCAAACACAGCTACGGGTTCCGCCCCGGACGCGGTTGTAAAGACGCCCTGCGGCGTGTGGAAGAACTGCTCAGCGCAGGAAGGCAGCACGTCGTGGAAGTGGACATCAAGGGCTACTTTGATGCGATTCCCCATGATCGGCTTATGGCATTGGTGCGCGAGCTCATTGCCGACGGGCGGGTTCTGGGGCTTATCGAGGGGTTCCTCAAACAAGGCGTGATGGAGGGCACCGAACTGGCCAAAACCGTGGAAGACATGCCTGAAGATGAGTCGCAAGACGAGTCGCAGGGCACGCCGCAGGGTGGGGTCATCAGCCCACTGTTAGCTAACATCTACCTCGACCCGTTAGACTGGCTGATGGCCGGACTAGGTTTTGAAATGGTGCGATATGCCGACGACATGGTCGTGATGTGCAGCACTGAAGAAGAAGCCAAAGCCGCGCTGGAAAAGCTCCGGGAATGGATGGCCGGGGCCGGACTCACATTGCATCCAGACAAAACCCGCACGGTGGACATGAACCTTGCCGACAGTCATTTCGACTTCCTCGGCTACCGGTTCCAACGAAGCAAGCGGGGGAAGATGATGCGGTTGGTCCGGCCCAAAAGCCTGCGCAAACTGCGCGAATCCATCAAACCCCGGACGCGCCGGAACAATGGCACGAGCATGGCAGCCATCGTGGCGGACCTCAACCGGACACTGCCCGGATGGTTCGGCTACTTCAAACACGCCAAAGCCAGCGAACTGGGTGGGATCGACGGATGGATCCGCATGAGACTGCGCTCCATCCTGAGAAAACGGCGCGGTCTGGAAGGCCGTGGCCGTGGCATCGATCACCAACGCTGGCCCAACCGCTACTTCAAGAAGCTCGGGCTCTTTTGCCTGCTTGATGCCCGAGAAACAGAATTCGCGAGCCTCCGTAACGGAGCAAACTACTGACTGGAGAGCCGTGTGCGGGAGATCCGCACGCACGGTTCGGAGGGGGGAGCGGGGCGAAGAGCCCCGTTCCTACCTCTATCGATCCTAAAGTCCGCATTCCGTTGCAGCATCCGCGACGCGGAGGCCGTCGAGTGCCGCACTGACGATGCCGCCGGCGTAGCCCGCGCCCTCGCCGCAGGGGAAGAGACCGGAAACTTCCGGATGCTGGAGCGTGTCGTCGCGACGGGGGACTCTTACGGGCGAGCTGGTGCGGGTTTCGAAACCTAACAACAACGCGCCACTGGAGACGTAGCCGTGCATCTGGCGTTCGAACAGCC
>JALOUA010000394.1 GCA_025457625.1 Akkermansiaceae bacterium
TTCAGCCAGCTCGTCGAGTCCAACAGCCCGATGATCAAGCTCGACCTGCTCTGCGATTCCAGGTTGATCCCGGGTGGCTGCCTGCTCCGGGCCGCCGGCTTGGACGAACTGCCGCAGCTCCTGAATGTGTTGCGCGGGGAAATGAGTCTCGTCGGCCCCCGCCCCTGTCTGCCGGAGGAATACGGATACTTCACGCGCATCCAGCGCGTCAGGTTCCACGCCCTGCCCGGAATCACCGGCATCTGGCAAACCGAAGGCAAGGGAATCTCGACATTCACCGAAATGAACGCGATGGATGCCGATTATGTGCGCAGTTCATCGTTGCTGACGGACCTCTCCATCATGTGGCGCACGCCCTGCGCCATTGTGGGCCAGCTCCGGATGGCATGGAACCGGCGCAGGCTTGCCGCGGCTGGGAAACCGGCCCACAGAGCCGCGGTCGGCACCCAGGTCCGCGCGGCGGCGACCCAGCGCCTCGGTTGAGCGCCTCCTTGTCCACCAGACTTTTTGTTTAAGGCCGCGACATCCAATCATGGGTGCCCAGTGACCCGTGTTACATCGGCTTTATGCACCTCAATCCGGATAGACCGCAGGACTTTCGGCGCATCGCTCCCGACGTCAGGCTGGGAGAGCGCGTCCAGCTTCACGGGTTCGTCAACCTCTACGGCTGCGAAATCGGCGATGACACCCGGGTCGGTTGTTTTGTGGAAATCCAGAAAGGCGTCAAAATCGGAGCCTGTTGCAAGATTTCCAGCCACACGTTCATCTGTGAGGGCGTCACCGTGGAGTCCGGTGTCTTCATCGGCCACGGAGTGGTTTTCACCAACGACCGCTGGCCGCGCGCCGTGAATGCCGCAGGACGGCCGCAATGCGCGGATGACTGGCAATTGCTGCCCATCACCGTTCACAGCGGTGCCTCGATCGGATCGGGTGCCACCATCCTCGGTGGGGTGACCATCGGTGCCGCCGCCATGGTGGGTGCCGGCAGCGTCGTCACCCGCGATGTCCCGCCCGGCGTGACAGTCGCCGGAAATCCCGCACGTATCATCGATTCCCACACCCCGGCAGCGCCATGAAGGTTCCTTTTCTCGACATGAAAGCCCGCCATGCTGCCGGCAAACGGGAATTTCTGCAGGCGATCGGCGGCATCATCGATTCCGGCGACTTCTGTGGCGATGCGGCGGTGGAGGAGTTCGAACGGGAATTCGCCGCCTATTGCGGCTGCCGCCATGCGGTAAGCGTCGGCAGCGGCACGGACGCCCTGTGGTTGACCATGCGGGCCATGGGAATCGGCCCCGGCGACGAAGTCATCACGGTCCCGATGACCTACATGGCCACCATCGAGGCAATTCTGATGACGGGAGCGAAACCGGTTTTTGTCGATATCGAAGAAATGACCTACACGATGGATCCGGCCGGCTTGGAAAGGGCCGTGAGTCCGAGAACAAAGGGGATTTTACCGGTTCATTTGTTCGGCCAACCCGCATCGATGGCCCCCGTCACCGAATTTGCCAGTCAGCACGGCCTGCGTGTCATCGAGGATGCGGCCCAGGCCCATGGTGCCGAATATCAAGCCCGCAAGGCCGGCTCGCTCGGCCATGCGGGCTGTTTCAGTTTTTATCCCTCGAAAAATCTCGGGGCCTTCGGCGACGGCGGTGCCGTCGTCACGGACAACGACGATCTTGCCGGGAATTTGCGCGTCCTGCGGAACCACGGACAGCCATCGAAAAACCGTCACGCAGTGCTCGGGTGGAACAGCCGCTTGGATGGAATCCAGGCCGCCGTGCTGCGCATCAAGCTGCGCGACCTGGATGCGCAAAACGCGCGGCGCCGCGCCCATGCCGCGCGTTATCATGCGGCGTTCGAGGGGGTTCCCGGCATCATCCGCCCCGAGTGTGCCGCTGACCGCCTGCACGTCCACCACATCCACGCCATCCGGACGCGCGACCGCCGCCGGATGCTGGAGCATCTCGCGGCGCAGGGCATCGAATGCGGGGTGCACTATCCGCTTCCGGCGCATCTCCAGCCCGCTCTCTCGAACATGGGATTCAGGCGGGGTGATTTTCCGGGTTCCGAGCGCTGCGCCGCGGAATTCATTTCGCTGCCCATGTTCGCGGAGTTGACTGCGGCACAGATCGACTGTGTCGTGGAAGCTGTAATGGAAGCATCCGGGGCCTTCGCCAGCACATGACACGCACAAGCAGCGGCACACAAAAAATCAACCATCATGCAAAAGCCCCATACCAAGGAAGCTCCGAAAGGCTTTGGTCCACAGGACATCTTCTTCGTGTTGTTCAAACACAAGTGGATGATCCTTGCACTCACCTGCGTCGGCCTCGCCGCCGCGGCCGTTGTTTACAAGAAGCAGAAACCTGTCTTTCAATCCACAGCCAAGCTTCTGGTCCGATATGTTCTGGAGCGCAGCACTGTCGATACCTACGAGGCGCAGTCCAGCCCGGGCGGCGCCCGGCCGGGATATGGCGACAATGTGATCAACACGGAAAT
>JALOUA010000395.1 GCA_025457625.1 Akkermansiaceae bacterium
CCCAGTAGCCGCCGGGCAGAATGAGCGGCACCATCTTGTCCTTGAGTTCGGGAATCAGGAAAACCGATTTCCAGTGGAAGTATTTGTTGAGTGTGGGGTAGAGCCCGTATTCGACCTGCTCAAGCGTGGCGAAAAACGTCAGCAGCCCGAGGATCAGCAGCAGGATGGTGGCGAGGCCGAATCCCGAGAGGATGTCGAAAATCCTGCCTCCAATGCTGCGGGCGGGCTCGGGAGCGGCGGGTGCGGTGGTGGGTTCCATGACAAGTCAGGTGCGGCGGGCGGCATCAGTCGGCCAGTTCCACGCTTTTTGCAAAATTTTCGAGATCGGCGCGGGCCTCTTCGACTTCGGCTTTGGGGCCGACCATCTTGACGGTGAGGATTTCGCCATTGATGGATGCGACCACTCCGGCGAGGGCGAATCCGGGTTTGGGCGGCGCGCCCATGCCCGAGGCATACTCGCCCGCCGCTTCCACCCACACGCCGCTGCCGCCGGCGAGCGGAATCTTCCGCAATCCATCGAGCGCGGCGGCATCGATCGGTGGCGTACCAAACTGGCCGAGCCAGCGGTTGACATTCTCGAGCACGGAACCGGCGGCCAGCGTCACCCACACCTCGCCTTGGCCGCTGGCACCGAAGCGGTAGTTGAGCAGCCGGAACTGGGTGGCGGGGACGGCCAGCCAGTGCTCCGGCGCGCGGCCCCTGACCGGACTCGGCTTGGCATCGCGGAACCGTTGGTCGCTGGTTGCAAACAGCCGTGGTGCCTTGTCGCGCGTGGTCATCTGGCGGGTTTCAGTCACCACGACCTCGGGCTTTTCCCGGCAGGAGGAAAACCCGGTCACGCAGGCGAGGAGGCAGATGATTCGACCGTTCACGCCCGCGCCGATAGCCCTGCCATAGCGTGCGCGCAAGTGGAAACGGGACCGGAAATCCGACAGGCCGCGGGTTTTTTTGATTCTTGCAAACCCGGCTGGATGCGACTGGACTCATGCGCATCGCTCCAAGGGGAGACCGAAAACGGATTTTTCGGAAAGATCGCGCATGACATGTCGTATTTGTGGCTGCATGACCACTTCGTTCCACACCATCCCGCGGCGCAAGTTCCTCGCCGCCAGCATCACCGCGCTCGGTCTCGCGCCGATGGCCATGCTCCGCGCCCAGGGAGGCTCGCCCAATGACGAGATCCTCATCGGCGTCGTCGGTTGCGGGGGTCAAGGGATCGGCAACATGACGAATTTCCTCAACATCAAGGGCGTGCGTGTCGTCGCTGTCTGCGATGTGGACTCCAACAACATGGCCAGGGCCAAGGCCAAGGTCGATGGCCATTACAAGAACAGCGATTGCAAGACCTACGCCAACCACGAGGACCTCCTCAATCATCCCGGCCTCGATGCCATCAGTCTCGCCACTCCCGATCACTGGCATGCCAGGATCGGCATCGCCGCCGCCAACGCGGGTCTCGACATCTACGGCGAGAAACCCTTCGCCTGGGGCCTTGGCGAGGGCCGCGCCCTGGTGGATGCCGTCACGAAAAACAAGCGCGTCTGGCAGACCGGTTCATGGCAGCGCTCCGGTGGCGAGTTCCGCCGCTTCCACGCCCTGATCCAAAACAACACCCTCGGCAAGATCACCCGTTGCGAGTGCGGAACTCCGGCCGGCATGAGCATCAAAAACCACGTCCCCGAGGATAAATGGCCGGAAATGATCGGCAAGCCTCCCGCCAATCTCGATTGGCAGCGCTACCGCGGACCGGTGAAGGATTTTCCCTACCACCCCATGGTTCATCCGTGGAACTGGCGCTGGCTCAATGCCTTCGGTGGCGGACAGTTGCTCGACTGGGTCGGCCATCATGTGGACATCGCGCTCTGGTCCCTCGGTCTCGACCACACCGGCCCGGTGAAAGTCGAAGGCACTGGCGAACCCGGCAATCACGCGTTTTTCGACACCTACGTCAAATATGCCTATCAGGGCACCTTCGCCGACGGCCGAGTCCTTGAAGTCCGCAGCGACTTCGGCGGCACCAAGTTCACCGGTGAGAACGGCTGGATCCACGTCAACCGCGGCAAACTCGAAGCGTCGGATCGCGAGATGCTGCGCAATGTGCCCGCGGATTTCGTCACCAAACCCCCATCCCACCAGCAGAATTTCATCAACTGCATGCGCTCGCGCGAACTCCCGGTCTCACACGCCGAGGCCTCCCACCGCGCCTCCTCGTTCGGCCAGTTGGCGATCGTCGCCATGGATACGAAACAGCCGCTCACATGGGATCCGCAGGCGGAAAAAGTCAGCGGCAACGCCGAACAGGCCGCCCACCCGCGCCTCAGCGCGCGCTTCGTCTGAAGCTCCAACTCTCCAACCAGATACCAATACCATGTCCAACGAAGAAACCACCAGCAACGGCAACACCCTCGCCCTCGTTTACGGATCCCTGCTGCTCCGCGTCTGGCTGGGCGTGCGCGCCGTCCAGACCGGCATCGAAAAGTTCGCCGGCACCCGTTCCGGC
>JALOUA010000138.1 GCA_025457625.1 Akkermansiaceae bacterium
GAGGCGACCATCCACCTGATCGAGTTGTTGCTGCCTTACCTGGCCAGCCGTCTCAGGATCGAGTCGATCCTGGAGAACCGGACGCTATCGCCTCTGGTGCGGCGGGCATGCCGCCACATCGACCGGCACTACCGCGACAAGCTGAGCCTCGGAGTGGTAGCCAGCGCCTGCGGGATCAGTGAGGACCACCTCAGCCACGTATTTTCAGAGCAAACCGGCCACCAACTCACGCGCTACATCGGTGCCGTGCGCGTGGGTCACGCGATGTTCCTGCTCGAACGGACAGCGATGGACGTCACCGAAATCTGTTTTGAGGTCGGCTTTCAGTCCGTATCGCAATTCAACCGCGTGTTTCGTGCGATGAAGGGCATGTCCCCCACACAGTATCGCCGGAAACAACAGTCCGGCGAGGAAACGGCACGCCGCTGAATCTGCGCGTGATCGGCGCGGAATCCGCGCAGCACGACCCGGCATGTTGCGTATGATCTGCGCCATTCCGTGGGCCGGACCACCGGGTGGTTCGGAGAAGACTGCGGGATCCAACGCAAACCCAAGCCGTGTCCGTCATGAACTTCCGTTCCACCCCATCGTTTCAACCCGCCCTGATTGCTTTCGTTGCCGTGCTGGCGATACCGACCGGAGCGCTCGCCGTTCCCGAAGAACACTCCGAGATCACCGAATACGTCAATTCGTCGACTTGCATGGATTGCCATCCGAATCGCCACCGCACCGATCTGATGGCCACCAGCCACTGGACCTGGAATCATGAAGACCCGGCGAGTGGCCAGGTGCTGGGGAAAAAGAACGTGATCAACAACTTCTGCGTGGCCGTGTCCTCCAACGAACCGCGCTGCACGAGCTGCCACATCGGCGTCGGCTGGACCGACATGGATGCTCCGCTCACCAATCCCGATCAGATTGACTGCCTCGTCTGCCACGACACCACCGGAACCTACAAAAAGGAGCCGAAGAGTGCCGGTGCCCCGGTGACGGGATTGGATCTGACCCTGATCGCCCAAAACGCCGGCAAATCCACTCGCCAGACCTGCGGGGCCTGCCACTTCTACGGTGGCGGCGGCGATGCGGTGAAGCATGGCGACCTCGACTCGACCATGACGAACCCGATCCGTGAGGTCGATGTCCACATGGGGACCGACGGCGGGAACATGACCTGCGCCAATTGCCATTCGAATACCGCCACCTCCACCAACAAGCACGACTTTATCGGAACCCGCTACCCGACCACTTCGCCGGACCACGAGCTCTGCCAGAAATGCCATACGGCGAGCCCGCATGACAATCCGGCCACCAACGCACAACTCAACACGCGGCTCAACGGCCACACCGACCGGGTTTCCTGCCAGGCTTGTCACATTCCCGCCTTCGCGCGCGGCGGCGAGACCACCAAGGAGAGCTGGGATTGGTCGACCGCCGGAGACCGCAATCCGGACGGCTCACAGAAGATCATCAGCGATGCCGACGGCAACGTGGTGTATGACTCGATGAAGGGCAATTTCTCGTGGAAGGACAAGGTTGTGCCGGAGTATCGCTGGTTCAACGGCACGGTGGACTACGTCACCCTGGACACTGTGATCACACCCGGAGAGGTGCTGACGATCAACCAATTCGGCGGTGACAAGGACGACAGCACGGCGCGCCTGTTCCCTGTGAAGCGGTTCACCGGCCGGCAGCCCTACGACGCCGGCACCGGCAAACTGGCTGTGCCTCACCTGTTCCCGAGCGGTCCAACCGACACTGACGCCTACTGGAAGGGCTACAACTGGGAAAACGCCCTGACCTCCGGCCAGGCCTCCGTTGGACGGACCTACGTGGGTCCCAGGGGAGTGGTCGATACCGAGATGTTCTGGATTCAGAACCACATGGTCGCGCCGAAGGAAAAGGCGCTGGCGTGTGCCGATTGCCACTCGCCCGGATCGCGTGTCAACTTCGCGACGCTCGGCTATCCGGCCGAACAAGCGGCGGCCCTGCAGAGCTTCTTCCCGATCGAGGCGATCGCCCTTGAGTCCGCCCATCCCACGACCGGCGTGACCCTCAGCTGGAACTCGATGGTGAACTACTTCCGCTATCAGGTGCAGAGCTCAGACGACCTGAAGACCTGGAAGAACGAGCCCGATGGCAAATTCATCAGCGAGTCGGTCGGCCAGCCGTTTGTTTTCAGCAAACCCGGCTCCGGGGAACTTCATAAGTTCTATCGCGTCGTGCGCACCACCCAATGAGAGTGGTGTGAAGTGCTGCGCAGAGGCGCCCGAACGCGGCCCGTGTTCCCCCGGACACGGGCCGCGGATATTCGCGCGTTTGACGGCACAGGATGACGGCCGCGGCTCACGCCAGATGATTGTGGCCCATCGCCGCCTTGCGGTCGTCGCACACGGCGCGGACCGCCAGGCTGGGGCCGCGCAACACCTCATTATGAAATGACAGATAAACAATCAATTTCGCCCCCGCTATCGAACCCTTCCGCCACGGCGGATTCAAACTGTTAGAGAATATCCAAAGGAGGATTTGTTTCGTCTGGTTGGTTGTATGGTTTAGTTGGTCCTTCGCGGAATTGCGGGATGGAACGGAAGGGCGATTGATCCAAAATTCCGAAATGATCACCACAAAACCCACGATAAGGCACGAAAGGTCAACCCCTTGAAGGCAATCTCATGCACATCTGGAAAATGAGCGCGGTGGGGTTTTCAACTCTATGATTTCCGTGAACTTTCGTGTCTTTCGTGGTTTCTATTTTCCTTTCCGGGGTGTCATTCTCCCCTACCCGATCATTTTTCCTGACCAGCCAATCGACAATCCAAGCTGGTCCACTCCGTGGAATCGAAATCATTTTCATCCCACCGGTGGCCTGCGACCGTGGCCGCTCGCGGGTGCGGATTTCACAGCGGCCAGATCAGGGGCACGAGGAAGATGGCGACGATGAAAAACCACAGCATCAGCGGCAGCCCGAGTAGGAAGGCGGCGGCGGCGGCGATGCTGAGGGCCATGAGGACGGGTTTGGGCGAGATGGCCATGTCCGCAGCCACTGCGACGGCGATGGGGATGATGATCAGGGCGGTCGCGGTATTGCTGATCAACTGGCCGAGGATGGCCGTCAGCACGAACAGTCCGGCGATCAGGGCGACGGGCCCGAAGGCTCCCACGCTCGCGACCAGATGGTCGGCCAGCAGCCCGGCCGCGCCCGTCTTGCTCATGGCGGTGGAGAGCGGCATCATCGCGCCCACCAGGATCACCGTGGTCCAGTTGATCGAGCGATAGCACTGCTCGACGGAAAGCACCCGCGCGAAAACCATCGCGCACGCTCCCATCAACCCGACGATGGAGGTCGGCAGCGCCCCCGTGGCAAGCAGGGCCACCGTCACCAGCAGGATGGCGATGGCCGCCTTCGCGCCCGCCCCCAGCGGCACGGCCTGACGCCGGACCAGATCCGGCGAATCGACCACAAGCACCTCGGGTGAGGCCAGATGACGGTCGAGCGCCTTCCATGTGCCCTGAAGCAGCAGCACGTCGCCGGCATTCAACTCGACCCCGCCCGGCGGCACCTGCTCGTTGCCGCGTTGGATGGCCAGGACGATGAGGTCGCCACTCGGCGTCACCATCCCGGGGAACATCCGTTGCCCGATCAAAGGCGAGCGCGGCGGGATCACCACTTCGGCGAGTCCGGTGTCGCGGTTGATCAGCGCCTCATCGGCGCCCTGCTCGTGTGAGACGACGGATAGCTTGGCGTCTGCCGCCAGCCTGGCCAAGGCATCCGCATCCCCATCGAAAACGATTATGTCTCCCTCCTGCATGGGCTGGGCCGCGGCATCGAAGGGGCGACCCTCCCGGATTTTGCCGACGATTTTGAGATCCGCTGCATCGGTTGGAACCAGTTCGTCCGCCCGCCTGCCGACCCAGGGTGAATCGCCGCGAACGCGCATCCGCGTGGATCCGGGCCAGAACCGGTATTGCTCGACGAGCGTGCGGGCATGGCTGGAGAGGTCCGATGGCAGGGACTGGCTCACGCGTTCCGGCAACAGTTTTTTTCCGAACAACAGAATGATCGCCATCGTGCCGAGCAACAGCGGCCCCCCCGCCAATGCGAACTCGAAAAACCCGAAAGTTCCGGCCCCGGCATCATTTGAGGCCTCGGAAATCAGCACGTTGACCGGCGTGCCCGTGAGTGTGAGCATCGATCCCGCATGGGCCGCGAAGACCAGCGGCATCAGCAGACGGGACGGAAGCTGGCCGGTGCGCACCGCCGTGACGATCACCACCGGCAGCAGCGCGGCCACCGCGCCGTTCACGCTGATCAAGGCCGTGAGCAGGGCCACCATGCCCATGATCATGAGCAGCAGCCGCACCTTGCTCGAACCCGAGAAGCGGATCAGCGCTTGCCCGCCCCAGGCGGTGACTCCGGTGGCGTCCAGCCCTTCGCTGATGACAAACAACGACGCGATGAAGATGACCGCCGGATCGCCCAGCCCGCCGAGCGACTCGCCCAAGTCGAGCACGCCGGTCAGATACAATGCCAGCGGCGTTGCCAGAGCCACCATGACGACCGGGACCTTGTTGCTGAGGAACAGGACGACGATGCCCGCGACGATGGTGAAGGTGATGGCGATGTCGCTCATGAAATTTCGAAAGGGGGATCGTTTGTCCGCGCTCAGAAGGCGAAGCGGCAGCCCACCAGGAAGCCGTCGGCATCCTGATAGGAAGTCGCGCTTCGATCGCTGTAGGCGAAGCGGCGCCATCCCGCGTAGAGGTCGAGCGACGCGGCATCGATCGTCTGCACGAGATAGAGGCCGTAGTTTTCCGACTTCGCCCCGTCGGTCAGGAAGTCGCTGCCGTCGTAGTAGTCCGCCGAAACCGACGTGGTGCCCGCCTCGATCACGTCGAAGCGCCAGCCGGCCCGCAGCCAGTAATAGCTCGCCCCGTCGATCTGTTGCCCGCCCGAAAAGGAGAAATTCAGTCCGGTGGGCGTGTGGACGGCCGTCACGGACCCGGCCACGCGTTCCGCGTTCGCGCCATTCGGGTTGTCGATCCACTGATAGCCAAGGGCGCTGCGCACAGACACATCGCCGATCTCGTCGAGCCAGCGGATGGCCACGTCGTAATAATCATTGTCGTCGCCACTGGTCAGCACGTTGACCCCGTAGGAACTGGCAAGCGTGAACCCATGATAAGCCGGCGTGTCATAGCGCAGGCGGAACCGGCGCGCGCCGTCGAAGCTGTTGTTGACCCCGCCGACGCTGACGTTGGTCAGGTTGCCGGCGGCATCGCGGAACAGCAAGGAGCCGAAGCCGTCCGAGGAATCGGTCGCCCCGGCATGGAAGGTGAAGGAATCGTCCAGCCCCGCCGTTCCGTCGGAGGCCGAGCTGCCCTGGCCGGCCGAGAGGGTGCCATAGGGTGTATCCGCCGCCACTTCGAACCAGCGCAGCAAGGTGCGCCGCCAGTCGGACCAATCCGGCGTGTCATTCTGCGTGACCAGCGCGCTGTTTCGCTGGGTGAGGCCGCTCTCGAAACGGGCGCGCAGGGTGATGTCGCCGATCGGCTTGTAGACCAGGAAGCCCAGCCGCGAGTTCCAGTTGCCATTATCGACGATGCCGTCGGTGGTCGTTTCGCCGTCGTCAAAACTCTGGTAGGCTAGGTTGAACTGTCCGTAGAGAGTGATGGTGCCGAACGGGCTGGAGAAAGTAAGCGGAGGCTCGAAGACATCGGACTCGACCGGGATCTCGGTCTCGGGTTCGTATTGGTAAATCTTGTCATACTCCTCCCGCAATTCCGACGCCTCCTGCTCCGCCCATGCGGGGGATCCGACGAGGAGAAAGACAGCGGCGCAGCAACAAAACAAAGGCTTCATCACGCCGGATTCACACCACATCGGAGCCTTGAGGTCAACCCATCGTATTGGCAGCGGCGCGGAACTTGCAGAACGCCGACCTGCTTGCCGAGCATCAGGATTCACTCGAAAATTCCCGCGCTGTCCGCAAGACCGGTGAAATAAAATTGCCCATCGCCCGGCAGTCGTTAGCGTTGGCGCCGCACAGGATCGCTTCACCAAACCGCCCATGGATGCCGAGCCGCCAGCAGAATCCTCCCGCGCCGCGACCCTGCCGTGGGGACGGATGGCGGTGTTTTACGTGGTATGGATTCTTCTCGCCGGCGCGGCCCCGCCGGAGTTGCTGGTTGGAATACCCGCCGCGGCGCTGTCCGGATGGCTGAGCGGGAAATTGCTGCCAGCCTGCGGATGGCAGTGGAGCCTGGCCGGCGTGATCAGGCTTTGCGGGCTGTTCCTGCGCGACTCGGTGGTGGCGGGGGTGGAAGTCGCGCTGATGGCTTTCCGTCCGGACATGCGGCTCAATCCGGGCATCGTCAGCCATCGGACCCGGCTGCCCGACGGCGGCATGCGCGACTTTTTCAACAGCTACAACAGCCTGATGCCCGGCACGCTGGCCGTCGAGGAAACGGATGGGGATCAACTGCAGTTTCACTGCCTGGATGTCGGGACGCCGGTCGGGGCGGCATTGACCGGATATGAAAACCTGCTGATCCACACCACTCGTCGGAAAGGCGGAAACGATGGATAGTTTCCTGCGCATCGCGGCGGGCTTGGTGATGATTGCCGTCGGCATGGGGCTGGCGCGCATCTTCCGCGGCTCGCAGGACGCGGACCGCATGATGGCGGTGCAGTTGTTAGGCACCGGGGGAATCGCCGTGCTGATGCTGCTTGCGGGGTCGAAGACCGGAGCGGCGGCGATCGATGTGGCGGTGACCCTGGCGCTGCTGGCCGCCTTCGCCACGGTGGCTTTTGTCAAAAGTTCGCAAACCCGGGGTGGAAAGGAGCCTGAGGAATGAGTCTCGCGCTGGACATCTTCACCGTGGTGATGGTCGTGGCCGGGCTGTTTTTCTTCTACGCCGGGAGCATCGGCATGCTGCGTTTCCCCACGGTGGAAAGCCGCCTGCATGCCCTGACGAAGGCGGACAACCTGAGTGTCGGCTTCATCGCGCTGGGCGTGATGCCGCAGATGGCGGAAGCCACCGACGCGCTCAAACTGCTGCTGGCGTGGGCCTTGATTCTGTTTTCCTCGGCGGCGGCCAGCCAGTTGATCGCAATCGCCGCGCGTAGGAACAGGAGGCGGGACCCATGAGCGACGTGGTGCTGCACGGCGGGTTGATCCTGCTGATTCTCTCGCTGGCGGTGATGACCGTGGTCACGCGCGACACCTTCGCCGCGATCACGGCCTTCGTGGTGTACGGCATGCTGTTAGGACTGGCCTGGGTGGCGCTGGGATCCATCGATGTGGCGCTGACCGAGGCGGCGCTGGGCAGCGGCATCACGGGAGCGCTGTTGCTGCGTGCGGCGGTGTGCCTGCGTGACAAGGAAGCCGCGGCGGAAGTGCGGCGGCCCGGCCGGGCGGCGCACCGGGTGTCGGGCCTGGTCTGCGCGGCCATCGCTGCCGGGCTGGCGGCGATGGTGCTGATGCTTCCGGACCCAGCGCCCTCGCTGGCTCCCGCGGTGATGGAATCACTGCCTGCCACGCAGGTGAAAAACCCGGTGACCGGAGTGCTGCTGGCCTTCCGGGCATGGGACACGTTTCTGGAAACCGTGGTGCTCGTCCTCGCACTCGTCGCGGTGTGGGGCATGACACCCGACGCGCTGTGGGGCGGGCGTCCGGGCGAGCTGCGGCAACATGCGCACGATGGCCCGCTGGTTTTCCTGGCGCGCGTGCTGCCACCGGTCGGTGTGATGCTGGGCATCTATCTCTTCTGGATCGGCGCGGACGAACCGGGCGGCAAATTCCAAGGCGGCACGATTCTGGCGGCGATGTGGATGCTCACGCTGCTGGCCGGCCTGACAGACGCCCCGCCGGTGAGCCGCCGCTGGCTGCGTGCCGCGATGGTGGCAGGCCCGGCGACGTTTCTGTTAGCGGGCTTGTCGGGCGTGGTTTTCGCCAGCGGCCTGTTCGCCTATCCGCCGGGCTTCGCCAAGCCGGTGATCCTGCTGATCGAGGCCGCCTCCACCGTTTCGATCGGAGTGACCTTGTGTCTGCTCGCCATCGGCCCACCCTCACGTCCCGCCAACAGATGAATACGACCGAATGGTTTGGAATCGCCGCCGCACTGCTGATCGGGCTTGGTTTGTACGGCATTCTGACGCAACCGATGCTGTTGCGCAAAATCGTTTCCTTCAACGTGCTGGGCAGCGGCGTGTTCCTGATGTTCGGCGTGATCGCGCGGCGCGGTGCGGCGGCAGGCCTCACGGGCGACCCGGTGCCTCACGCGTTTGTCATCACCGGCATCGTGGTGGCGTTCTCGGCCTCGGCGCTGGCGGTGACGATGGCGCTCAAACTGCATGAAGACACGGGCGAAAGCGCCTTTCCCGAAGGAGAGGATGCAACCGCGCCCGACAACCCGGATGAGGACAAGGCGTGAATCCCGTGAAACTGGCGAGTCTAACAACCGGACAGCACGGCGGCGGCGGCCTGCTGGTGCTCTGCGTGCTGGTGCCGGTGGCCGCGCTGCTCGCGATCGTGCTGGCGGGCGGCCGCCACGGGCGCGCGGTCACCCTGGCGGCGCTGCCGCCCGGGCTGCTGGTCGCCGGCTTGATCGCGACACAGGTCTGGAAGACGGGCCAGGCCATGGTCGAACGGGTCGGCGGCTGGGCTCCTCCGCTCGGACTGATGTTGAGGGCCGACGGCTTGTCGGTGCTGATGTTGGCAACCACGGCGATTCTGGTGGCGGCCGTGGCGTTTTACGCGCCGCGCTCGTTCCGGGTGGCCGCGGGCGGCGCCGAAACGCGCGCTTCCCTGGTGTTCTGGGTGATGTTGATGGCGATCTGGGCATCGATGAACCTGGTCTTTGTCAGCAGTGATCTTTTCAACCTGTATGTGGCGTTGGAACTGATCGCATTCGCCGCGATACCCATGGTCTATCTCGAAGGCAAAAAAGGCACGCTGCTGGCGGGGCTGCGCTATCTGTTATATGCGCTGATGGGCTCGGTGCTCTATTTGCTGGGTGCCGCGTTGTTGTATGGCCGCCACGGCACCATGGACATCACGCTGCTATCGGGCATGGCCGGCATGGATTGGGCGGTGTGTCTGGGCGTGGGGCTGATGACGGCGGGACTGATGGCGAAAACCGCGTTGTTTCCCCTGCATTTGTGGCTGCCACCCGCCCATGCCGGTGCCACGCCGGCGGCGAGCGCGCTGCTCTCGGCGCTGGTGGTGAAGGGTTCGTTTTTCCTGGTGCTGCGGATTTGGTTCGATCTGCTGCCGCCGCTCACCGGCACGCCCGGGGCGCAGCTTGTCGGCGCACTGGGTGCGGCGGCGGTGCTCGTCGGCGGGGTGATGGCGATCCGCCAGGACCGGCTGAAACTTCTCATCGCCTATTCGACGGTGGCACAGATCGGTTACCTGTTTCTCATTTTCCCGCTGGCCAAGGGCCCGGCTGTCGCGACGGCGCTCTCGGGCGGCATGTTCCTCGCCATCTCCCACGCCTTTGCCAAGGCCTCGATGTTCATGACGGCGGGCCTGATCGCAGGGGCTTATGGCCACGACCGGATCGCCGGGCTGCGCGGGGTGATGCGCTCGATGCCGGTGGCGGGCTGCGCTTTTCTCATCGCGGCCTTTTCATTGATAGGGGTGCCGCCCACCGGCGGATTTGCGGCCAAATGGCGCCTCATCAGCGCGGCGGTGGAAAGCTCGCAATGGGGATGGGCGGCGGTGATCCTGTGCGGCGGGCTGCTGGCCGGAGCTTACATGTTCCGCGCGGTTTCCGTTTTTCTAACAGAGGCGGAGACTCCCGTGGCCGACAAGCCCGCGGGCACCCGCTTCCGCGAATGGCTGGTGCTCGCGCTGGCCTGTGTGTCGCTGTGGATCGGGCTGTTTCCGGAAATCCCGGCCCGGCTGATTGAAATCGGACGTCCTGCCAACGGGGAGGTGTTGCCATGATGGAGTCCGTCGTTGCGAGCCTGCCGATGTGGGCGATCCTGTGGCCGGTCGTCCTGCTGGGCGTCTGTCTTTTGCCGGGATCGGGCGCGAGGTTCACGCCGTGGCTGGTGAGCGCGCCCGTGCCGGCGATCCTGGCTGCGGTGTTTGCGGGCGGTCACTCGCTTGCGCTCTCACCTTCGGCCGCCATGCCGATCACTCTGGCGGTCGATGCGCCGGGCGCGGTGCTGCTCGGGGTTTCCGCGCTGCTGTGGGCGGCAGCCGCGTCCGGTCTGCCATACAAGCTCGCGCAGAGCCGTCATCGCAGGCGTTTCTCGGTGTGCTGGCTGCTGACCATGACGGGCAACCTCGGGGTCTTCCTGGCAGCCGATGTGATGGGATTTTTCTTCTTCTACGCCCTGGCAAGCCTGCCCGCCTACGGCTTGGTGATCCATGAGGAGACGCCGCAGGCGAAACACGCGGGAAAGGTCTATCTCGCCTTCGCTTTGGTGGGTGAGGCCTTGTTGTTGATAGGGCTTGTATTGCTGGCGCTCAACCCCGCCGGCGGCGGATATCCGATTGCCGATGCCGTGGCGGGGCTGGGCGAATCACCGTGGCGGCTGCCCACCATCCTGTTTCTGTTGGCCGCATTCGGATTGAAGATCGGCCTGGTGCCCGCGCATGGCTGGCTGCCGCTGGCGCACACGGTCGCTCCCAGCCCGGCGAGTGCGGTGCTCAGCGGCGCGATCCTCAACGTCGGCTTGATCGGGATCATCCGCTTCCTGCCGTTTGATGCCGGATCGCCCGCCGCGGTCTGGTTGGTGGCGCTCGGTTTCACAGGGGCGTTTTTCGGTGTTGGCGCCGGGCTGACCCGCAGCCATCCGAAGGCCATACTGGCCTACTCGAGCGTCAGCCAGATGGGATTCATCGCGGCGGTGTGCGGCATGGCGATGATGCGGGGAGACGCATCCGTCCTGTTGCCGCTGGCATTCTACGCCGCCCATCACACGATGGTGAAAGGCGGTTTGTTTCTGGCCGCCGGTTGGGGGGAAAACATCAGGCGCACGGGTTTCGCCTGGTGGATGATGCCACTCTTGCTCATCGGCCTCGGGCTGGGTGGTCTGCCCGTCACGGGCGGATGGCTGGCCAAGCTCGCGGTGAAAGACTTCTTTGAAAATGGCTGGCCGGCATGGCTGGCGATGGGTTCTTCGGCCGCCACCGCCTGTCTGATGACCGTCTTTGCATTTCGCCTCGGGCGCGGCCTCGGGCGCGGCCCCGGGAACGGCGCGAGCCTGAGGGGAGCGGCGGCCTGGTTGCTGCTGGCGGCGGCGGCCGTGGCGCTGCCGTGGGCGCTTCACACGCGGGTGGACCACATCGTCCTGGAAAAAGCCTTCGCGACATCGGAGCTATGGAAGGCGGCATGGCCGGTCGTGCTGGGCGCACTGCCCGGCGTCTGGC
>JALOUA010000139.1 GCA_025457625.1 Akkermansiaceae bacterium
CACCGCGAATCCCTCCTCGGTAGTGAAACTCGCGGAGATGGCGGACCGCTTGTCCGATACCCTGATCCGCGACATTCGCGATGGCACGCTGAGCAAGGAGTTCGCAATCAAACCCGAAATTCGGCAAGCGCTGGAACCCAAACTCCGCGCCGATCCCGCGCGCGCCAGACAACTCGAAGAAATGCGCGAACGCCGCGGCGGACGCCTGCTTCCGGCGGACTACTGGCCGCAGATGGCGCTCATCGGTTGTTGGAAAGGCGGCACGGTCTCCTCCTACCTCGAACGCTTTCCCGAATGGTATGACCCGGATGGCAAAGGCATGCCCGCCAACCGCGACATGGGCTACCTCGCCTCCGAAGCGCGCATGAGCATCCCGGTCTCGGACCATGGTGCCGGCGGCGTGCTCACCATCCACCTCAACGTCTATGAACTGGTTCCCGCCGAAGACATCGACACCAACCCCGGTGATCCGGACGCTTGGCGTTTCCTCGGTGTCGGCGAAGTGAATGTGGGCCGGGAATACTATGTCTTCATCACCACCACCGGCGGGCTATACCGCTACGACATGAACGACGTCATCGAAGTGGTGGGCCACTATCAAAAGGCTCCCGTCGTCGTATTCCGGCGCAAGGGCCGCGGCATGACCAACCTCACCGGCGAAAAACTCAGCGTCAACCAGCTCATCGAGGCGGTCGGACGGGCGGCCAGGGAAACCGTGACCGACGCCTCCCATTTCAAAGCCGAGCCAGACGGGGGGAATTCACGCTATGTTTTCAAGGTCGAATTCGAAACCGTGCCACCTGAGGAAACCGCCCGCACGTTTCTGGCAGTCCTCGACCGCACGCTCTCCGAACTCAACATCGAATGGAAAGGCAAGCGCGGCAGCGGCCGCCTCAAGGATCCGGTCCTGCAGATCATGAAACCCGGCTGGTATGACCGCGGAAAACAGAAGCTCGTCGCCGCCGGCAAACGCCTCTTCCAAGCCAAGACCATTCTGCTCGACGCAAAAGCCACTTACCAACCGGAACCGGACGATACTGCCATGGAGGTGAATCTTGATTCTTGAACCCCAGCCTAACGGAGAAATCACGAAAAATCGAAAAACCGGTTGTCAGTGTGATGCATTTCCAGCATCCTGCAAGTGTATGAGAGCCAATTCCCGCGGCTTTGCAGTCGCCCTCGCCTTTTCCTCAACGGCGATCGGCGGCCCGGCCTCTTTCGAAACCTTCGAAGGCGTGGCGCATATGCCTGAATCCTTGGCTCCGGCCATTGATGGCCTTGTAGCCAATCACAAATTCCGGAATGAAACGGGGGTCGACATCCCGCATGCCGGACTAGATGGATCACAAATCGGCTTTTGCCACGACTGCAACCTGCGGCCGGCACTGGAATGCCGCATGTCCTCGCTGGCTTTCACCGGCACCCGTGCCGGCTTTCCGATGAGCGATGAGGACCTTCACAAGTTTGGCATCCGGGCGACAGTGCCACACGAATCGCCGGTGCTACGGCGGTTGGAAGTGACCCATCCATGATCAATCTGCTCCTGCTGCTGTTCGTGCTGGTTTCCGCGTGTGTGGCGATTCACGGCCTGGGCATGATCCTCGGCTTGCACTGGCTGGGCCGCACCTGGCCGCGCCACGGTCATCATTTCAATCTCACCGCGATGTTCTGGATCATCGTCCGCGTGGTCTACGGGTTGCTCGTGCTTCATATCCTGCAGATCACCGTGTGGGCCGCATGTTACCAGTGGAACGGCTGCTTCCCGGATTTCAAAACCTGTTTCTATTACTCCGCCACGAGTTATTCCACGGTCGGCTTTGGCGATGTGCTCCCGCCCGAGGAATGGCGCGTGCTGGGCGCGATCGAAGCGGTCACCGGCGTGCTGATGTTCGGCTGGAGCACCGGCGTGCTTTTCTCCGTGGTCAATCATCTCCAGGGAAGATTCCTGGAGCCGCGCCCGTCGGGCAGATTGCCCGGGTGACAGATGGCCAACCACCAAGCCACGACATGAACGGCGAACAAGGAACCATCAGCCGCACGACCCTCAGGCGCCTGATGCACGCCATCTCGAGTTTCCTCAAGTCGCGCGTCGGCGGCAAGGCGCGCCTGCTGCTCGCCGCGCTGCTTCTGCTCATGCTCTGCATCAATGGCATGAACGTGACCAACAGTTATGTGGGGCGGTTTTTCATGACGGCCATCGAAAACCGGGATTCCGCGGCATTCGTCCGCTTTGCCTGGCTCTATCTGGCGGTCTTCGCCGGCTCCACGCTCGTCGGCGTGCTGTTCCGCTTCACCGAGGAACGCCTGGGGCTGCTGTGGCGCGAATGGCTCACGCGCCGCATCACCGGGGTCTATATCGAGCGCCATCTGTTCCTACATCTCGCCGGAGAGGATGCGGTGAGCAATCCGGACCAGCGCATGACCGAGGACGTCCGGCAACTGACCACCACCACGCTTTCATTCGTGCTCATGATGATCAACGCCACGCTGACCGTGCTTTCCTTCTCGGGTGTGTTGTGGAACATCAGTCCCAGGCTGTTCCTGGTGGCGGTGGTTTACGCGCTCGGCGGCTCGCTGCTGACCATCTGGCTCGGGCGGCCGCTCATCCGCCTCAACTACCGCCAATCCGACTTCGAGGCGGACTTCCGCGCGGATCTCATCCAGGTTGATAGGGACGGCGACCACATCATCGCCACAGGCACCGAACTCGATGTCAAACGCAGGATCAACGAGCGCATCGACAGCGTGGTTTCCAACCTCCGCCATATCATCTCCGTCAACCGCAACCTCAACTTCTTCACCAGCGGCTACAACTACCTGATCCAGTTGATCCCGGTCCTGATCGTCGCGCCGATGTTCATCCGCAGCGAGGTGGAGTTCGGCGTGATCGGCCAGTCGGCGATGGCTTTCGCCACGCTGTTGGGCGCGTTTTCGCTCATCATCACGCAGTTCCAGGCGATCTCCTCCTATGCCTCGGTGGTGGCCCGCCTCAGCGAATTCGTCGAACATGCCGAACGTTGCGGGAAAAACAACCCATGACCCACACCCATCATCCACACCCATGAAAAACAGCGATGTTTCCAAGACCCGGTTTCCTTTCACCGCCGCGAGCCCCGCGGGCACCGCGTTCCAATTCAATTCCAACGGCTCGCTACGCCGGATGGATTGCGGGGACACCCTCATCAACCTGTTTCCCGGCAACGAAGCGGAAGGCGGACCGGCCAACATCCACCTCCGCCGTCATGGCGCGGTCGTCGAAAGCATCCCGTTGACCGGGCCGTGCAGCCCGGCCGCATGGTGTTTTGACGAACGCGGCATGACCGGCCATGGCCGCTGGGGCGAGCTGGTTTTCCGCATCCGTCTGCTGCTTGCGGAAAACGCCTGCGCATGGTTCTGGCACGTGGAATTGGAAAACACCGGCGACAAAACCGTGACCTGCGACCTCATCCACACCCAGGACATCGGCATCGCCCACTATGGCGCGATTCGTCTCAACGAATACTACGTGAGCCAATACATCGATCACAGCCCGCTTGCCCATCCGGCGAAGGGCATGGCCATCGCCTCGCGGCAAAACCAATCGATGGGCGGGCGCTTTCCGTGGACGGTGATCGGCAGCCTCGGCAAGGGCGTTTCCTTCGCCACCGACGCCCTGCAATTCCACGGCCTCGAAAGCCGCGCGGGACGCGCTCCCGCGGCCCTCGCCACCGGACTGCCCGGCAGCCGCCTCCAGCACGAACATTCACTGGTGTGCATCCAGGATGAAATCACCGATTTACAAGCCGGACACAAATCGACGCGCGGATTCTTCGCCTGGTTCGAGCCGGATCATCCGGCCGCGACCTCGCAGGCGGACCTCGGCCACATCGACGCCGCCCTCGCATTGCCCGAGGCGGCCTGCCCGCCATGGCCTGCGGAAAACGCCGCCACCCGCGCGGCACCCAGCCTGTTCGCCACCGCGCCATGGTTGGAAACACTCGATCTATCAGACAACGAGGCGCGCGAACTCGTCGGCGGCCCCATCCGGGATGAGGAATTTGAAAATGGCGAAATGTTGTCGTTTTTCACGGCGGAAGGCGGTCATGTCGTGCTCAAGGCCAAGGAACTCGAAGTGCTGCGGCCCCACGGGCACATCCTGCGCAGCGGCAGCGCGCTCGTGCCGGACGAGGCCGCGCTGACCTCCACCGCGTGGATGGGCGGCGTCTTCCACTCGATGGTCACGCAGGGCCACGTCAGCATCAACCGCTTCCTCTCCACCTGCCACAGCTACCTGGGCATCTTCCGCAGCCACGGCCAGCGCGTGTTCGTGGAAACCGGCGGCGGCTGGCGCTTGTTGGGCATGCCTTCGGCGTTCGAAATGCGCCCGGATTCGTGCAGATGGTTCTACAAACACTCCGGCGGAATGATCGGGGCGACCGCAAGGGCCACCGAGTCCGGCCACGAACTCCGGCTCTCACTCGATGTCCTCTCCGGACCACCTGTTAGATTCATGGTCTCCCATCATGTCGCCCTCAACGGCGATGACGGCCTGCGCCCCGGACCGGCGCTTGCCGAAACCAGCGGAAATACCCTCCGGATCCGCGCGCTGCCCGACAGCGACGTCGGCCGGCGCTTTCCCGATGGATGCTTCGTCATCGAACCGGATGCCGGAACCGTCATCGAGGCGATCGGCGGCGACGACATGCTCTATCAGGACGGCCGGACGCGCAACGAGCCGTTTCTTTGTTTCATGACCGCGCCGTCGTTGTCGGCGGGGCTTTCCATTCGTGGCAAGCTCGTCGCCGCGGAACTTGCCCAATCCGCGGGTTTCTGGCAGTCGTTTGCGGCCCCGCTCGCCGTCACCGCGCCCGAAACCGGCGAATCCGCCACGGCCGCGCGACGGATTGCCGGAATCCTGCCGTGGTTCATCCACAACGCCCTCGTGCACTACCTCTCGCCGCGCGGACTCGAGCAATACTCCGGCGGCGGCTGGGGCACCCGCGATGTCTGCCAGGGCCCGCTCGAACTGCTGCTCGCACTCGGCCGCTTCGAGCCTGTTAGAGACTTGCTGTGCCGCGTGTTCCGCCAACAGAACGCCGATGGCGACTGGCCGCAGTGGTTCATGTTCTTCGAGCGCGAGCGCGGCATCCGCCCCGGCGACTCCCATGGCGACATCGTCTATTGGCCGGTTCTCGCCCTGGCGCAGTATCTCGAAGCCACGGGCGACGCCTCCCTGCTGGATGAAAGCCTGCCGTTTTTCCATCCGGACGGCGATGCCGCCGCGGAAACGGCCTCCATTCTCGGCCACGTCGATCGCGCGCTGGAATTGATCCGCCGCCGCGTGATCCCCGGCACGGTGCTCGCCGCCTATGGCCATGGCGACTGGAACGACTCCCTGCAACCCGCCAGGCCCGGGATGCGCGAACAACTGTGCAGCTCGTGGACGGTGACACTCAACTATCAGGCTTTCCTCGCCCTGGCCGGTGCCTTCCGCAAGGCGGGGCACGACTCGCGGGCGGTGGAGATGGAAACGCAGGCCGCCGGCATCCTCGAGGCATTCCAGCGCACGCTCATCATCGATGAGGTCATCGCCGGCCTGATGCATTTCCATCCAAACGGAAATGCGCAACCCCTGCTCCACCCGCGCGACCGCACCACCGGCCTGTCCTACAGCCTGCTGCCGATGATCCACGCGATCATCAACGACATGCTCACGCCGGATCAGGCCGCACATCACCTCTCACTCATCCGCGGGCACCTCACCGGCCCTGATGGCGCGCACCTGTTCGACCGCCCGATGGCCTATCACGGCGGCATCCAGACCAACTTCCAACGCGCCGAGACGGCCAGTTACTTCGGCCGCGAGATCGGCATCATGTACACCCACGCCCACATCCGTTATGGTGAGGCGCTCGCCCGCCATGGCGATGCGGAGGCATTCTTCCACGCGCTCTGCCAGATCAACCCGATCGCCATGCGCGGTCTCATCCCATCCGCCGCCCTGCGTCAGGCGAATTGTTATTACTCCAGCTCGGACCCCGCCTTCGCGGACCGCTACCGGGCATTCGACGCATACGACCTGGTGAAACGCGGCGAAGTCCCGCTCGAAGGCGGCTGGCGGGTCTATTCCAGCGGCCCGGGCATCGCCGTGCGGCTCATCATGCACTGCTTCCTCGGCCTGCGTGTGGAAAGGGACGCGCTGGTCGTGGACCCGTGCGTTCCAACGGATCTCGATGGTCTGACCGCCCGGGTGAACCTCACCGGCCGGACCATCGAAGTGGTTTACCGCACGGGAAAAACCGGCCGCGGCCCGGTCGCCGTGGAGTTGAATGGAACAACGTTGGAATCCACACGACAAATCAACCGCTACCGCCTCGCCGGCGTCCGCATCCCCATGGAATCATGGAGCGGCCACCTGAAAAAAAGCGGCAACCGGCTCACCATCACATTGGAGTGACCCGCGCCGGATTACCGGCAGTGTTTCCACATGCCTGTGATGATATCATTTTGCCAGCATTCGCGGTTCCACGCCATTGTCAGGAAAGCCCGTGGATGTTGCCGTGATCATCCACATCGATGTCGATGGCGGAGGGGTGCCTGGGCAGGCCGGGCATGGTCATGATGTCGCCGCAGATCATCACCACGAAGCCGGCGCCGGCACTCAGGCGGACTTCGCGGACCTTGAGCTGGTGGCCATCCGCAAGACCGGGCGCGGCGGCATCGGTGGAGAAGGAGTATTGGGTTTTGGCGATGCAGACCGGCAGCGAACCGAAGCCCTGTTCCTCGAGTTCGGCGACCTGGCGGTTGATGGAAACGTTGCCGCTCACCGATCCGGCACCATAGATCCTGGTGGCGATGGTTTCCAGCTTCTCCCATAGCGGCATGTCGTCGGGATAAAGCAGGCGGAAACCGCCGGCCGGGCGGTTGGCGGCATCGATCACCGCCTCGGCGAGCGCCATCGCGCCGGTGCCGCCTTCCGCCCAATGGTTCGCATGGGCGACGGTGACGCCGCTTTCCATGCCGAGCGCATCCACCATGGCGAGTTCCCCGGTGGTGTCGCTGGCGAAGCGGTTGATCGCAATCACGCAGGGCACGCCGAAGTGGTTGCGGAGGTTGTCGAGATGGCGGCGCAGGTTGGGCAGGCCGCGGCGCACGGCTGCAACATCGGGGACGTGCAGTGCCTTGGCACACGCGCCGCCCTGATAGCGCAGCGCCGGCAGCGTGACCACCACCACGGCGGCAGCGGGCGTGAAACCGGCGGAACGGCATTTGATGTCGAAAAATTTCTCCGCGCCCAGGTCCGCGCCGAAGCCCGCCTCGGTGACCACATAGTCGGCCAGTTTGAGCGCGGCGCGGGTGGCCATCACCGAGTTACAGCCGTGGGCGATGTTGGCGAAGGGCCCGCCATGAATGAGCGCGGGGTTGTTTTCGAGTGTCTGCACGAGGTTCGGCTTGATGGCGTCCTTGAGCAGCACGGCCATCGCGCCGGCCGCGCCGAACTCCGATGCCCGCACGGTCTCACCCGCCCGTGTCTGGCCGACCACGATGCGCTGGAGCCGCTGTTTGAGATCGGCCAGCGATTCGGCGAGGCATAACACCGCCATCACCTCGCTGGCAGGGACGATGTCGAACCCGGACTCGCGCGGAAATCCGTTGGCTGGCCCGCCGAGGCCGATCGTCAGGCCCCGCAACGCGCGGTCGTTCATGTCCATGACACGCCGCCAACTGATCCGCCGGATGTCGATGCGCGCGGGGTTGCCGTGGTGGATGTAGTTGTCGATCATCGCCGCCAGCAGGTTGTGCGCGCTGGCGATGGCGTGGAAATCGCCGGTGAAATGCAGGTTGATGTCCTCCATCGGCACAACCTGCGAATAGCCACCGCCGGCCGCACCGCCCTTCATGCCGAAACAGGGGCCGAGCGACGGCTCGCGCAGGCAGACGATCGAACGCTTGCCAAGGCGGCACAATGCGTCGCTCAGGCCGACGCTGGTGGTCGTTTTGCCGCCACCGGCCGGAGGCGGGCTCATGGCGGTGACGAGGATCAGCCTGCCATCCGGGCGATCCTGCAAATTTCGCAGGAAACCGTGGGAAATTTTCGCCTTGTGGCGGCCGTGGACTTCGAGGTCCTCCTCGCCGATCCCCAGCGCGGCTCCGATTTCGACAACAGGTTTCATGACCGCCTTGCGGGCGATTTCCAGATCCGGATTCATGGTGCTTCAAAAAGGAAACGATCTCCCCGCACGATGATCAGCCCGCAGGCGGCATGCCATGCGCGGATGCGCAAAAACCACGCCGGATCTCTGGCGCGGCCGCCGTCAATCGCCGAAACCGGCGTTGACCCGCCGGGCCTGCCGTGCAAGCTCCGCGCCCGATGATTTCCGTCCAGTCATTGCGCGTCGAATTCGGCGCGCGCGTCCTTTTCAACGATCTGTCCTTCTCCGTGCAGCCGCGCGAGCGCATCGCCTTCGCCGGCCACAACGGCGCGGGCAAGTCCACGCTCATGAAGTGCATCGCCGGCATCCAGCCGCC
>JALOUA010000396.1 GCA_025457625.1 Akkermansiaceae bacterium
AGTTTCTCCGCGCCGGTGACCACGAGTTTGAGCGAGGCAAGCTGGGCGGCATCGATGCGTTTCATGTAGCCGCGCAGGAAGGTGGGTGTGGAGAGCATCACGTTCACCTGGTGCAGCGCGATGAGTTCCGCCAGGCGTTTGGTTTCCAGCGGACTCGGGTAGGTGACGAGGTTGACGCCCTCGATGACCGGGAACCACAAGGTGACCGTGCAGCCGAACGAGTGGAACAACGGCAGGCAGCCGAGAATGGCGGAATCGGCCGGAAGATCGAGGCGCGAGCCGAACTGCGTGACGTTGGCCAGCAGGTTGCGGTGGCTGAGCACGACGCCCTTCGGCTCGCCGGATGGGCAGCAGCTTGGAAAGCACGCCCCAGGTGATGATTTTCCTTTTGAGCGTGGGCAGGACGCGCTCGATGAGGATGAGATCCCTGTTAGGCGGCCAGGGAAACGTGGAGACTTTCCGGACGAACGGGTCCGCGGTGATGAAGCGGTCCACGCCGGCCTGGCGGATGCACGAGCGGATGGCCTCTGGGCCGGCGGTGAAGTTGAGGTTGACCGGGGTTTTTCCGGCGAAGATTACCGCCAGGTTGGCGATGAGTCCGCCCTTGCCGGGTGGCAGGACGATGGCCACCCGTGCTTGGTCGGTCTCGGCGCGGATGAATTTGGAGAACGCGAGGGCCGCGGCGAGAATCCGGCTGTAGGGGACTTCCGTGTCATCCGAGCCGTCGAGGATGCGGTTCTTGTTGCCATGTTTGCGCAAGCCCGCGAGCAGCGCCATGGCCAGCGAGCCGTCGAAGAGGCTTCGCGAACGGTAGGTTTCCTCCGCCGCCTCCCACAGCGACTGCTGCCAGGCGGCCACGCCGGATTTTTCCGCGGCGATCGGCTTGGCGAAGGAAAAAACCGTGTGCGGCAGCGACTGGCGGCGCTCGATCGTGAGCGCGGACTCGCGCGGGCAGTCGATGGCGACTGGCAGCACGGGCAGGCCGAAGGCGCACATCGCCTGCAGGTGGCTTGCGGGGATCCGCCAGTTGCTGGCGTTGCGCGCGGCGGACCGTCCGGGCACGTAAATGATCACGCCGTCACCCGCAAGAGAGGGTTTGAGCTGCTCGCCTGCCGCTGCCGGTGCGGCGTCGGTGGCGGAGAACATCGCGCCGGAGCCGGATTTTTCCAGATAGGAACGCAGCGCAGGATCGTGCTGGGAGGTTTCCTCGATGAGCCAGGTGATGGTTCTGCCGGTGAAGAGTTTTTCGAGCAGGAGGAGTTGCTCGAAATTGAGGCGGCTGGGAATCACCAGAACTCCCGTGGCGGGAATGCGGTCCCGGTGAAGGATTTGGATGGATGAGGAAGACATGACGGGTAAGGGATCGGCTCTGGAAACGCGCGCCGCAGGCATATACGCGGTTTCCGCCCGGCGTGGCACGGATTTTCTGCGGGAAATCAGCCGCGCAGCCACTCGACCGCCTCGCGCAGGTCGTCCGCGGTGACGGTGTCGGCCAGCCGGGCGCTACCCGCCGCATCCAACACCACGAAGCGGATCGCGCCGGCGGAGAATTTTTTATCGGTCGCCAGTTTGTTCATCACGGTCGCGGTGGAGATCGATGCCGGCAGGGTTTGCGGCAGGTGGAATTTCTCCAACAGCGACCGTATCCGGGCGGATGCCTCCGGTGACAGCCCGGCGCGGCGTTCTGATAGATGCAATGCGGCTTTCATGCCGAGAGCGATGGCCTCGCCATGCAGCATTTCGCCGTAAGGCACCGAGGCTTCGATGCCGTGACCGATGGTATGGCCGAAGTTCAGCAGCGCGCGGATGCCCAGTGTTTCGTGTTCGTCCGCTTCCACCACGCGCGCCTTGATGGCGATGTTGCGGGCGATCAGATCCGCGGGAACATCGCGGCTGTCGGGATCCAGCGCGGCCAGATCATCAAGCATCGGAGCGTCCCGGATGGCGGCGTGCTTGATCGCTTCCGCGAAGCCTTCGTGAAACTCGCGGTCCGGCAGCGTGCGCAGCGTCTCCGGATCCACGATCACCAGCCGCGGCTGGTGGAAGGCACCCAGCAGGTTTTTTCCCTCGGTCACATTCACGCCGGTCTTGCCGCCCACGGAGGAATCCACTTGCGCGACGATCGTGGTGGGAACCTGCACGAAGGGAAGTCCGCGATAAAAGACGGCGGCCACAAAACCCGCGAGATCGCCCACCACGCCGCCGCCGAGCGCCACGACCATTGACTTGCGGTCATGTCCCGCGCGGATCATCCCGCGGCAGAGGGTTTCCGCATGGGGCATCGACTTCGACGCCTCTCCCGCGGCCACCGTGTGGAGCGTGGGATGGAAACCCGCCGCCTCGAGTGACTCCAGCAGGGCGGGGCCGTGCAGGGCGGCGACGGTTTCATCGCTGATGACTGCCGCACGGCGGCCGGCCAGTCCCGCCGCGCAGATCAGCCCGCCGGAGTGGGGCAGGATTCCGGCATCAACGCGGACCTCATAGGAACGCTCGGCGAGATCGACATGGACGATGGGCATGCGCCGAAGATTGGGAAACATGGCGCGGATGTCGATGCCGGAACTTCCTCCGCAGGCCTTGACGCGGGCCGGTGATCCGCAGGATGCTCCGCGCGCGATGAATGACAACACCCG
>JALOUA010000140.1 GCA_025457625.1 Akkermansiaceae bacterium
AGCCCGGAAGTCCCTTCCCCGCCGACGCTCAGCATGCGGACATCCGGCCTTGTCGGATCCATGTTGAAGGCGAATTTCAGCAGGTTTGACACCCCGTCACCGTGCGGAGCCAGTTGCGGGTCCGTCTGGCCCGCTGGCAAACCGGCTGCGATCGTCCACGCCTGATAGGCCGTGATGCCGGTGCCTCTGAGGATGATTGTGAAAGGATCCTCATCCATGTCGTTGTTGGCGATTTGAATGGCGGCTTCACGCAGTCCGGCGGCGACGGGTGTGAACCGCACCGTGAAATGGGTGCTTCCACTCGGTCCGCCCACCGGAGCGATGGGGTCTGACGTGACTGTGAATTCGTCCGGGTGCGTGCCCCCCTTGGTGATTGCCAAGCCGGTCAGGTTGGCGTTTCCGGTGTTTTTGATGGTGAAAGTGAGACTCACGTTGGAGCCGATGGCTGCCGAACCGAAGTCTGTGGCACCACCGTTGGCAAGGTTGGTTCCCTCCTGCTCGACGGCGATTTCCGGCAGCGGACCCACGATCGCCCCGGCAAAGGTGGGCGCGACGGAATTGCCGCCGGGGCTCAGCACGACGCCCCCGCGACTGGCATTGGCCGCCACGGTGACCATCGCCCCCTCGCTGAGCTGCAAGGCGCACAGCGTTCCGCTGGATGGCGGTGCCGCCTCGGGCAAAGCCGGATCCCAGAGGGCACCGAACTCCAGTGTCACTCCGCCCGTGCCCAGTCCTGGAAGAGTGCCACCCGGATCATCCGCCACCACTGCCAGCGGCTTGTAGCCACTCGCATTCCAGTTCACGACCGTATTCGAAGTCACCGTGATGTGGTCGCGGAAGGCCGCCGGAAAAATCCCATAGCCGCGTGCGGCGCCGGTGCTCGGCCCGACGAAAAAATCCGATATGTTGACGATCTGCCCGCGATCCACCGTGACATCCAGGGCGAAAGCCCGCACCACCTCACCCGCCGTGCATTCATACTTGATCAAAGCCACACCGGCAGCGTCCTCCACAAAGACACGCACTCCGGCCTTGGATGACGCGATCAAAAGAAATGTGCCCGCAAACAATAAGGCGGTTTTTTTCATAAATCGATATGCTCGAAACCTGGGTTTTGCAGAAACAGTGCTGGAATGAATAGCCTTGTGAAAGGGCTTTTGCAAGGGACCAATGCGTATTCTAATTATGATTTTCCGCCACTTTGACAAAGGCGACCGAGTCGGCGATGACCTTGCCGTCCGCGCCCTCGGTTCCGAGAGTGACGGTGTGATTGCCGCCCGCCTTGAAGCGGTAGGTCGCCACGGGAACCGCGAACCCGTGATTCGACCCTTGTTTCATGTTCCAATCCACCACTGCCGTCCCGTCGGCGTGCGCGATGGTGACCGGCGCGTTCGAGGCGCGGTCGGGACCGGGCTTGTATAGCAGCAAGATCTGATAGGTGCCGTCCTCGGTGATCGGCAGCTTGTAGACCGCCGCCGAGGGCACCGCGGCCGTGCCCGCAAGGAACTGGAACTCGAATAAATTCACAATCCCGACGGCTTTCTCCTCTTTCCAAGTCCCGGTCTTGGCGAAGTGGGTGGTATCCGTGTAGTGAATGATGCTGCCCGTGGACTTGTTGCTGGCCAGATCAATGCCGTTGGTGGCCTTGCCATCCGGGCCCACGTCCTTCACGAACGGCGGAGTGATCGGGGTTTTGGAATCGATGTTCCCGGTGTTCACGACATTCCGGTTGCCCTTCCAGATGACCTTCACCGCGCCGCTGACCGTGTTGTAAATCCAGTTGTCCCTGACGGTGGTGTTGCTGCTTTCCCAGTCGAGGAACACGCCGTTGCCGAGCCGGCGGACGGGCTTGCCATCGGGCTTCTGCTCGAAGCCCCAGACGTCGTAGAGCCAGTTGTTGAGGATGAAATTCGGCGCGTTGATGGTGTTCATGGTGGCGAAGTGAATCGCCGCGCCATCGATGGTCGTCTGCATCGCGTTGTGAATCCGGTTGTATTCCACCACGCTGCCGCCCTGGTTGCGGAAGGCGAAGACGCCGTTGCGTGAGAGGTCGTTGAAGTCGTTGTGGGCGATGTAATTGCCCGGAGCCATCGTCATGCTGAACGGACGCGAGTCCAGATGCACCCCGCCGCCGTAGTAGCGGATTTTCCCGCAGTGTTCGACGGTGTTGCGGGTGATGCGGTTGAGGATCGGCGCGACCTTGGCCGCGGCCTCGCCCGGCGTGTAAATCTTGCTGTCGTCCATGTAGGCGAAGCGTGATCCCGTTAGAAGAACCCCGCCACCGCCGGATTGCCGCACGGTGTTGCGGTCGAAGACATTGCGCTGGCTGTCGAGGTGCAGCCAGAGGGCATATCCCCCGATGTTTTCGAAATGGCAGTTGGTGACCGAGCTGTCGTTGGTGTTCTCGAACATGATCACCGTGTCGCTGTGGACGCGCGGCTCGATGTGGCCGAGGGTGAAGGTCGTGTGGAGGAACCTGAGTCCGTCGAAGTGGACGTGTGCGACATGGGTGCCGGCGTTGACATCACCTTTCAGATTCACGATGCGGTTCAGATACGGTGCGACGATTTCCAGCGTGTTGGGATCCACGCCGGGCTGCGGCATGTAAAACAATCGTCCGGTTTCCGGGTCGAGGAACCATTCGCCGGGCTCGTCCAACTCCTCCACGACGCCCTCGATCCAGAACCAGCTTCCCTTGTCGATCAGGCGGTGCCGCTCGCTGTCGGCGATGTCGATGCGACCCGTTTCGGGATCGACCTTGGTGACGGTGTTCCATTGGTTGAAGAACCTCGATTGGGGGACGATGTTGATCTGGGCGTCGGCCGCCTTGCCCCAGCCCGCCTTGATCAGGGACGGCTTGATGATCACATGATCAAAGCCGCCACCGGTCGCATAAAGAAACGGATTGACCTCCGTGACGTTGGGAAAGCGCGCTCTCGTCGCCCGGCCGCCATTGACAAACAACTGGCGGAAGTTCCATTGGTCCGAACCGAGGCCGATGCCTGTCAGGTCGGTGTGCCAGACGCCTTTTCCGGTCTTGGTCCACTTGCTGGTGATCTGCCTGCCACCGTTGAGAACCACCTCCGCGCCGGATGCCGCTTTCCAGGTGATCGGGAAGGTTGCCGTGCCCGAATCTTCCGGCCGCAATTCGAGGGGCGCGGCCATGACGTAATTGCCGGCGGCGAAAATCACTTCCACCGGTTCGGACAGGCCGGCCCTGATCAGCGGGCGGACCCGGGCTTGCGCCGCTTGCGGCGTCTTCACCGGCAGCGCGGCAGTGCCCGGGTTGGCATCGTTCCCGGCAGGAGAGAGATGGATTTCAACGGCGGCTGAAGCCGCCACAGGAAGAATCGACAGCGCGGCAAAGAGTGCGCGGCAGCAAAACAAGCGGGGTGATTTCGGTGAACTCATGAAACGTTTGGGTTCGGGCGATGGAGCGGGCAATGAGGTATGAGAAATAATGAGGAACCTCACGCCAATCTTTCAGAAAGGGAATACGCCTGAGCGTATTTAATTTGCGGAAATGCGCCAACGGCTGCCCGATCAAGTTGATTTTCCCGGAAATCACAAGGCTTTGTCCGGACCGGACCGTGCCGTCACGGCAAGGTGCGGCAAAGCCCGTTCTGTCCGGTGACATCCGCCTTGACCTGTGGCACCGGGCCGCAGACGAATGAGTCCGGCAATCCTCTGCGGATGGTACCGGATGCCACCTGATCGTTTGCCAACCCAATACCCATGCGCGCATTCATCCTGCACGGTAAAGAAGACCTCCGGCGTGGCGAGTTGCCGACGCCCGGCGCACAGCCCGGCCAAGTGCTTGTGAGAGTGCGGCGGGTCGGCATCTGCGGATCGGACGTGCATTACTTCAGCCACGGGCGGGTCGGGAATTTCGTGCCGAAACGTCCGTTTGCGCTCGGACATGAATTCGCGGGCGAGGTTGCGGAAACAGGCGCTGGAGTGAGCGGCTTTGCGATCGGCGAGAGGGTCGTGATCGACCCGTCGCAGCCGTGTGGCCAGTGCCGGCATTGCCGGAGCGGCCGCTACAATCTTTGCGAGAACATGCGCTACTTCGGCTCGGCAAGCTGCGATCCGCACCTGGACGGCGGCTTTGCGGAACTTGTCGCCGTGCCGGCGGGAAATTGTCATCGCATGCCGGACGCGATGACCTGGGGCGAGGCCGCGATGCTGGAGCCTTTGTCGGTCGCGCTTCACGCCGCGCGGCGCGCGGGCAACCTGGCAGGTGCGTCCGTGTTCGTCGCGGGCGGCGGGGCCATCGGCCAGCTCGTCGCGCTCGCCGCGCGGGCATTCGGCGCAGGGCAGGTCACGCTTGGCGATCTGGCGGAGTTTCCCCGCCGCTTCGCCATCGAACAGGGAGCGGATGCGGCGCTTGATCCGTCTGATGGCGCGTCAGAGCAGCAGGCGTTGGAAATTTCCGGTGGCGGATTCGATGTCGTGTTCGAAGCGGCGGGTTCGACGCACGCGCTGATCCATGCGCTGAAAATCGTGCGGCGCGGCGGGACGATTGTTCAGGTCGGCACGCTGCCGCCGGAGGTGCCGATTCCGGCGAATCTCATCATGTCGAAGGAACTCACCGTCACCGGTTCTTTCCGTTTCGCCCACCTCTTCCCGATGGCGCTGCAGTTCGTGGCAAGCCGTCGCATCAGGGTCGAACCGCTCATTTCGAAGACCTTTCCTTTCGAAGAAACCGCGCAGGCGATGGCGCTGGCGGTGGCCAAGGAAGGAGTCATCAAAATCCAGATCGAATCATGAACACACGCCCGCTCGGCAACACCGGCCTCCAGGTTTCCACGCTCAGTTTCGGCGCATCTTCGCTGGGCGGAGTCTTTCACGCGGTGGAGGAGACCGATGCGATCCGCGCCGTGCACACCGCGCTCGACCTCGGCATCAATTACTTCGACGTCGCCCCGGCCTACGGCGGCACGCGCTCGGAGACGGTGCTCGGCAAGGCGCTGCGGGGCATCCCTCGCGACCGCTATTTCCTCTCCACCAAGATCGGCAAATACACCAACCCGGAAAAATATGGCGATGACACGCTCGACTACTCGCGCGAGCGCACCCGGCGTTCGATCGATGAAAGCGCCGCGCGGCTCGGCACCGACTACTTCGACATCATCCACATCCACGACATCGAGTATGAGGACCGGCGTCACACCGAATGGGCGCTCGGCGAGGGCTTCGAGGCGGTCGCGGAGCTGAAACGCGAGGGGCGCATCGGCGCGGTGAGCTTCGGGATCTATCCGATGGACCTGTGGCATCGCATTTTCGCCACGCTGCCGGTGGATGCCGCACTGGTGCACAACCACTACAGCCTGCACGACACGCGCTTGTTGGAACTGCTGCCGATCGCGCGGGAGAAGGGCATCGGCCTGATCAACGCCTCGCCTTTCGGCAGCGGCCTGCTCACGGATCGCGGACCGGCGGACTGGCATCCGGCCAATGCCGGACAACGCGCGGTTTTCAAACAAGCCGCGGAATTCTGTGCCGCGCAGGGCAGCAACATTTCAAAACTCGCGCTGCAGTTTTCCAGCCAGAACCCGGACATCCCGACGACGATGTTCAGCAGCGCGAATCCGGATTCCGTCAAACGCAACGTCGCCTGGGCCGCGGAGCCTTACGATCCCGAACTGGTCGCACAGGTCCGGCAAATCCTGAAACCCATCACCCACATCGACTGGTTCTAATGAAAATCGACTCCCATCAGCACTTTTGGAATTACACCGACCACGCCGGGGACTATGTCTGGATGAGCGACGAGTATGGCGCGCTGCGGCGGGATTTTCTACCGGACGATCTCGAACCCCTGCTGACGGAAACGGGCTTTCACGGCACCGTCGCGGTGCAGGCGCGCGAGATGGTGGCGGAGACGGATTTCCTGTTAGGCCTGGCCGACCGCACGCCGTGGATGCTCGGTGTCGTCGGCTGGATCGACCTTTGCGCGCCCGATGCCGAACCGCTGGTCGAGCGCTACGCCGCACATCCGAAACTCAAGGGACTGCGGCTCTTGATTCATGATCGACCGGATCCCGGGTTCGCAGCATCACCCGAACACGTGCGCGGCATCGGCTGGCTGGAGCGGCACGGGCTCACCTATGATCTGTTGCTCAAACCACCGCACATCCGCCCGGCGACGCGGCTGGTGGATCAGTTTCCCAACCAGAAATTCGTCGTCGATCACATTGCGAAACCCGACATCCCCGGCGGCGGGCTATCGCCGTGGGCCGAGGACATCCGCGAACTGGCACGCCGGCCGAATGTTTTCTGCAAGCTCTCCGGAATGGTCACCACGGCGGACTGGGCGACGTGGACGCCCGCGCAACTCGCGCCGTATCTCGACGTGGTGCTCGAAGCGTTCGGCCCCTCGCGTTTGATGGTCGGCTCCGACTGGCCCGTGTGCACCTGCGCGGCGAGTTATCAGCGCACAATGCAAACCACCTTCGACTGGGCGGCCGGACTGAGCGCGGACGAGCAGGCCGCGGTCCTCGGCGGCACGTGTGAGCGGTTTTACGGACTGGAACCGCCGGTGCGGCGCTACGGGATGGTCATCGGCCTGCGCGATGAGCATGAGGCGGCATACCGCCGCGTCCACGATGGTCCCGGCGTGCGCGACCTGCTGCGCGAGGCGAACATCCGCAATTTCAACATCTTCCTGCACCGCCTGCCGGACGGGAAACTCTACGAGTTCGGCTATTACGAGTATTGCGGCACCGACCATGCCGGAGACATGGCGCGCCTCGATGCCCATCCGCGCCATGTCGAGTGGCTGCGCCTTTGCGATCCGATGCAGCTGCCCCTTCCCGGCGAAAAGTCATGGTCGATGATGGAGCGCGTCTATTTCAATCCGTGATCACTTGTCTCCTGTCTCCACGATCCATTTCCGGTGGAGTTCAAACAACTCATCCGCCACTTCCGGCTTTTGTTTGATGAGGTTGTTTTTTTCGGAAAGGTCGTCTTCCAGATGAAAGAGCGCCTGGGGCCGTGCGCCATTCCCCATCAATTTCCACGAGCCTTTGCGCACTGCCCATGCGTCGCCAAACAGCCAGTGGAGGTTTCTTGGCGGGGCTTTGGCTTCGCCCTTCAGGATGGGCATGAGATCGATCCCGTCGATCGTGTGATCTTGCGGGATGCGCGCGCCCGCGAGCCGCGCGAAAGTGGGCAGCAAATCCATCGACATGGCGACATCCCCGCTGGTTCGGCCGCCGGGGATCACGCCCGGCCAGCTCGCAATGAAAGGCACGCGGTGGCCACCTTCGAACATGTCGCCCTTGCGGCCTTTCAAGACTCCGTTCGCCGAAAAACCTTGCGGTGGCGCCGGACCGTTATCGGAGCAAAAAATCACCAATGTGTTCTTCTCCAAACCGTGATCCCGGAGCGCCTGGATCACCGCGCCGACCGATTCATCGAGAATCCCGATCATTTCCTGATAAACCTTCGCGGGGGATTTCACCTGATGGGGTTGGCGACCTTGGAGAGGTTCATGAGGCGCTGCATGCGCGAGATAGAGGAAGAACGGGCCGTGCCTGTTCACGCCGATGAATTCGGTGGCGTATCGGGTGAGCAAGTCGGTGGCATATCCCGCCTCGTTGCCGATCTTCCCGTTTTTCCACCAATCCAATTCTTTGGAGCCATGCGTCGCAACATGGCTGTGGTAATCCACCGCGCCGCCGATGAAGCCCCGGAATTCATCGAAGCCATGGTTCATCGGATGGAATTTCCGGTCATACCCGAGATGCCATTTTCCGATCAGGGCGCTTCGGTATCCGCACTGGCCCAGCAGTTCGGGAAGAAAGAGCTCATCCTTGGAAACGCCCCATGCCCAGCGCTGTTTGAGGTTTTTGCCGCGCTGTTCGCGGGAGATGGGTGTGAGTTCCGCATCCGGCACCCAGGCGCAACGCTGCGGGTAGCGACCTGTCATCAGGGCGGCACGGGTCGGTGTGCACATGGCTCCGTTGCTGTGAAAATCGGTGAAGCGCATCCCCGTGGCGGCAAGGGCATCAATATTCGGAGTTTTGAGATCGGGATGGCCGTAACAACCCAGCGAGCCGTAGCCAAGGTCGTCGGCCATGATCAGGATGATGTTGGGCGCGGGTTTCACCTCCGGAGGCAAGGCCCCGTTCCAATCCGCCGGTGACGGCGGTGGCTGGGCGCCGGCACAGGGCGCGACGAGCATGAAAATCAGAGTTCGAACCGCAGACGCCTTCATTTGCCAAGTTCATCGAATGCCGCCTGCAATGCCTCGCGGGCCTTGACTTCCTTTTCCGGATTGAGGTTTTCGTTGGGTTTTGCCGGTTCCTCCCACAGTTGGACGACCCGCCGGAGCTGGTCCTTGTTGTTCAACATGTATTCGTTGTTTCTCACCTGCCGATCGTCATCATTCTGTATGTGAATCCACGTGCGGGGATGGCCGGGTTTTCCGAGAAGCTGCGGGGCGAAGGAGCGGCCGTGGATG
>JALOUA010000141.1 GCA_025457625.1 Akkermansiaceae bacterium
ACTAGCGCCAAAGCGCCGGGCGGCAAGCGCATTAAGGGCACCACCGTCGTGCCAAGCCACCTTTGCCCTTGCCGCACCGCGCGCGGATGGATTGACTCCCAGCGTCCGCCTCGGCGGATGGGGACGTAGAAATCCTCGCACTGAGCGGTCGGCAATGACCGCAAACATTGCCGCCAAACCGACCCGAAACGGCCGGGGAGGCGGCGGCGCATGTCCAGGCCGTCCCCAAGGGGTCGGCTAAAGGCCGTTGCGGTCGACTCAGTGCGACTTTCTAACTCCCCGTCCACCCGGAAGGACTTCCGTTCCTTCCGCCGATGGCCCGTCCGAATTACCGCGACCTCACCCACGAGCAGCTCGTCTCGCTGCTGGAGGCGCGCGACCGGAAAAAATTCGGCCTTGTCTGGGAACGCGACGCCATCGAGCACGACCGCGCGCTCAATTCCGACTTCGTCGCGCTCGACGAGGTGCCGGAGCTGGCAGCCGGAGAGGGTGCGAAAGAAAACCTCATCATCGAGGGCGACAACTTCGACGCCCTGCGCGCATTGCGCGTGGCCTACGCCGGCAAGGTGAAGTGCATCTACATCGATCCGCCCTACAACACCGGCAACCGCGACTTCGTCTATAACGACCGTTTCGTGGACAAGGACCACAACTGGCGGCACTCGCTGTGGTTGGAGTTCATGTTCCAGCGCCTCACCCTCGCCCGCGACCTCCTCGCGCAGGATGGCGCGATCTTCGTCTCCATCGACGACAACGAGATCTTCCACCTCGGGTTGTTGATGAACGAGGTGTTCGGGGAAGACAATTTTCTAGCAGCGATTGCTTGGGAGAAACGTTACACGAGAAGCAACAACGCCAAGATGTTTTACTCGGTCAAGGATACTATCTTGGCCTATCGGTGCGGTTCAGCATTAAACTTTCTCCGCGAACCACGAACTGACAAGTCCGACGCGATTTACAAAAACCCCGACAAAGATTCGCGTGGTGTATGGACGAGCGCTTCCTATGTGAATCCCGCGACAAAAGCCGAGCGCCCGAACTTGGTCTATCCAATTACGAATCCGAACACTGGTGAAATCGTTGAGCATCCAACTCATGCTTGGAAGTTTGCACTTGAGACGCACGAAGAGCACGTTGTTGAAAAACGCCTCTGGTGGGGTAAAGAAGGCAAGGCGAAGCTTCCCCGCCTGAAGGTGTTTCCCAAAAAGGAAGGCGCCGGATTAGTGCCAATCGACATTTGGAAACATGACGAAACAGGCACAACTGATGATGGAGGGCTAGAACTCAAAAAAATCTTCGGATACGCTGCGTTCACAAACCCCAAGCCCACCCGCCTCATCGAGCGCATCCTCCAGATTGCCACGAATCCCGGCGATCTCGTGTTGGACTTCTTCGCGGGTTCCGGGACGACGGCGCATGCGGTGTTGAAGATGAACGCGGCGAATCCGGATGCCGAACCGCGGCGTTTCATCCTCGTATCCAACACCGAGGCGACGGTGGAAGAGCCGGAGAAGAACCTGTGCCGCGATGTCTGCCGCCAGCGCGTGGCCAACGTGATATCCGGCTACGGCGATGTTCCGGGCACGGGCGGAAGTTTCGCCTATCTGCGGACTCGGCGGATTCCGCTGACTCGCGTGGTGCGGCGGATCGAACACGCGCAGGTGTGGTTGTTTCTCCAGCTCATGCACTACGGCGATCTCGCGGCGGACGCGCCGCTGGCCTCCGGCCGCCTGCACGCACGGCGCACGCCGGAGCAGTCGGTTTTCTATCCGACCACGCTCACCGAGGCGATCCTGCAACGTCTCGACAAGGAACGCGCACACGCCGCGAACGTGACGATTTACACCTGGCAGCCGGAAGCGTTGGCAACGCTCATGGAAAGTCCGGAAATCAGCATCCTGCCCATCCCGCAAACCCTCATCGACCGCTTCGGACCACGGCCATGATTTCAATGAGTCGATCCATGATTGCAGGCTCCGGGCGAGACGCCCGGGCTACGTGGCGCGGGCGTCTCGCCCGCCGCCATCCATTCATGTCTAGCCAGCCATGATCACCCCCAAGCCATTCCAGCAGACCTACATCGGCAACGTGCTCGGCCTGTTCCGCGCGGCGAAGAGCCTGTATGACGAGGTGGCATCGGATTTCGAACGGCGACGGGTGTTCGCCTACAACGGCGCGTGCTTGCTCAAAGCTCCCACGGGTGCGGGCAAGACGCTCGTCGCGGGCACGGTGGCGGAAGAGTTTTCGCAGGAGGAAAATATCGTTTGGTTGTGGTTCGCGCCGTTCAAGGGTCTCGTCGGCCAGGCGGCGATGTCACTGCGCGATCACCATCCGGGCCTGCGTGTCCGCGATCTCTCCACCGACCGCCGCGCGGCGAATACGAAATCGGGCGACACCTTCGTTCTCACCTGGGCCTCGGTGGTCGCGCGTTCGGCGGATGCCCGCAAACTCCGCACCGACAACGAAAAACTCGCCTCGCTGGATGATTTTCTAGCAGATCTTCGAAGCGCGGGTTTCCGCATCGGCGTGATTATCGACGAGGCGCATCACGGGATCGGTGCGAAGACGCAGAGCGTGGAGTTTTTTCGGGACGTGCTGAAACCGGATTACACGCTGATGGTCACGGCCACGCCCGACGATGCGGATGCCGAGCACTTCATGAAGGCGGCGGCGATCAAGGACCTGCACCGCGTGCAGGTATCGCGCGAGGAAGCAGTGGAGGCGGGCTTGGTCAAGGAAGGCGTGCGCTCCATCGCCTACATTTCCCCGCCGGATCAGGCGGTGCTCGCGGACTTCGAAGCAGCCGCCTTGCAGGACGCCTGCACGATGCATGCAAGGATCAAACAGGAACTGGCGGCGGCGGAAATTGATCTGGTGCCCTTGCTGATGGTGCAGGCGGGATCGTCCGAGAGCATCAAAGAGATCCGCCAAGGGTTGGTCGGGCTCGGGTTTTCCGACGAGACGATTTCCACGCACACTTCTGACGAGCCGGATGAAAATTTCCTCTCGCTCGCTCACGATGAGACAAAAGAGGTTCTCATTTTCAAAATGGCGGCGGCGCTCGGTTTCGACGCACCACGTGCTTTCTGCATGGTCTCGATGCGGCCGATCAAGAGCACGGATTTCGGCACGCAGTTGATCGGACGCATCCTGCGCGTCCACAAGCGCCTTCAAGGCCGCGAACTGTCGCCGCTTCTGCGCCATGGTTATCTGTTTCTCGCGGATCACGACAGCCAGGCGGGGATTTCCTCGGCGGCGGATAAGATCAACCAGCTCAAGAGCCAGCTCACGCAGACCAGTCCGTTCGTGATGCTGACCAAGGTGGGCGGCGAGCCGAACCTGCAACTGGTTTCCAACAACCAGCCGATCCTGTTTCCAGCGCAGCCGGCGGAAGTCGGCGCTGCGGGCCGCAGCGCCCTACCGGGTGAAGGAAGTCCGGCTTCGCCGGATGAGAGCAAGGCGCGGAGCCAGGGTCTGCTCGATTTGTTGGACGCTCTCACTGCGAAAGCGCGTGGTGAGATCGCGCCCGCGGCGGAAGCCTCTCCCGGCATGCATCGCTATCCTCTCAAGCAAGGAATGCCGCTGCGTTTCCTCACGCAGGAACTGCCGCTCGACATTCTCGAGCACCTGCTCACCTGCATGGAGCAGCAGGTCGCTTTCGACAACCGCGCGCTTCTAACGGCGCTGGCGAAAGACGTGCAAATCATCCGCATCGAGAAAGCCCACTTCGTGGACGCACAGGAGGAGAAACGCTCGATCATCCAGGCGCGAATCGATTTGGATAAAGCCGAGCGGCAGGCGCAGCTCATGCTGATGAGGCAGACCTATCTCAGTCCGAAGGATTTGCAGGATCACCTGTTGAAACGTCTGGCCGAGGAATTCGTGAATCACGGCTTGACTGAAGTCGCGGAGGATGAAGAACGCCTTGAGGCCGCGTTATCGCTGATCCTCGTGCGCTATCCGGGTTTGCTGAAGGATGTGGAGAAACAATGCGCAGCGCGGTTTTCCTTCACCCGCGAAGCCGAGCCGCTGCCGGGTTTTGTCGAATCGTTGGAGCCACTATTGCCGTCGTTCAAAAACATCCATGGAGTTTTCCCGCCGGACTTGAACGAGTGGGAGGTGGAGTTCGCGAAGCTGTTGGACAACGATACGAGCGGCTCAGTGCTCTGGTGGCATCGGAACCCGGTGAAGAAGAAACACTCGGTGGCCATTGTGCGGCCGGATGGCGGGCGCTTTTTTCCCGACTTCGTCGTCGGCGTGAAAAACCGGAGCATCGGCAAGGACGGTATTCTGCTCATCGAAACCAAACACGCCATCGGGTCGGTGGATTCCAAGATCAAAGCGGTGATTGAACACAAGGACTACGGCCGCGCGCTGATGATCCACTGGAAGGACTGGCATGACCCTAAAAACCGCGTGGCGATGACCGTGACGTATGATCCTGCCAAGGATCAGAACGTGCTGGATGCGGTTTTCCGTTGTTCGGCCATGGCAACGTATTGAAAGCGTTTCATTCATCCTCACCGAGCCATCAATTGCAAATGAACGCATGCAAAGCTATAAATGAAAACGAACGCATGCAAATTCAAGGTTGCAAGCGAACGCATTCAGTGATAACCAAGCCCTGATGCGCATCAAGACGGCAGAGACACTCGGCGAACTGGTCCGGGACCAGCGGAAGCAGCGTGGTTGGTCGCAAAGCCGGCTCGCGGAGAAGATCGGGGTCAGCCGACTGTGGGTGAGTCAGTTCGAGAACGGCAAGGAAAGCGTGGAACTGGGGCTGGTCTTAAAAGCACTCAGGGTGCTGGACCTGGGCCTCGAGGCCAGACTGTTGAAGAGCAATCCATTCACCGAGGGACCGCTGAAGCCATGAAGGAATCCTTGCACATTCTCTACGGCGATACTCCGGTCGGAACTCTCGTTTACGACCGGAGGATCGATGAAATCGATCTGTCTTACGATGAGGCGTGGCAATTCGGCAGCGGGAGTTTTCCGATGTCGCTGGCCCTCCCGCTCGCCAGGCGGGTTCATCCGGACGCTGCGATCCGGCCCTTTCTGCAAGGTTTGCTGCCGGATAATCCGGCGGTGATCGAAGCTTGGGGGAAGCGCTTCCAAGTCTCGCCGCGCAATCCCTTCGATTTGCTCAAACACGTCGGAGAGGACTGCGCCGGAGCGATGCAATTCGTCAGACCGGAGAGGCTGAATCTGATTCTCTCGGGCGAACTCGATTCCCTGACACCTCTGACCGAGGAGGATCTTGCCCGGCGCATCGAAGATCTGGGCGCGCAGGCGCGAGCGGTTCCGGCACAAATCGAAGGACGCTTCAGTCTCGCGGGCGCTCAAACGAAGGACGCGCTTCATCAAAAGGACGGTCGATGGTTTGTCCCCGGTGGCCGGATTCCAACGACGCATATCCTGAAACCCGAGTTGGAAGAGTTCGCCCATCACGCGCTCAACGAACATTTCTGCCTGCAACTCGCGGCGAAAGTCGGATTGATGAGGGCCGAGAGTGACATCATGAAAATCGGCGGGAAACGTGTTCTTTGTGTCAAACGCTACGACCGCAGTGTTGATGCCTCGGGAAAGATCAAGCGCTGGCACCAGGAGGATGTCTGCCAAGCCATGGGGCGGTATCCCAATCAGAAGTATCAGGCTGATGGCGGACCATCGGCGGCCGAAGTCGTGAAGTTGCTGGACCGGTTTTCAGATGACTCCTTCGATGACACCAGCCGGTTTGTCATGTCGCTCGCGCTCAATTGGGTCATCGCCGGCACCGACGCCCACTCCAAGAACTATTCACTACTCCATGCTCCCGGTAACTTCGTTCGCCTGGCTCCGTTTTACGACCTCGCCTCATGGCTGCCTTACGAGCGCGATCCGCACTCCACCAAAGTCAAACTGGCCATGAAGATTGGCGGCACATACAGGCTCCATGAAATTCACGGCGAGCGCTGGAGAAAATGGGCAGAGGAGGCCGGGTTGGATCCTGCGTGGGTAAAGGCTTGCGTCGTGACGCTGGTGGAGGCGGTTGTCTCTTCAATTGGAGCAACGAGAGATGCGGTAGGAAAATCCAACGATTCCGAATTCGTGACCAAGCTCGCGCACTCAATCACCGAACGAGCCCACAAATGCGCTGAAATCATGGATTGAATCGCCGCCTAACGCGCCGCCACCAGATCATACCCGCGCCAGTCGCCGATGGTGATGTCGGCGAATTGTCCGACGGGGAGTTTTTCATCGACCATGACGGAGCCGTCGATTTCCGGGGCGTCCCACTGGGTGCGGGCGATGCCGGGTTGCTCGACGAGCACGCGGACTTGTTTGCCGACTTGCGCCTGGTTCAGCTCGCCGGCGATTTTCTGGAGTTCGGCCATCGCGCGGGACCAGCGGCTTTTGCGGGTGGCGTGGTGGAGGTGGCCGTCCATCTTGTAGGCGCGGGTGCCTTCCTCCTTCGAGTATTGGAAAACGCCGGCGCGCTCGAAGCGGAACTCGCGGATGAATTCCAACAATTCGTTGAAGTCCTCCTCCGTCTCGCCGGGGAAGCCGACGATGAAAGTGGTGCGGATGCCGAGGCCGGGGATGCCGGCGCGCATGCGGCGGAGCAGGTCGCGGATGTAATCGCCGCTGGTCACGCGCTTCATCGCGGTGAGCATGTTGTCGGAAATGTGTTGGAGCGGGATGTCCACATACTTCGCCACCTTGTCGCACTCGGCGATGGTCTGGATCAGTTCGTCCGACCAATGCGCGGGGTGGGTGTAGAGCAGGCGCACCCAGAAGTCGCCCTCGATGGTGTTGATCTGGCGCAGCAGGGTGCAGAGCGAGTTTCCTGTGGTGGAATCGACGGGCGAGTTCGGTTTCGGGCGCTGGTCCTCCCATTGGTCCATGCCGAAGTAGGTGGTGTCCTGCGAGATCAGGTTGATTTCCTTCACGCCGGATTTCACCAGCGCCTCGACTTCCTTGAAAACCGATTCCTGTGTGCGCGAGCGGTGCTGGCCGCGGATTTTGGGGATGATGCAGAAGGTGCAGGTGTGGTTGCAGCCCTCGGCGATCTTGACGTAGGCGAAGTGATCCGGTGTGAGGCGGATGCGCGGCGTCGAGTAATCCGGGACGTATTGCGGCTTGAGCGTGACGAAATCGCGCGGGTCGTCGGTGGCGGCGGGGCCTTCGGTTTTGGAAACCTCGGCGTCGTTCTTCCTTCCTAACAAATTTTCGATGATCGGCGCGACCTTGGTGATCTGATCCAGGCCGATGAAGGCGTCCACCTCGGGCATGATGCCGGGCAGCTCGGTGGCGAAACGCTGCGACAAACAACCGGCGACGATGATTTTCTGGCGCTCTCTATCAGGATCGCTCCTGCGGCCGTCCACCGCGCCGAAGATGGCGTCGATGGATTCCTTCTTCGCCATGTCGATGAACGAGCAGGTGTTGACGATGAGCACGTCGGCGAGTTCCGGATCGGGCGTGAGCGACATGCCGGCCTGCGCGAGGTGGCCGATCATGACTTCGGAGTCGATCAGGTTTTTGGCGCAGCCAAGCGAGATGAGGCCTACGGTGGGCATTGGGGAAGTTGAGATCTCAAATTTGAGATTTGAAATTTTGAATCAATACTGCGGCGGCAGGATGAGTTCGTCGCCGACCTGCGGGTTGACCGGGCCGAAACCGGGGAGTGGATTGGCGATGCCGCCTTCGGCGGTGACATCGGAAACCTTGAGCTGGCCGAGGATGCCGGTCTTGCGGCGGATGGCGAGGATGGTGCCCGGCTGGACCTGCTCCGGCATGAGAATCTGGAAAGTGATGAAACCGCCGTAATCCGCGTCCTCCACGTATTCGGTGACTCTGCCGATGAGCAGGGCCTCACCGATCAACCGGGCGCGGCGCAGTTCGCTGTCGCCCTTTTCGAGGTCGCGCTGGCTGAGCAGGCCCTCCTCGTCCTGGGCCACCTTGGCGTCGAGCGCGGCGCGTTCGCGCTCGGCCTCAAGCTGGGCGAGCGCGGCCTCGTTGGCGGCCAGTTTCGCCTTCATTTCCTCGATTTCCGCCGGGCTACCGCCCGTCGCGGGCATGACGGGCGCGGAGGCCTTGAGCTGTTGGATCTGCTTTTCAAGCTGGAGCTTGTCCTGTTCCATGCGCAGCTCGGTGATCTGCTTCCTGAGCCTTGCGACCTCGTCCGCCGGCGCGTTTTTGACCCCGTCGCGCATGCCCTGCCAGGACACCGCCAGCGCGCCGAGCAGCAGCGCGATGGTGGCGCCAAGGAGAAGTTTCATCGTGTCCATGGGCGGGACGGTGGCTGCGGCGGACGCGGATGTCAACGCGGCACGGTAGCGCGAATTCCCATCCACCGCTCCACCGCCAGGCGGATGCCGGCGGCCTTGTGGAGGGTTTCCTCATACTCGCCCGCGGGGTCGGAATCGGCGACGATGCCCGCGCCGACATGATAAGTGAGGCGCTGGCCGTCGCGG